>QIAH01000442.1 GCA_003225465.1 Acidobacteriota bacterium | reverse complement strand
CTTGCCGGTCTGGCTTCTGCTCGCGCCCCGCGATTACCTGAGCACCTTCGTCAAGCTCGGCACGATTGCGATGCTCGCGTTGGGCATCGTTGCCCTGCGTCCCACGCTGCACATGCCGGCGCTCACGCGCTTCATCGATGGCACCGGTCCGGTGTTTGCCGGAAATCTCTTTCCCTTTGCCTTCGTGACCATTGCCTGCGGCGCCATCAGCGGCTTTCACTCGCTGATCGCCAGCGGCACCACCCCCAAGCTGATTTCGCGGGAGACCGAGACGCGCATGGTGGGATACGGCGCCATGGCGTGTGAGTCGATGGTCGCAATCATGGCGGTAGTAGCCGCTTGTGTCATGCAGCCGGGAACCTATTTCGCCATCAACAGCCCGGCGGGAATTGTGGGGCAGGCTCCCGAAGCTGCGGCTGCGAGCATCTCCAGTTGGGGCTTTCCCGTGACCGCCTCCGACATGCACGTGCTCGCGCAGGACGTGGGCGAGCAGACGCTCTATAACCGTACCGGCGGAGCTCCTGCGTTTGCGGTCGGCATGGCCCAGATTTTTTCGCACAGCATCGGCGGCAAGGCGCTGATGGCGATCTGGTACCACTTCGCGCTGATGTTTGAAGCTTTGTTCATTCTCACCGTGCTCGACGCGGGCACGCGCGTTGGGCGCTTCATGGTGCAGGATGCGCTGGGCCACGTCTGGAAACCGCTGGGCCGCACCAGTTGGTATCCCAGTATTCTCGCCAACAGCGCTCTGATCGTGGCTGCCTGGGGATATTTTCTGTGGCAGGGCGTGAAGGATCCGCTGGGCGGAATTAACTCGCTGTGGCCGCTGTTCGGCATCTCGAACCAGTTGCTGGCGACGGTGGCGCTCTGTGTGGCGACCACCATCATCATCAAGATGGGACGCCCGAAATATGCGCCCGTAACGCTAGTGCCACTGACCTGGCTGGTCGCGGTGACGTTCTCGGCCTCGTACTACAAGGTTTTCGATCCCAACCCGCGCATCGGTTTTCTGGCTCACGCACGCCTGCTGGCCTCCGGGGCGAACGCGGCCGCACCCGCAACCGCGCGGCTCATTTTCAATGACCGTCTGGATGCCCTGGTCACGGGCATTCTGATTCTGCTGGTCGGTGCGATTCTGGTGGAGTCTGCCACGGAGTGGATTCGAGTGCTGGCCGGACGCAAGCAGCCAGTCCTGCGCGAGTCCCCCTTCGTGGCCACCCGCTTCGCGACCGAGGAGCAGGCATGATGCATCTCGAATCGACTCTCCAAGAACTCGTCCGCGGCATAGCCTCCATCGTGCGCGCAACGTTGCAGGAGATTTTCGACGAGTCGGCCTACGCGCGTTTTCTCCTGCGACGCCAGCTCCAAACGTCGCCCGAAGCCTACGCCGAATTCCTCCGCGAAAACGAAGCGAGCCGTCGAAGACGTCCAAGATGTTGCTGAGAGCTCGGCTTCAGGGTTCCCTTGCGTCTCTGCGTCTCTGCGTCTCTGCGTCCTCTGCGCCTGTTCTCCGCGTTCTCTGCGGTTTAAGATTTTGGTATTCTCTTAAGTCTTCGCTTCCACTGCGCTCGCAGAACACTGGAGCCTTTCCCTGGTTCCCCGCATCCAGACGCGATACACTGACCGCCATGCGGGTTCTCGGCATCGACTGCGGCACCGAGTACACGGGTTTCGGAATCGTCGAGCTTGCAGAAACCGGACACCTGCACTGCTTAACCTGCGGCGCGATCAAACTCTCTCCGCGCGAACCGATGCCCGCCCGTCTTCAGCGAATTTACCTTCGACTCGAGGAGTTGATTCGCGAGCATCAACCTGACCAGGTCGCAATCGAAGATGTTTTTTACGCGCTGAACGTGAAGTCTGCGCTCAAACTCGGGCAGGTCCGAGGCGTCGCCATGCTTGCCGCTGCTGTCGCAGGACTCGAGGTGGCAGAGTACGCCCCGCTTTCCATCAAGTCCGCGGTCGTGGGCTACGGTAAAGCCGGGAAGGAGCAAGTCCAATCGATGGTAACCCGCCTGCTGGCCCTTGCCGAGCCGCCCCAATCTGCCGACGCATCAGACGCGCTCGCCATTGCGATCTGCCACCTGCATACGGCCGCCACCTTGCGACGCCAGGGCGTCTACCCGTCCGGGGACCGCGCCGTTCGCTAAGCTTTCGATCCCGCCGAGCCCGGACGGTGCGACGGTGCCCCAGGTTCGCGTCCGTTCTTTGGACGCGAACCTGGGCTCAGAAACACCCGTGGCGATCCGCCCCAGTGAGATTGCCGGACTCGCGGAAACGTCTTAGTCCGCGGGGCAATCAGAAACTACGACTCGGCTTTGGGTGGACGCGGTGTTCGGTAAACACGCCAGTCGGGTGGTCGCCCGCCCAGGTTCGCGTCCAAAGAACGGACGCGAACCTGGGGCACCCGGCTGGTGGCTGATAGCGCGGCTTGATTCGTTGTTCCCCGTTCCTCGGTTCTGGCTTTAGAATCGATCGATCACTTATGAATTCCGTTTTCGTTTCTGCCATACGGAGTGCAGCGCTCGCCCTACTACTCATCAGCTTCTTTTCAATCCGCGTGGGCTTCGCTCAAGAGGGCAAGTCCGCGACCGCTTCCGTCAGTTTTTTCCTCGACTTCCCGCAATCCATCCCCGACCACTACGAGATCTCGGTCGCATCGGACGGCCAGGCCAGCTACGACTCCACCGGAAAGCTGATTCCCGACTCCGAGCCCGGCGATCCATTTCATCTCGAATTCACCATTTCACCCGCAAGCACGAAACGAATTTTTGATCTGGCCGCCAAGGCCAAATACTTCGACGGAAAAATCGATTCGGGCAAGCGCAACCTGGCCTCGACCGGAGCGAAGGTTCTGACCTACAAGGACGCCACCCGCAACAGCCGCGCCGAGTACAACTACTCGCCCGTTCCTGCCGTGCAGGAAATCACGGCGGTCTTTCAAAACATGTCGAGCACATTGGAGTTCGGCCGGCGGCTTGACTATTACCATCACCACCAGAAGCTCGCGCTCGAAGATGAGCTGAAGCGCATGGAAGAGATGGCCAAGGAGAAGAATCTCGAGGAGATTCAGGCTGTCGCTCCCATCCTGCAACGAATTGTCGACGATAAGTCCGTGCTGAACATCACCCGCGCACGGGCACAAAGGTTACTCAACCGTCCGCAAGCCGGGGCCAGCTAGTGAGCAATTACTTGAAATCAACAACTTGCAGGACGTGCCTATCGCCAGAAGCCGATCCGTCCTATGGACGACCTTTGCCAGCCACTCTCCTCAGAAGTTACATAAACCTGGCAACTAAAACCGTTCCAACCATGTTCTAATGAGGCAAGGGAACAGAGTCTCCAGGAGACAATTTATGTGGAACCGAAGCTTGGGCACGTGGCTTGCTCTGGTGGTCGGGCTCGCACTCACCGTGATTCCCGCTTTCGCGGAATCCCATGTGCGCATCGTTCGCCTGAGTGAAGTCCAGGGTACCGTTGCGGTTGACCGGGGAACCGGACAAGGTTTCGAAAAAGCATCGCTCAACATGCCCATGGTCGAGGGCATGAAACTTGCGGCGAAGGCCGACGGCCGGGCGGAAGTTGAGTTCGAGGACGGAAGCACGGTTCGCATCGCTCCCGATACCCGCATCGATTTCAGTCATCTCTCGCTCGAAGATTCCGGCGCGCACGTTTCCATCCTGACGCTGATGCAGGGCATGGCGTACGTCGACTACACCGCCAAGGGCAAGGGCGACGCGTTCACATTCCAGTTCAACGACGAGAAAGTCCGGCCGGAGCAGGCCGTGCACTTCCGCGTCCATCTCCAGGAGGCGAACGCGATCCTGGCTGTCTTCAATGGCGAATTAAAAGTGGACGGCCCTTCCGGACAGGTGGAGGTCAGCAAAAATAAATCGGTGATTTTCGACCTCGCCAACCAAAACAAGTACACGCTCGCGAAAAACATCGACGAAATGCCCTTCGATGCCTGGGACAAGCAGCAAACAAAATATCAGCAGGCATACGCGAGCCGCGGCTCCGCGAACAATTATCCCTACACATACGGTGTCAGCGATCTGAACTATTACGGCAACTACGCCAACGTGCCCGGCTACGGCATGATGTGGCAACCTTATTTTGCAGGCGCGGGATGGAGTCCGTTCGCGGATGGTTCGTGGATGTTCTATCCCGGGTTCGGATACACCTGGGTCTCGCCTTATCCGTGGGGTTGGATGCCGTATCGTTACGGAAGCTGGGCCTTCGTTCCGGGTTTCGGATGGGGCTGGCAGCCTGGCGCATTTGCCGGAGGATGGCATCCGGTGGTTCCGGTGACCAATGCTCCGCAGCGCTTCAAGCCGCCCGTGCCGCCGACAGCAGGCACTGCAACCGTCACGGTTGGGCATCCGGTCTTGGCCGGCAACGTTCCCAGCAAGCTGGTTGTACAAAACGGCACGGCGGGATTGGGCGTTCCCCGGGGCGCCGTGCATAATCTGGACAAGATTTCGCATCAGGTCCAGCAGAACGGTTCGGCCACAGTGCATACCTCGACAGCCGCGCGAACCAGCAGCATGGGTTCACCCGGCTTTGGCGCGAGCGGTCAGAACATGAACACGGGAGCCGGACACATGAACACGGGAGCCGGACACGTGAGCACGGGACACACGAGCACGGGCGCCGGACACGTCAGCAGCGGCGGACACACATCCGCGCCTAGCCACCGCTAAGGGAAATGAAAGAACAATAGGGTGCCCCACCCAAGCTCCGCTTGGATGGGTTTACTTTTGGAGCGGCGGGCGCCCTTGCCCGCCGTCTAGAAAACGGCAATCCCCGCATATCCAACCACCATCTGCCGGTCCCCCGAATTATCCCCTGACGTCGCGTACTTGATGAGCTCCGCGCGGGTCGCGCCCAGGCGTTTTGCTGCTGTCAGCATCGCGACAGCGGGGCCGAATCCGCACATGCTGATCTCTTGCTGCGTCACGACCT
>QIAH01000288.1 GCA_003225465.1 Acidobacteriota bacterium | reverse complement strand
GGAGCATGTTGCGGGCTGGATCGCCAGCTTCCCCGATCTCCGCTTCAGCATCGAACAGATGTTGAGTGAAGGCGATCGTGTCGTGACGCAACTGCTGATGGAGGGCACGCACCAGGGCGCGTGGCTGGGAATTCCCGCGAGCGGCAAGAAGATGCAGATACGGATGTTCACCGTCCACCGCGTTGTGCAGGGCAAGATCGTCGAGGACTGGGTGCTGGTGGAATCGCTCGGCGTCTTTCAGCAACTTGGAGTTGTCCCGAACACAGCAGACTTGGTGGGCAATTTCTTGCGTCAGCAAAGCAATTGTTGATACCCACTAAAATGACCGTTGCGAACTTGACGACTGTCAACGAGTGCAATGGGGATTTTTCGCCAATTTCATTATCGCTCAGCTTGTTCTCCTGGATAAGAAAGCCGCTGTACAGTTATCGGTACAGCGGCTGGGAGAAAAAACGAAGCGAGAAACCTAGCTAATACCGCGTCTAGCTTCATCGGCGTCTTCCGCCAGATCCATTAACAGCTCGAAGAACGCAGGCGGCTGACCAATGAAAAGTCCCATAGCAGTCAGAAACTTCACGACGCCTTTAGCTATCCCCTTCGTCTCCGTAGGACGGATGATTGAACACGGTGGGAGCTTCCGACTCAAAAATGGGCAGGGCTCGGGCATAATCAGATTGGTTTGAAATTCCTCGCCGCCAAAGGGCGCAGAATTTAGATCGGGAAAAGTGACAGATACGCCTGTTACTGGATCGACAGCCGTGAGGGGAGGCGCATTGCCCGCCTTGTCCGACCAGGTTTGGAAATGCATTGTCTCCGTAGGTCCAATGCTGATCAAGATTCGCAGGACTTCGACACTCGTCGCTCTCTGCGCCATGGAGGGATAAAGACTGTTTCCTCCTTGCTCGATGGTCGGAAAGTGAAATGCCGCAGTGTTCGCAATCGCTTGAAGGAAGTTGGGATCCTGCGTGTCATCGTTAGTTCTGGGAATCGCAGTATGCTGCCCCACGGCCAATGTTGGCACGGCTTGCGGAAATTTGAAATTTGGATCGAGATCGGGGTTATGAGCACTATCGCGGTAACGTGTCCACCAGCTTGTGTCCAACGTCAGCTGTGTAAGATTCGTGAGTCGTGGCGCTCCAGTAGAGCCGCTCGCCTTGCTCCCCGGCAGGGTACGAAATGCCTCCAGGTTAACCGTATCTGCCGCCTTCGAGGCTAGATACCCATTTAGGAAATTCTGGTGGGTGAACTCATCATCTGTGTTGTCATGAATGTACTGTGCCATGTCGGAGTCGAGCACCGTAAGTGCCGCTGTGTATGCTGGGTTGCCAGTCCCACCTCCGCCAGGAAACTCGTTGTCCTGGACTCCTCCAAGTTCGTTGTATTGCACCCAAAAATCGGTCTCCAGGATTTCAGCCGCTGCTGCGAACCGAAGCAGGGCGGCGTCGCCCCGAACAAGACGGCCGCTGTGTTCTTCAGGTCCCCTTTCCGCTAAAAGCGACGGAGTATTCGCAAGCAAGCCGAGGCCGGTGGTTGCCACGCCTGCTGCTGTAAAACCATTTTTTAGGAATGAACGTCGATTGGTTGCGGCTTTCATGCTGGCCCACATTGTGTGCATAAAACGCCTCCTCGTGGGCCAACAGCTTGAATCTTGAAGCTCCAGGAAGTGTCTGTGCAATGTAAAGACTTTGTCATTAATTGACTACGAGTGCTGGTCGGCAGGACGTTAAAACGGGCTGACGGCAAACCAGAGTCAATTGTCGCAAACAGGCGTCGCTCATCGACCCCTGCAACGCACCGCGGCACATGTCATGGAACCGCTAGTAGTTCACGTCGCGGAAAGCGATTTCGCTATAGTTGCCGTTCGACGGCGGACCGAGCTTCGAATTTGTGTCGAAGTGATAATGCGTGCCTCCCAAATCCGAAATTGTTTTCGCGATGATCGAGCCATAGAGGTCGGTGCCACCCTGAATTTGCACATCTGCGTTCGGTGCATCGAGGGTGATGTAGGTTTTCGCTCCTCCGGAAAGTTTGATGGTCCCCGTCCCCGCGTAGTTGATCAGGAAGTTGTTGGCGATATTGCTCAGGTTGGAGACGGATCCCCCCGACAAATCCAAAGGGGTACTGGTGCCCTGCCCTCCTATGTTGATCACGACCGCACCATCCGGACTGATGACCAGGGTTGCGTTGCCCGCGAGACTAAGGCTGTTGATGCTGTAAGTACCAGGCGCGAGCGTGATCGTTCCACCTGATGTCACCGAGATATTCCCATACGAACCCGGGACCAGGTTGCCCCCGGATTTCCTGAGATCCAGATCGGTCGTCGGAGGCATAGGATTGGGTGGAGGCGGCGTCTGGAAAGCGTATGGTCCAACTGCCTGCAGCTTATTCGCACTTGAGGGCGGCAGCATACCCGCCCCACCCATAGTGGTAAGGCCCGCGGGGCACGCGCCGGTTGTCGGATTCGGTACTCCAATCGAACCACCGACCTGTGTGCTGGCGCCATTCAACAACACGTTTCCATTCGATCCGATGTCGCCTCCATAGGGTCGGGCGCTGGATGCATAAGTTTCACCGCCGGCACTGGTGTAACTGTCGGTCGTAGCTCCTCCGCCCAGTTGCATCCCGCCGCATGCGTTGCTGGTGGCAAAGAGCCCATATGGAAACGGCGGGGTGGGAGACAGCGCTACCTCGGCTTGCACCATGCGCCGCGACCCGGTCTGGGGGTTCACGGCGAGCGACGTGATCAGGTACACGGGATTGGCTGCAGGCCCCGCCGGTGTCGCATTAATCATCTGCGTGCAATCAGCCGCTCCCTGCAACAGAACTTCTTCGGTGCCATCCCAGCATACGAGCGTGCTCATGGGTGCAGTTGGGTTCACGGGATATTTCCCGCTGTCAATAGAGCCATTGAGCTTGGGGCTGATGCGAACCCACTGGAACGGAAGCGCCGCGTTGGTGGAATTCCATGGAATTTTACTGGTAGTGGTCGCGTACCAACCTGCCCCTGGCGGAACCGTTGTACAGTGAAGATCACCGCTCTTGGCAGTCATCCCGAGGTTGTAGCCATTGTGACACAACTCATCATCGGCGTAGATGCTGGCGAGATTCCATGGTGTTACCGCGGCGGGATTCGTGCCGCCCAGGATATACAGAATTTGCCCATTCCCGATCGTGGGCGGGGCCGGAACCGCAGGCAAACAAGATGCGCTCGGCGTGCAGGTCGGAGCCGTCACCGTGTTCGGGTTTGCAGACATAAGACGGTCTCGCGCCTCTTCAATGCCAGCCTTCGCCGCGAAGTAGAGAACTTGCTGGTTGCGGTAATTGGCATTCACCGTGGTGTCGGTCGTTGCCATGTACACCAGCGCAATGGCAAGCACGCTTAGCAGTAGCAGCACTATGAGAGACATGAAGAGTGCGATTCCACGCTGCCCATTTTCTCCGTCAGTCATGTACATCACCTTCCTGACTTAGTTATTAATCTTTGCCTCTAACGACATCGTGATCGTCGAGAACTTTCCGTCTTCCATACTGGGATTTCCCGTTCTTACATTGAGTGCTAGCCCCACCGCTTTAACGTTGGCCATGCTGTTCCCGTCCGGACATCCTCCGGTCGCAATAGTGCAAGGCAGTTCCGTTGTGGTTCCGTCATTCAGGATTGCGCTGAAGGGGTTCAGGTTCATTACGTTGTCCACCTGCGTGTAGTACTGGGGCATGTTCCCCGCGAGGTACGCCTGCTTGTACACACTTCCCCGCTGCAGAATGCAGGGACAGGGACCATTCAAAGGGTTCAGCTGAACGAACACGACGCTGACGTTGCCGCTGCCGTCTACGTCGCCTTCAAAAACGATGGCGTTACTCGAAATGCTGATCAGTCCTTGCCCGTAAAGAGCGGGATTGGCTGTGGACGTGGCCTGGTCATACATGCGAACACTGGGGTAGCCGGCATGGTGCAGGTCCTTCACCACCTGGTCCATGAACTGACGCGATTGCTGAGTGAGATCCACTTTGGCAACCTCGGTTGCACTCCTGGCTTGCAGCTCGACCGCTCCCCGGACCACGACGCCTAACACGACCGTGAGGATGGCTACGACCATCAAAAGTTCCAGCAGCGAGAAGCCAGCTTCGTGTGTGTGTGCGGGGTCTGACAGTTTCGGAATTCGCTGCCTCATTACATTCCTCCGATGCCACGCAAAGTTGTGGGAAGGGAGAACAGCCTTCCCCCAAGCTGATTTGAGGGGCTGACTTGGCGGGCCGAAACTGTGATCATGCGGGTGTATTGGTCCACAGTTATGATGTTCCATCGCACGTCGTACACCGTCTGCCGGCCACCGACTCCACAATCCGTATATTGCATTGCGTAGCCCACAGGGATGGCGGCATAGTCTTGGGACGGATCGAGTCCTCCGTAAAACGGACTGCTCGTATCCGTCTCTACCCTGGCGCCCGTTCCCGTCGGAGCAGGGCTCCCCACGGTGTTGACGTTCCACGCGTTCCCCGCGCAGTCTGTAAGGCTGATCACCTGGATCGAATCGGGATGCTGCGCGCTGATCTGCTCCAACACCTTTTGGGCAAGCATGGTGGACGATGTGGCTTTGCTGTTTTTGTTGTCTGTTTCGCTGGCGAAAATGAACAAGATGTTAAGCGCACCCAAGCCGACCGCGAGGATGACCATCGCAAACATGAGTTCCACAAGCGTCATGCCCGACTGGTTTCGTTTTTTCCCGCTCCGAAATGCTAATTCTCTTCGCACGCTCGTCCTTGTACGCCTTATAGGGGCGACCACTGTCTAGAACTTGCCACGTAGAGCCAGGCTTTCACTCGACCGGCGGGGCTCACGGTGACTGCCGACCATTGCCCGCTAACCGTTGACTGAAAGTACGTAGCGTACGCGATAGGTCCGCCGGAGGAGTTACAGACCGTGCCGGTACCGTCGATCGACAGTTTGGATAGGCATGGCATGCCGTCTGGACCCCATGTCGGCGCACTGTTGAGAATCAGGGCTGGCACGCAGGTCGCACAGAATGCAGCGTTCAGTGCAGCGACGTCCGGAGCGGCCGCCACCGGCTGCAGCGGTACTTCGGACGACATCATGGTTAAGGGGTCAGCCGGGGGGCCCGCGTTGTAGTGCCCTGTAGGGGGTGCCCCCAGTCCTGAAATTCCGTTCGGCACCTGGGGATAAATGTCGACATAGGCAATAGGCGGATTGTTTCCCGCGGCCGGTTGCACGTAGACGGAATAAAAGCGGTCGTCGCTGATCGCTCGCGAACGCGCAGTCTGCAGCAGATTGGAGTACTCGACAGCTGCGCTCCGCACACGCCCGGTGCTGATAGCCCGGTTAATCGCTGGCACCGAAATCGCTGCTAAAATCAGGATGATCACGACTACGATAATCAACTCCAACAGCGAGAACCCTCTGTCCTGAAAATCAGGTCGACTCGGCATGTTCCGGTAGCACCTCACCTTGGTACTCCCTGAATGTTTGATACAGCGCATCTCTGCCCTCAAAGTGCTGTAGACGTTTTCGAGCCGCCTCTATATCCGCGTCGCACCAAAGTCTCTGACTTCGATATGCCCCCGCGAGCCTCGATGAGTTGAAAATTCGGCCTGTCGCGCACCCGAGCGTAGGGAGAGTCGTGTGTCAAACAGGCGGACGTATCGATCTCATTTTCCCTTGCTTCGCAATCTGAACGCTGTGACGGCACTGCGAAACCCACATAACGTAGGTAACGAACGTCGTTATCCCTATTTGGCTGCTTTCCCGTTCAGGGCAAGGCAAGTTGAATAAGATTTGCGAATGTTGGGGTAGAAGGACTTAATGCGGAAACTATTTGAGTGCCTGACCTGTGAGTTTGCCGATTGTGTTCGTCATTCGATTCCGTAAACAACAATCAGCTTAAAGACGACCCTCAGAGATAGGAACGTCTTGAATGGACGAGGCGCCACTACGTGGACTTTTCGCTTACGCGGGCTCTACTTCAATGGTCTTGCTGGCCACGTCCAGCCTGGTGATCCGGAAGCTGCGCACCTGGCCGGCCCGAACTGGTTCCGTTTTCGACGTACCCGCCGGGGCGCCGCTCTTCCAGCGTTCCTTGAGCATAGAACTGAGCGAGGCGAGGTCCGCAGCAGGCGAAAGCGCGGTGGGCTTTTCTTCCCCCTGGGCCCTGCTCGCAGCCGTCGCGCGGCACACAGCCCGAACGCCTTCGCCGAGTTCGACGCGCGACTCACTGCCCGACTGATCCATCATGCGGCCGGTGATGATATCGCCCATCTTGTGCTCGGCGATGAATTCGTCAAGGCCGGTGGGGACGAGTTGCTTCATTCCCAGGCGCAGTTGACGCTTTTCGGGATCGATGGCGAGCAGTTGCGCTTTGACCACCTGGCCGACGCGAAGCATGTCGCTCGGGTGGTTGATGCGCTTTTCGGCGCTCATATCGCTGATGTGAATCATGCCTTCGACGCCCTCGGTGACCTGAACAAACGCGCCAAACTTCGTCAGGTTCGTCACCGGGCCTTCGACCACCGAGCCCACGGAAAATTTGCGTACCACGTCAGCCCAGGGGTCGCCGAGCGCCTGCTTCAGGCCGAGCGCGATGCGGCGTTCGGTGGGGTTGATGCCGAGGATGACCGCTTCGACGACTTCGCCGGGCTTGACCACGTCGCTCGCGATGCGGATTTTCTTCGCCCACGACATTTCTGACACATGGATCAAGCCTTCGATGCCGGGCTCGAGTTCTACAAACGCGCCGAACTCCAGCACGCGGGTGACGGTGCCACGCACGCGTTGTCCCGGTGTGTACTTGGCCGCGACTGCGTCCCAGGGATGCGGCAGCAGTTGCTTCATGCCAATGGAAATGCGGCGTTTGTCGGAATCGATCTTCAGAACCTTGGCTTCCACTTCCTGGCCCGCGGTGAGGACATCGGAGGGCTGGTTGACGCGGCTCCAGCTGATGTCGCTGACGTGGAGCAACGCGTCCACTCCACCAATGTCGACGAAGGCGCCATAGCTCGCAAGGCTGCGCACAGTGCCACGCACGGTGTCGCCTTCGCGAACTTCGGAGTAGCGGCGGTCCTTGAGGGTGCGTTCCTCTTCTTCCGCAAGCACCCGGCGGTCGACAACGATGTCTTCATCTGTGACATCGAGCTTGATGATCCGGCAGCGAATTTCCTGACCAACCAGCTTTTCCATCTCGGCGGCATCGCGAGCGCCACTGCGCGAGGCGGGCATGAAAGCCCGTACGCCAACATCAACGCTAAGGCCGCCCTTGATGACGCCGGTCACCGTGCCCACAATTGCGGCCTTCTCCGCGAAAGCGTGCTCGAGCGCCGACCAGTCCTTGGGCTGCTCGGTGCGAAAACGCGTGAGCTCGTAGTAGCCTTCCGGATCACGCCCCTTCACCGATACCGGCAGCTTGTCACCGGGCTGGACGTTTTCGCCGGGCTGGAACGCGCTCAGCGGGAGGATGCCTTCGCTCTTGAAGCCGATGTCGACCAGAACAGAGTCGGCGGCGACTTTGATCACGGTGCCTTCGAGCTGCTTGCCGCCTTCCCCCGCCTTGCGGGAATGGCTTTGCTCGAACTGCGAAAGAATCTTGTCGAAGGATTCGGTGGATTCAGGGTTGGCCTGAGAATCGGGCGGGGTTGGATTTGACATTCGAAATTACAGCCTCGTGTTTGCGGTTTAAGGCAGGATATCATTCGCCCGACATCGTGCCAGTGGAGTGTTCGGTCAGGAATTTCGGGCCTGCCGGACCATCTCCACAAGAACCTTCCGAGTTTCCTCGGGCGTGCTCACTTCTCGCAGGAATGCGACGCGGGCGCCGCGAATGCGTTCGGGGGTCTTCAGACGCACATTGAATCCAAGGCGATCGACGGCGGTCATGGTGGCCTCCTCCGACTCGATCCCCGCGAATTTGCGGGCGAGCAGCACTAGCGCATCCCGATGATCAGCGTTCATGTGCTCGAGAATGCCCGGGGCTGTGTCGGCGAGCGGATCGGGGCGAGCGCTCTGGTAGTCGGCAGCTTCCACCCAGCCCATCACACCGAATCCGCCAACATAATAAAGATCGATCACCTCCATGCGATAGAAAGAGAAGTCCTCGAAATCGACCCAATACTTGCTGTTCTCATAGCGCGCCAGATAAAGCTCGCGGGCCGCGGCCACGTCCGGCTCGGGGATCCGCTGAACGTTACCAATCAACGTGATTCTGGAGGATCCGAGTGGATCGGAATTGGCTTCCAATTGCGCAATGAGCAGGCTGGCGCGCGGGTCGGCCTGCAAATTCTGGGTATGCATGGCCATGCTGCTGATGAGAAAAATGGGGCGGCCCTGGTGGTCGAGCCCATAGGGCATGAGGGACCCGAACGGAAAGCCCGGCTGCTTGCGAGAGACCGTAGCCAGGGTGCCGATCCGGCCCAGATGAAGCAACGTGCGGGCGCGCTCGGCGAAGGACGGTTCGGGAACGGCGGGAGCGTCGCTCGCGGGGCCAGCATGCTTTCGGGTGGACGGTGAGGACATGGTTCGCTCTCCACAGTATCGCATCCCACTTCATCCAGAACGCTGATGGGTGCGGCAGCCGACAAAAATTACCCGGGAGTTCCTACTCGCTGGTAACTTGCCCCCTCTCCTGACGCTTCATAAACTCATGAAAACTTAGCCTCCCCAAGAAAAGAGGTTGATGCCGAGGTTCGCCAAAGGCGTACTGGGGACTGCCCTGCTCGGGCTCGGACTGCACGGGCTGGTGTTAGTCGGCGGAGATCACCGCCTGAATGCAGGCTTGGCATCGAACGTTCTCAGCATCTGCCTGGCGATGCTAGCCACAAGCGCGGCATTGCTGGCGGCTCGGATTCCCGATCGCTATGCGCGTCCGTTCTGGCTGCTCGCCGCGAGCGGTTTTGGGCTCCTCACCGCGGCCCAGTTGTTAGGCACCTATTACGACGTTATCTTGCACGCTTCCGTGCACGCGATCTGGCCCAGCGACATCCTCTACTTTCTGTTTCCCTTTCCCATGGCACTGGTGCTGTTTCTGCGCCGGCGCCGCTCGCGGGAAATCAACTGGGCGCAGTGTTTTGACTTTCTGCAGGTCGGAATTCTCACGGTCGCCGTGTACCTGTACTACTTCTATCTGCCTTTACGCTGGCAGACCTCAGCGTCGCAAATCGAGCGGGTGCAATGGAGGATCACGGTTGCGCTGGACGTGTTCCTGATCGTGGCATGCGCCTTCCGCCTCACATTGGCGCGGTCGAAGGTGGAATGGTCATTGCTATCGCGGATGGCGGCTTTCCTGACGCTGTTCAGCGCGGGAAGTATTGCCTTCCTCTACCGGCAAATAACCCTGAGTATGGATGCGGGAACGGTTTGGGATTTGTGCTACACCGTGCCGCTCGTTATGGCGACAGTGGGCGCGTGCACCTGGAAGCTTCCCGTCGAGCCGGTTGGGAGAGAAGAGCGGTCACGCCCGCGTCCCGAGTTGCTGGGATCGCTGTGGATGTCGGTCTCGCTGCCGTTGATCGTGTTGGGAGTGGCCAGCCGGCTCGCGCATGAACGGCCTCTACTGGCGACCGTCATTGTGGTGGTTACGCTGGCATCGTCGGGAGCTCGTAGCCTGCTGACGCAGCGCCAGGAACAACAGGCCGCTCAGGCAATGGTGGAGGCGGAAAAAAAGTTCCGCATCCTGTTTCGCGACAATCCACAGCCGACTTGCCTTTACGATCCCGAGACCGGAAAGTTCCTCGAAGTCAATCGGGCAGCGACCGAGAAATACGGTTACACACGGGAAGAATTTCTTTCCCTCACCATCGCTGACGTGTGTCTGGATTTGCCGCCCGAGCGCCTGGCCGCGGCCCTGATGGGAAGTGAGATTCGGGGTGAGGTTTGGCGGCAGAGGCGCAAAGACGGTACCGTGCTCGAAGTCATTCTGTTTGCGCGTACCATCGAGTTCGAAGGACGCGCGGCCCGCTTGGTGGTCACCCAGGACATCACCGAGAGGCGCCGTTCTGAACGGCTACAGTCGGCACTGTACCGGATCGCGGAAGTGTCCACGACCGCGCACGATCTCACATCGCTTTACCGGTCCATTCATGCCATCGTGGCTCACCTTCTGGACGCGAAGAACTTCTATATCGCACTCTGCGATCCGGAGAGCAACTACCTCACCTTTCCATACTTCGTTGACGAGTTCGATTCGGCGCCTGCCCCGAGGACTCCCAAGAAAGGTTTGACGGAATATGTCCTGCGCAGTGGCGAGCCCCTGCTGGCCACTGGCGAGAAGCTGACGGAGCTGGCCGCGGCCGGTGAAGTAGAGCGCACAGGCTCGCCCGCCGATGACTGGCTGGGAGTTCCTTTAAAGCGCGGCGATAAAACTTTTGGGGTGCTTGCCGTGCAGCACTATGCAGCGCGTACACGCTTTGGGGTGCGCGAGCGCGATGTGCTGACGTTTGTGTCGCAGCAGGTCGCCAATGCGATCGAGCGCAAGCGCAACGAGGAGGCGTTATTGCGTTCGGAGTCGCGCTACCGGTCGCTGGTGCAGAGCGCAGTGGTGGGAATCTGTCGAGCGACGCGCGATTGGAAGTTCCTCGAGGTGAATCCGGCCCTGGCCAGCATGCTTGGCTACAACTCGCCCGCGGAATTTCTCTTGCTGAGCGCGCATACAGAGGTCTTCTTCGATCAACGAGCCAAGGCGGCTGTGCAGACAAGCTTTCTGCGCCGCGGCAAGTTCGAAGGCGTCGAAGCGCAGTGGCGGCGCAAGGATGGCAGCGTGATCGCGGTGCGGCTGAGCGGGCGAGGGCTGCGGGATGACCGCGAAGACGCGGAAATTTTTGAGGTCATTGCCGAGGACGTCACCGAGCGCAAGGCGCTGGAAGAACAGCTGCGGCAGGCCCAGAAAATGGAGGCGGTTGGTACGCTGGCGGGTGGTGTCGCACACGACTTCAACAACCTGCTGACCGTCATCACCGGCTATAGCCAGATCCTCATGGAGCAGCATGCCCAGAATGCACAGTCGAGCCGGTCGATCGAGCAAATTCTCCGGGCCGCGGACCGGGCAGCTGCACTGACCCGGCAATTGCTGGCCTTCAGCCGCCGTCAGATGTTGCAACCGCGCCTGATTAGTCTCAATACGCTGGTGCGTAATCTGGAAAAGATGCTTCAACCGCTTCTTGGCGAGCGCATCCGGATTGCGCTTCGCACCGCACCTGATCTCGGGACCGTGCGAGCCGATCCCGGACAGGTTGAGCACATCTTGATGAACCTCGCTGTAAACGCGCGCGACGCAATGCCCCGCGGCGGGACTTTGATGATTAAAACCGAAAACGCGGACTTGGCCGAAGGCTTCGCGCGCAAACATCCCGGAGCGTTGCCCGGGAAGTATGTACTGCTCTCGGTCACAGACACCGGTACGGGCATGGACACTCACGCGCTCGCACACCTGTTCGAACCGTTCTTCACGACAAAAGAACCGGGCAAGGGCACCGGGCTTGGGCTTTCGATGGTGTATGGAATCGTGAAGCAGAGCGGGGGCTATATCACGGTGGAGACCGAACTGGGGCGCGGAACGACCTTTCGAATTTACTTTCCGCGACTCGACGATCTGGAGGAATCGCCAGAAACCGAGAGCGCGCCGGCAACCCGGAAGGCTGGCACTGGAACCATCCTGCTGGTTGAGGACGAGGATGCGGTGCGCAGTCTGGTCGAAGCCATTCTGACTGCGGATGGGTACAACATTCTGGTGGCCGATTCAGCCGACCGCGCGATCGAGTTGTGCCGCACCCACCGAGACAATATCGACATCCTGCTTACCGATGTCGTGATGCCGGGCGTGAGCGGTCCTGAGTTAGCCAAGAATCTCCTCTCTTTACGCCCTGGTCTTAGAGTGATTTACATGTCCGGATACGCCGGCGAATACCTGCACAATGAGGGAGTGAACGCGGATGGCGTGGTGCTCCTGCAGAAGCCTTTCACGGCGGCCGCCCTCGAAGAGAAAATCCGCCACGTTCTTCATTTGCCTGTCGCGCGCTAGTTTGCGTTCTCGCTGAGCTTCTCTCTCGATTCTTCTCTCTCGATGCTTCTCTCTCGATGCTTCCCGCGGCTTGACGGCACATCGTGGGTTTGCTACGTTGCCCCGTCCTCTCGAGGTCGAACCATGCGTCCAGTTGGCGTTACGATCATCGCAGTCCTTACCTGGATTCGTGGAGCGTTCTACTTGGTGATTGGTCTGGTGCTGCTGGTGGTGGGGCATCTGAGCGCTCGGCTGGTGTCCACCATGGCAACCGACTCTTTCTTCGAGACGCTGTTTTCTCGAGTGGGGAAAGCGCTGGGTTTTGGAGCCTTACTGATCGCGGTCGCCTACATCGTCGTGGGACTCGGCCTGTGGCAGCTGAAGAACTGGGCCCGGACGGTAACGGTTGTACTGGTAAGCATCTGGCTGCTGTTTGGTCTGATCGGGTTGCTGCACTTTCCGACCCCGTGGCACATCGCGCGCGTTCTGGTGGATGGAGCGATCGTGGCGTACCTGATGCTCCCAGAGGTGAGAAGGCTCTTTGTACCTGCTTAGCAGCTCGAGCGGGTCAAAAAGATGGGCTGCAAATAGCTTCTCTGCAAAGGAGTGGCAGGTCAAAAAGGAGCGTCATCGAACACCTCTAGGCCGCAAAGCTTTGTGTCGAGTGTGCAGATATTTGCAGTTAGCTTTTGTGCCACTCTGGATACTCTAGCCGTAAATAACTGAAAAATATAGTAGACTTCGATAGGTTACTTTTGGCACCCTAGCTGCTTACTCAAGTAACCTAGCGGTTTGTGTGCTTTTGGCAAGGTCTCGATCCCCCGAGGCCGAGGTGTGAACGGGGTTGAATCATAGGGTTCAGGAGGGTTGTCATGAGGCGAGTACTTTTGCTTGTACTGTTAGCTCTGGCGTTGCCTGCGATGACGTGGGCCAGCAGCACCATTGACATCTCGAACTCAGGTGGCACCGTTACTGGGTCGGACGCCGGACTGTCGCTTACCGGGTCGGTGCTGTTCAAGTATGGCTCCATTGTGGGTTCGAATTTGGGGTCCGTCAGCTTTACAACCGGTGCTTTTATCACTGGTAACGCGGCCATGGGCGGCACTTTGGCCTCTGGCGGCACATTTACGATTACCGGCAACGGAATCAATGGCGTTCCGAATGGCACAATCTTCAGCGGAACCTTCTCCTCCTCTAGTCCGGTAACGTGGAGCGTTATAACCCTTGCCGACGGGAGCCACCAATACACTCTAACGGGTGCTATTGAAGGCAATGGGAAAGTAGGCGCGACCGTGCAATTGGCAGTCGTTTCTGGAAAGGGCCTGTTCAGTGGAACCGCAGATCTGTCCAGCGGCGATACAAGTCTCTCGGTTCCAGAGCCGGGTACGCTGGGCCTCCTCGGCACCGGACTGTTAGGAATCGGCGGCCTGATGCGTCGCAGATTGCGAATCGGGTAAAATCTTTCACCTCATCTTGAGCGAGTTGAGCAAGGCCCCGTAAATCGGGGCCTTTGCTTTTGCTCCGAACAAGGCTTCATTTTTCGCGTCCGGTAACCCTATCATCCATCGCACGCCACCTCTCGCTCAAGCCGTCAGAAAGCCCCCAAGCCATTGAATTCCTTAACGCTTGACCTTGCCCATCTGAAACCGCGAGCAGGTCACGAGTTACTGCCGTAACCTCCGCCAGGGGGATTCGTATTGACCCTATCGAGCAGCGACCATACATTCGCGTGCAGGGGGTTGTAATGAAGGACATCCACGAGGTTTTGCGCCGCAAGCAGGCGAAATACGCTCAGCTAGCCAAGCAGATTGAAGCTCTGCAGCAGGCAGCAGAGAAACTGCGCGAGGTAGCGCCTCTGCTGGCTGAAAACGAAGAAGACGACAACGTCGTCCTGGCTGAAATGGACGAAGAAACGTCTCAACCGGCCGCGATGGCCGCCAAAGCGGGAGCGTCGCAGGCGAGTCCAGCGCCCGCCAAGTCAGGCCGTCCGGTAGCCCCGCGTTGGCCGTAAATGGGGGAACTCGCTTTTTTCTGAGAGTGAATGCAGTATGACCCTTCAGGCACTGCTGGTATCGAAGGATGACGAAGCCGCTGATGTTCTCAGCCGCATTCTGGCGGGTTTCGGCATGGCGGTGGAGCGTTTCAGCGACAGCGAAATCGCGCTGCAACGGCTCGGGGAACAGCGCTTTGACAGCCTGATTGTCGACTTTGACGAACCTGAAATCGCCCGCCAGTTGCTGAAAGCCCTCCCACAAGCGAAGCCCGGCGCGCTGATCACGATAGCGCTGCTGAGCGATCCAGGCGCAATTCGCCAGATCCTGCAGGACGGCGCCAAATTCATTCTGCACAAGCCGGTCGCTCCGGAGCAGGCGGAAGGCACGCTGCGCGCTGCGACTTCCCTGCTGCGCCGTGAGCGTCGTCGCTCTTATAGGGTTCCGGTGCAGGCCCCAGTACAGCTTAGCGTGCCGGGTGGCGAGCAGATTGAAGGCATCCTCCTCGATCTGAGCCAGACCGGAATGGATGTGCTGGCTGCTCAGCCCCTTGCACCCTCAGCCTTGATCGGATTACGGTTCACTCTTCCCGACGGCAGCGTGGAAATTGATGCTCACGGAGAGGTGGCGTGGGCGAATTCAAATGGACAGTCGGGGGTGCGATTCATCGATGTTCCCGAGTCGCAGGCCGAACAACTGAAAACCTGGGTGGACGCCAATACTCCCGATACAACAGCCGAGGAAGCCGAGCCCGTATCTGTCTGCAAGCTGACCGATCTCAGCCTGGGTGGTTGCTACGTCGAGACCGACGGGCCCTTTCCCGAGCAGGCGTTGGTGGACCTTTGCTTGAGGGCCGCAGGCATAGAAATCCATGCCGATGGCATGGTGCGGGTCATGCATCCGGGTTCAGGCATGGGGGTGGAATTTCCCAGCCGGACCAACGAGCAGCGGGAAACGGTTGCGCACTTCATTGAGTTTCTGACGAGCCGGCCGGGCACGGTGCCGGAGCTTCTCATTTCTCCGAAGTCGCTGATCGCGGATGCAACCCAGTTCGAAAGCACAAACGCCTCTCCCGACGAACACATGGAAGATCCGCTGCTCGAGTTACTGCGCAACGCATCGTCGCTGACGCGGGAACAGTTCCTGGCGGAACTCCATGCGCAGCGCAGTCAAGAAGCGGTTCCTTCGTCGTAGGGACAGCTAACCTTATCCAACCCCGACCATCTTTTTGATGAAAACCCTGCAGCCGATGTGTGGCGGCTTAGGTTCTCCGCCGTTCTCTTCTACACAATCCAAATACAAGGACCTGGGACGCCTGAACCCCGTCTCTGGTTCAGGCACCCAGGCCCGTGTGGTCTGTTCCACCTCGATGGCGATAAAGGTAGTTTCGCCATATTAAAGCGGTGTTTCAAAGTTGTGAATTCTCAATGAAAACTATACGAATCCCGATGAGCCCTCACCGAATGAGGTGATTACGGTCACTGTGTTGAGGGTTATAACCGCGTAGCCTGCAGACAGAAGTTGAAAATCGGTTCGCTCGGGAGGTAACCATGCCGACCCTTCAGGCCAGCCTCCGCCTCACCTTCAGCAACATTCTCGTACCCACTGATTTCACCGGCGCCTCGGAGAACGCTCTGGCGTACGCCCGAGCCTTTGCCAAGGATTACGGATCAAGAATTTTCGTGACGCACGCGGTCGCGCCGAACCCGCCCATCTTCCTGCCCATGGAGCCCGTGCCTCCAGATCTGGATGGCGAGTGGGCCGATGCGCAGTCAGAATTGGACAAATTTCTGCGATCGGAGCCGCGGACTGACATCTTGCAGGAGGGCATTCTCGAGCGTGGCGAACTCTGGAACGTCCTGGACGATGTGATTCACCGGCATGCCATCGACCTGATTGTGCTGGGAAGCCATGGCCGGCACGGCTTGAAGAAACTTGTGCTCGGCTCGGGAGCCGAACAGATTTTCCGGAAAGCGCAGTGCCCGGTGTTGACGTTGGGGCCGAAGGTACCGGAGCCCAGCGGCGATGTCGCGGTGTTCAAGCACATCATCTTTGCCACGGACTTCTCGGGTGGCTCTTTGAAAGCTCTTCCCTACGCGTTGTCCCTGGCGGAGGAGCACGAGGCTTCGCTGACGCTGCTGCATGTTGTTCCGTTGGTTCCCATGCAGCACCAGATGTACGTATCCGGAGGGGCAGAGAAACGTCTGGAAGACCTGATACCGCCTGACGCGAAAGACTGGTGCCGACCATCGGCGGTGGTGAGCTTCGAATTTCCGGCGGAGGGGATTCTGCACCTCGCCGAAACGCAATCGGCCGACCTGATTGTGATGGGCGTGCACAAGCGGGCTCGGCGTGCGGCAGCTCATCTTCCGTGGGCGATTGCCTACGAGGTTGTCTGCCATGCGCCTTGCCCAGTGCTGACCGTGCGGGGCTGAGCGGACCCGGAGGCCCTGAAAGCTAGAAAGCAGGCTGAGGCAGACGCCCTTCGGGGGCCTTGACCGCCCCGGCACCATCCCAGGCCGGGCAGGTAACAATTCCTGATTTTGTTACCTGGTGTAGCGCCGGCATCCTGCCGGCAACAGAGCCGGCGAGACGCCGGCGCTACTTTGTCACCAGTTTTTCAGCTGGTCGAGCAGGTTTTCCAGGGCCTGGAATTCCTTGGGGCGGCTCGCCCGACGGCACCAGGGCCTGATTCAGACTAGGTCTTTTTTGCGGATGGCTTCCACTTGTTCAGGAAGTCCAGCAGATCTTCCGGGGCGAGCGCACGCGCCTTCTCGAACTCGCCCTTCTTTTGACTGAAGAGGAGCTTGCCGTCTGCGTCGAGCACGGCAAGTGCGGGTATGCCGCGTTCCATCGGGACGTCATACTGCTGCATCAGGTCCTGATTCTTTTCTCCCTGGCCGATATCGACGTGCGTTACAACAAAATTGTCCTCGAGGAGGGGCGCAACGTCCTCACGCTGGAAAGCGAGATCGAGCACATGGCAGTCATAACACCAGTTCGCGCCGAAAACGACGAGCACTCGCTTGTGTTCCTTAACCGCTTTTGCGAGCGCTTCCTTGATTTCAGCGTGCGCATCGGCCTTGGCGGAGTAGATATTTTTTGATGTCGTCGGCTGCTGCAAGCGGCTGGCATCAGTACGCTTGCTCACGATCAGCCGCCACTCTGCACGCTGCTGCTGCCAGAGTTGCACCTCGGTGATGTAGAACGTCTTTTCTGCGGATTCGGCTGCCGAGCGAATCTCGGCCTGAAAGGCGAACTGTTGCTCGTCGGGCTGGGGCGACTGGGTTTGCACAACCTCAATCTTCATGTCACGGACCTTTGCGTCGATCCAGTAGTGAACGGCCGCGTCGGAATCGACGGTACCCGAGGCAGTTTGGATGTGGGCGACCGGGTTCGTGCTGTAGAGAAGTCGCAGGGAGTTCGCATCGCCCGCAACAATCGCGCTTCTCCATTTTTCAAGTGGCGGAAAAGGCTTCTCTAGACCGGTGATGTCGGGAGTTTGGCCGGTCAGGGTGAGGGCACATCCAAAAAGAGTGCAAGCAAAACACAGGATCCGGAACTGAAGCTGGCGCAGACTCATTCGGGGTCTCCGCGCGCGGGCGCGCCAACGAAGTATATCCAACAGAGATGGGACAGGCTGTGATAACCATGCGGCCCCTAGTGCGATTCGTGGCACCTGATCCGGCTGCACTGATACATTGGAGTACCGGTTGAATCCGCGTTGGGAGACGACGCCGACCCTGAGCCCCACACTTTCACAGCAGAAACCCGCAGAGGAACAGGCCGCTACGCCTCGGCCTGAATTCTTTCCTCTCCCTGCAATCGTCATCATGGCGAGCGCGTTCGCGGTGGTAGTTCCGTTCTTTTTTTACGGAAACGCGTCGGGGCACGACTTCGAATTTCACCTGCTTTCCTGGATGGAGGTGGTCCACCAGTGGAAGGAAGGAATCGTGTGGCCACGCTGGGCGGCCTTCGCGCATTGGACCTATGGGGAAGCGCGATTCTTATTCTATCCGCCGGCTTCCTGGAATTTGGGCGCGCTATTGGGAGTGTTGCTGCCGTGGAAGATAGCGTCGGGTGCCTATGTTTGGCTTGCGCTGACCACTTCGGGTTGCTCGATGTTTCTTCTGGCTCGACGCTGGTTGAGCCGGAGCGACGCCATTTTTGCCGCCGCTTTGTACGCAGCCAATCCGTATTACCTCGTGATTGTGTACTGGCGCAGCGCATTTGCGGAACTGTTGGCCGGATGCCTGTTGCCCCTGCTACTGCTGTTTGTTATGCGCGCCGAAAAAGATGGGCGAAGAGTAATTGTGGCGCTCAGCCTCATTGTTGCAGCAGCATGGCTGACCAATGCCCCCTCGGCTGTGATGGTGAATTACTCGCTGGCATTATTGATCGTGGTCGCAGCGATCGTGCAGCGTAAGCCGGCTTTGCTCGTTTATGGCGGCGCAGCGGTGGTGCTGGGTGCGGGTCTTGCAAGCTTTTACGTAATCCCCGCCGCGCATGAAGAGAAGTGGGTGAACATCGCCCAGGTGCTGGCGCCGGGGCTGCGCCCGCAGGATAACTTCTTCTTCACGTTTAGCGACGATGTCGATCACAACCGCTTCAACATGGCGGTCAGCCTGGTCGGCGTCGCCGAAATTCTGCTTCTAGCCGCCGCCATTTTTCTCGCGAGAAGATGGCGCGGAGAACACAGAACGATCTGGTGGCTGCTGGCCGCGTGGGGAACGGTGGCCACACTGCTGATGTTGCCACTCACGCTGATTTTCTGGAGATACCTCCCCGAATTGAGGTTCGTGCAGCTTCCCTGGCGATGGCTCCTGTGTCTGAATGTGGCGTTTACCCTATTCGTCACGATGGGCTGCCGGCGATGGCTCACGCGCTTCATGATCTGCGCGGCCATGCTTGGCGTTTTGGCCATCGTCTGGCATCGCGTACAACCGCCTTGGTGGGACACCGCCGCAGACATTCAAGAGCTGCACGACTTCATCGAAGACGGCGACGGATATGAGGGGACCGATGAATATGTTCCCGCCGGCGTCGATCCATACGAATTGAAAAAAGATGCTCCCCAGGTCGCAACCGTGAGCGGCGACCCGGCCGTCATTCGCATCGACCGCTGGGGCGCGCAGAGCAAAGTATTCTCCGCGAACGTTGCCCGTCCGGAAAAGCTGCGGATCCGCCTGTTGAACTACCCGGCGTGGAGGGTCGAGGTGAACGGTCGCGAAATTACCGCCGGCACGCAACCCGTCACCGGGGAGATCCTTATTCCGGTGGATACCGGCAGCAATCGCGTGCGCCTCACCTTTGTGCAAACCGAGGACCGCCTCATCGGTGACTTGGTTTCCGCGGGGACTCTGTTGCTGGTCATCGCGTGGAGCTTGTACCTCCGCCGTCAGGAGCAGGTCAGAAATGTCTCGGTATGAAAAAGATCCTGATCGCGACTTCCAATCCCGGCAAGCTGCGCGATTTTGCGGGGGCAGCTGCCGCGCACGATGTAGAGATCACCGCCATCCCGAATTTAGCTGCACTGCCCGTGGTACTCGAAGATGGCCTCACCTTTGAGGAAAATGCGCGCAAGAAGGCCGAGCAATACAGCCTGGCAGTGCCGGGAGAGATCGTGCTGGCGGACGACTCCGGCCTTGAGGTCGACGCGCTGAACGGCGCGCCCGGCGTTCATTCCGCACGCTATGCGGCGGACGAGCCCCACCAGGCCGATGAGAACACGGACGACGACGCAAATAACGCTCGAGTGTTGCGCGAACTGAACGGTGTTCCCGCTGAAAAGCGCACGGGAAAATTCGTCTGCGTCATTGCCGCAGCGCGAAACGGGCAAATGCTTGCGACTTTTCGCGGAGTGGCCGAAGGCGTCATTCTCGACCACCTGCGCGGGACGGGCGGCTTCGGCTACGATCCCATGTTTTACTTTCCCGGGATTCGAAAGACTTTCGCCGAACTCACTCCCGAGGAGAAGGCGAACTACAGTCATCGCGGCGCGGCCTTCCGGAAATTCCTGGCGTGGATCGACGCGACGCGCTGACAATCTCGATCCGAACCCAACCAGTTCGCGAAAATTTGGAACAGAAAGGGAAACAAAAGTAGACGAGTTGGTCCATTAGGCACTAGTTTCTTGACTTCCCTTCTTCGCGAGCCAGATAATAAAAGGTTCGTTTCACATCTTTGGAGAAACAAGGAGCGGTCATCGTGGCGACCACAGCCAGTCCTGCGGCTCCGATCAGCATTAAGCGCGGAGTGGCTCCCTTGCGCGCCGGCCAGGGAACATCGTTTTTCTTGCGGCGACTGCATTCCCTCACAGGAATTATTCCGGTGGGCGCATTTCTTTTCGAGCATATCCTGATCTCTAACGCAACCGCCATCAGCGGACCCGATGCGTATGCGCGGCAGGTAAGTTTTCTCGCCAATCTCCCGCTGGTGTTCTTCCTGGAATTATTCGGCATCTGGCTTCCCATCCTGTTTCACGGGCTCTACGGGTTCTATATCTGGTTCCGCGGCGATGGAAATACGATCGCTTATCCCTGGACCGGCAACTGGATGTACACGCTGCAGCGCTGGACAGGCGGAATCGCGTTCGTCTACATCGTGTGGCACACCTGGACGATGCGCTTCACGGGCGTCGACCTGCACGAGGCGGCCGCGCAATCGTTCCCGAAAGTGCAGAACGAGGTCCACAATCCGCTGCTGCTCGCGTTCTATATCGTTGGCCTGATCGCGGCATCGTGGCATTTCGCCTACGGCATCTGGTTGTTCTCGGCAAAGTGGGGCATCGTCACGGGTGACAAGGCCCAAGCTCGACTCCTGCGGCTATGCATGGCGTTCTTCTTCCTGCTAAGCGTAGTTGGGCTTGCGAGCTTGTACACCTTCCGGACGCGCTTCCAGCAGTCGAACCCTGGCGGGAACATCGTCGATGCGAGGCCCGGGATCGAGAACCACGGAAGGCCGGTGAATTGAGATGGCAGCAGCTCCGAAGATTATCGTTGTAGGCGGTGGACTCGCGGGCCTTGCGGCCGTCATCAAGATCGCCGAGATGGGCGGCAACGTCGACCTGTTCTCGATCGTGCCCGTCAAGCGCTCGCACTCGGTGTGCGCGCAGGGCGGAATCAATGCCGCGAAGAATCTTAAAGGTGAGGGCGACTCGACCTGGCAGCATTTCGACGACACCATCTACGGCGGCGATTTTCTCGCCAACCAGCCTCCCGTAAAAGCCATGTGCGATGCCGCCCCCGGCATCATCGACCTGCTTGACCGCATGGGAGTTCCTTTCAATCGCACGCCCGAAGGATTACTCGACTTTCGCCGTTTCGGTGGAACGCTCTATAACCGCACCGCATTCGCGGGTGCGACCACCGGGCAGCAACTCCTCTATGCGCTCGACGAGCAGGTGCGGCGCTACGAATCCGAAGGCAAGGTGAAGAAGTACGAGCACTGGGAATTTCTTTCGGCCGTGCTCGACGGTGGCCGAGTCTGCCGCGGGATTTGCGCGATGGATCTGCGCACGATGGAGATCCGCACGTTCCCGGCGGACGCGATCATTGTGGCCACTGGCGGCATCGGCGCGATCTTCGGGAAGTCGACGAATTCAGTAGTCTGCACCGGGTCGGCGCAGTCCGCTCTCTATCAGCAGGGATGCTATTACGCGAACGGAGAATTCATTCAAGTCCATCCCACGTCGATTCCGGGAGAGGACAAGCTGCGTCTCATGTCGGAGTCGGCACGTGGTGAAGGCGGACGCGTCTGGGTTCCGAAGAAGCAAGGCGACAACCGCGATCCCAAGAGTATTCCGGAAAACGAGCGCTGGTATTTCCTGGAAGAGTGGTATCCGAAGTACGGGAACCTGGTTCCCCGCGACGTAGCCACAAGGGCCATCTTCAAGGTCGTCTACGAGCACCACCTCGGCATCGACGGCAAGCCGATGGTCTACCTCGACCTGACTCACATTGACCGCAAGATTCTCGACAAGAAGCTGGAAGGCATTCTCGAGATTTACGAGAAGTTTGTCGGCGACGATCCGCGCGACACGCCCATGAAGATTTTCCCCGGCATGCATTACACCATGGGCGGCCTGTGGGTGGATTTCAAGCAGGCCACGAACATTCCTGGAATCTACTCGGCGGGCGAATCGGAATACCAGTATCACGGCGCGAATCGCCTGGGCGCGAATTCGCTGGTCTCATGCATCTGGGGAGGCTTCATCGCCGGGCCAAGCGCGGTGCAATACGCGCGCGGGCTGCAGAAGTCCGATGGCAACGGCTATTACGACGCGGAGAGAAAGCGTCAGCAGGAAATCAACGGCGGCCTCATGAACGCGGACGGATCGGAGAACCCCTTCCTGCTGTGGCGCGAACTGGGCGAGGAGATGACCAAGAACTGCACGGTCATCCGCTACAACAAAAATCTCCAGCAGACGGATGCGAAACTGGTGGAGTTGCTGGAGCGCTTCCAGAAGATCAACTTGAGCGATCGCAGCCAATGGGCGAATACGACGGTCGCGTTCGCGCGCCAGCTCTACAACATGCTGCAGCTTTCTCGTGTGATTGCCCAGGGAGCGGCCATGCGGAACGAATCGCGTGGCGCGCACTATAAGCCGGACTTCCCCGATCGCGATGACAAGAATTGGCTGAAGACGACGAAAGCGACTTTCGCGCCCGACGCCGATGAGCCCAAGTTTGAATTCGAGCCCGTGGATATTTCGCTGCTTCCACCGCGGCCCAGGAAGTACGACGCGGCGAAGTAAACCAAAGGGACCGGAGGAAGATGGAACCTAACCTAGACGAGGATTTTTGGCCCTTCTGGATCGTTGAGTCCGCTGGCCTTCTTTTTCCGCTATTTCTGTTGGTGCTTCACTTGTTGTGGTGTGTGTACGGGCAACGGACTCTTACGGATTGGATGCTGCTGGCTTGGTCTGCAGTGTTAGTAACCGTGTTTCTTTTCCGCTACAAGGCACAAAAAAGTGGACACGATGGCCTGGGAGTTTCATTTCGGTATGTGGCTCGCGTGCGCTCCGATGGGGATGGCGATTGCTGTTCAATCTAGGGGAGATTCCGCTCGATGGGAGTAGCTGTTTTCGCATTCGCCTTTGTTTATAACGCAGCGAATTACGTGAGGCGGTTTTATCTCAGCAATAAGGGTGAGAGCTAATGGCTGGCAAGGTCCCCAAATTCAATGGTACCTCGCACCCAGCCCGCTCAAGAACCGGGAAGGGCACGAGTTCCACTCGTGCCAATCGAAGCGTTGTCCAGGACGGCGGCTTTAGCCGCTGGGGGCCAAGGATCTAGTTTGAAACCCGGAAAGGCGGAGCAATAACGGTACTCGGAAGCGTTGAACACAAGGCAACCAACAACTGGATTTTGATGAATGTAATTCCGATGATGAGCGAAGTCTTGAGCATCACGAATCCGATGATCCGTGAAACCGCGCTGCCAAACTTCAGACTTGCGCCCGATCAGGGCGCCGAGCGCATGGGAATACCCTCCTTTGATCAACTGGAGCGCGCGCTCGATGGTCACGTCGTGCGTCGGGGTAAGCAAGAGATGAACGTGATCAGGCATGAGCACGAAGGCGTGCAAGGAGTACTGTCCTTCGCGACGGTAGTGGAAAAGAGTCTTAAGAAACAATCGTGCGTAGTTCTCGACCTGAAACAGTCGTCGACGATTCCATGTGGAGAAGGTTACGAAATAGGTTCCTGGAGGAGAAAAGAGTCGTGACGGCCGCAAGGCTAACCTCAGCGGCTGGAAGCCGCGTCCCCTCCAAGCATAAGGTCGGCACGAGTGGAACTCGTGCCCTTCCCGGTCTTATTCGGATCAACGTTTTTCATTCTGGGAAGTTAGCAGTTTCCAGGATGATGAGGGCTGGGCCTAATTCATACCGTCCCGACGGTAACCCTCTGTACGGAGAAGTTCCGCGAAGGGTATCGGACCGACACCAGCTTTGGATATGAACAGCTTCACCGTGCGGAATATAACGAAATCAGCTAAAGGCTAAGAGCGAATGGCCAACAACGTCATCATCAAAATCAAACGTCAGAACACTCCAGATTCCAAGTCCTACTGGGAAGAGTTCGAACTTCTTTACAAGCCTGGGCGCAACGTGACCTCCGCTCTCATGGAGATTGCGGCGAATCCCGTCACGCGCGACGGTAAGAAGACGACCCCGATCACCTACGACTCCAATTGCCTGGAAGAAGTCTGTGGATCGTGCGCAATGCTGGTCAACGGGAAGGCTCGCATGGCCTGCTCTGCCCTGCTCGACAATCTCGACCAGCCCATTCGCCTGGAGCCATTCTCCAAATTTCCCGTAGTTCGCGATCTGGCCACCGACCGCGGTGTGATTTTCGAAAATCTCAAAGCCGTGAAAGCCTGGGTTCCGGTGGACGGCAGCTACGATCTCGGACCCGGACCGCGGGTTTCACCGGACGAGCAAGAGGAGATGTATCCGCTTTCGCGCTGCATCTCGTGCTGTTGTTGCATGGAGGCATGTCCGCAGTTCAATGAAGACACGGGCTTCGTCGGAGCGGCGGCGATTTCGCAGGTGCGTCTGTTCAACTCGCATCCGACGGGACAGGTCCTGAAGCACGAGCGACTCTCCGCGCTGATGGGCGATGGCGGCATTCAGGAATGCGGCTACGCACAGAACTGCGTGGAGGTCTGTCCGAAGGATATTCCGCTCACCACATCCATCGCGGAAGTCGGCGGCGATGTGATGAAGCAGGCGCTGGGCGATCTATTTCGCAAGTGACCGTGTTGGCGCAGTCAAGCAGGTTACGTTCGTTTCACCAAAAAACAACAAGTTAGCTTCAGTAATCTGTGGCGAGATTACTGATGATTCTCTCCTTGGTAACGGTCGGAAGTAAGTTTGGACTTGGAATTCTTGACCGCTAGGTTAGACTGTCATCTGCTCTGGCCACCGGAGCCTCTCCCCAAGCGGTTCGAGGCCACTTCGTGCGAATGGGAACTGGGCGTTTTAGACTTTGGGTAGCGCTGCTGTCGATGATTGCAAGCCACGCCTTCGGCTTGCACAGCTACACCACCAAGCACTCCACTACACACAAAGCCAGCAAGCATCACGCGCGACGGCTGCGCTGGAATCCGATGTTCCGGCCTTCACACGAATCGCTGCTCCGCCAGAATGAAGAGATCGATCGTCTCGACTTGCCTCGCATCCAGGATGACGATGAACTGGAAGCGTTGAAGGCGAGCCAGGCATTGGTGCCGATCCGCACCGGGCAAACGCTGCGTGTCGATCCGCGGCTCGATCCCGACCGACGCTTCTGCCGTCCGTGGACTCGCGACTTCGTCGAAGACCTGAGCCAGGCGTACTACAACGAGTTCCATGATCAGATCCAGGTGAACTCCGCGGTACGCACCGTGAAGGTGCAAAAGAAACTCCGCCGCCATAACCGCAACGCGGCTCCCGCGGAGGGCGATACGGCCTCGTCCCACCTGGCAGGCCTTACCCTGGACATTCAGCGGCGTGGCATGTCGAAGCAGCAAATTCACTTCGTCGAGCGCTACCTGTTCTACCTGCGCGCGCTGGGCCTGGTCGAACCCGAGGAAGAGCGGCGGCAGTGGGTGTTCCACGTGATGGTTTCGGAGCGCTACGCGGGCTGGCGCGAAACCCAGGACGTGGTTCGCTGGAACAACGAGCCGTTCGAAGAACTCAGTCAGAAGTAAACAGCCTCTCGCACCTGCAATCATGATTGTTCTGATGGCCGGACTTCCGGGCACGGGGAAATCCACGCTAGCCCGGGAACTCGCTGCGCGGGTTGGCGCATCCGTCATTGGGAAAGATGAAATCCGGCACGCGCTGTTTTCCGCCAGGGACCTCGAGTACTCCACCGAGCAGGACGATTTCGTGATGGGTATCATGCTGGAGGCGACGGCATGGATTCTACGGAAGGATCCAGGCCGGATCGTGATTCTCGATGGGCGCACTTTCTCGCGCCGTTATCAGATTGAGCGGGTGCTCCAGGCGGCTACAGAACTGCACCAACCGTGGCGGATTCTAGAATGCGTATGCTCGGACGAGACTGCCCACCGCAGGATCGAGTTGCAGGCGAGCGCCGGTGAGCATGTGGCCGGGAACCGGACGGTTGATCTTTATGTCGCCGTGAAAGCTCGCTTCGAGCCAATCACACTTCACAAAACAATCGTTGATACCGACCTACCGTTGGAAAAATGCGTGAACGAGGCGGTTGCTGCAATTCGCTGAGTCCGAGTTTCGCCTCCTTCGTCACACCGTATACAATCCATTGCTTGCGCCGAGCCAGGCTCGCGCAACCAATCTATGAACCAACGGCTCGCATTTTCTCTCGTCCTCTTCGCTGTTTCGACAACTCTCTTAGCACAGAACACCGCAGGCGTCAGCGCCAGGGCCCTCGCGATTCACAACTCCGCCATTGTGATCGACACGCATGCCGACACGCCGCAACGTTTCCTGGAGAGCAACTTCGACCTTGGCAGCACGGATCCTAAGGACATCGGCCAGATCAGTCTCGACAAGGCACGCGCGGGAAATCTGGGTGCGGAATTCTTCTCGATCTGGGTAGAGCCGCAGACCAACCAGGGACATTTCGCGCAGCATACCTTCGACCTGATCGACTCCGTCTACCAGCAAGCCGCCCGGCATCCCGATCGCATGATGATGGCCTTCAGCGTTGCCGACATCGAACGCGCTCACAAAGAACACAAGTTGGCGGCCCTGATGGGTATTGAGGGCGGGCACTCCATTGAGAACGACATGCACCTCCTCCGCGACTACTATCGCCTCGGTGTCCGCTACATGACCCTGAGCTGGTCCAATACCAATGAATGGGCGGACTCCTCCGGAGATATCAACGATCCCAAAATCCAGCATCACAACGGGCTGACCGACTTCGGCAAGCAGGTAGTGCTCGAAATGAATCGCCTGGGCATGATGGTGGATATTTCGCATGTGGCCGATAAGACCTTTTGGGACGCCATCGCCACCAGCAAGGCTCCCGTGATTGCGTCCCATTCCTCGGCGCGCGCCCTCGCGAATCATCCTCGCAATATGACTGATGACATGTTGAGCGCGGTGGCCAAGAACGGCGGCGTGGTGCAGGTGAATTTCTTTTCGGGGTTCGACGATCCAAAGTACCTCGAGACTCTAATTGCGCAGTCCAAAGATCGCGATGCGGCAGTCGAGCTGGCCATCGCGAAGAAGCGAGCGTCGGGAGAAAAGGCGACATTCATGGATCAGGATCAGGTCCAACGGGAGTGGCTGGCGAAGATACCCCGCGCGCCATTTTCGTCGTTGATTGATCAGATCGACCACATCGCCAAGGTAGCCGGAGTGGACCACGTAGGGCTGGGATCCGATTTCGATGGCGTAAGCGGCGCGACCCCGGCTGAGATGGATTCCGCCGCGGATCTTCCGAAAATTACGCAGGGGCTACTCGATCGCGGTTATGGTGAGAAAGATATCCGAAAAATCCTGGGCGGAAACCTGTTGCGGGTGTTTGGAGAAGTGGAGCGCGTAAGCGCGCAGATGCAATCCGAGACGCCGAGCGCCCGCTGAGTGACGGGTAAGCCTCTCGCCCACACGTCATTCCCGGTGTCGTACAATTCTTGTTTGCCTGAAATCGCCCGGTTGGGCCTATTCAATCTGATTTAGAAGGAGTCCGCATGCGAAGGATAGTCGGGCTTTTGATCATGGTCGTCATATTGTCTCTTTCGGTCTGGTCGCAAACGAAGCCAGCCACTACCACAGCGCCCCGGCGTGCCGGGTCGCCCACCGCCAGCGCCGAGGATACGCCCGATCCGATCGCGATCATCGATACCTCCGCGGGCAAGATGAATTGCACGCTGTTTCCGAAGAAGGCGCCCATCGGTGTCGCAAACTTCATTGGGCTCGCCACAGGAACGAAGGACTGGACGAATCCCGTCACGCACGCTAAGAAGCACGGGGTTCCGCTCTATGACGGCACAATCTTTCACCGGGTAATTCCGGAATTCATGATCCAGGGTGGCGATCCGGCGGGCTCCGGAACGGGCGATCCCGGCTACAAATTCAAGAACGAGACTTCGCCCGACCTTACCTTCGATCGCCCCGGCCGCTTGGCCTACGCCAACGCAGGTCCCGACACCAACGGATCGCAATTCTTCATCACGGAAGTTCCATATCCCACTCTGAATGGCGGGTATACGATTTTTGGACAGTGCGATGATGCCGCGGTCGCGCTGGTGAAGCAGATCGCGCGCATGGCGAGCGATCCGCGGAGTAACCGACCGTTCCGGCCGGTGACGATCAACCACATTACGATCGTGAAGGCCGGCGGCGAGGCAGCCGCGCCTAAGGCGGCTCCCAGAAAGCCCGCCACCGCATCCAAAACGCCGCCCGGCAATACTCCGTAGTGGCCAGGAGTTTGCTGGCAGCGAGTACCCAGGCGTGTTCAAACGCTGGAAAATCATTCGCGTCACGAAAGGATTCTCATGGCTCGTCAACCCGGCACCTATGCAACTCTGCAGACCAGCGAAGGAACCGTTGTCTGCCGGCTGTTTGAAAAAGAGGCGCCCAAAACCGTCGGCAACTTCATTGATCTGGCCGAGGGCAAACGCGATTGGACTCATCCCGTCAGCGGCAAAAAGAGCAAGGACCGTCTCTACGATGGCACCATCTTCCATCGCGTAATTCCTGATTTCATGATTCAGGGAGGCGATCCGGCGGGCAACGGCATGGGCGGACCTGGCTATCAATTCGAAGACGAAACCCGGAACTCGCCGCACAAGTTTGACAAGAAAGGCAAGCTCGCGATGGCAAACGCCGGCCCGAACACCAACGGCTCACAATTTTTCATCACGGTCGCGGCGACAACTTGGCTGACGGGCAAGCACACCATCTTCGGCGAGGTGGTGGAGGGGCAGGACGTGGTCGATAAGATCTCGACGCTACCTCGAGGCCGGCAGGATCGGCCAGTGAAGGACGTTGTACTGCAGACGGTCACCATCGAGCGCGTCTGAGTGTTTTTTTGGCTGCGCCGAGGCTGCAGGGTTTTTCTTGACGGCTTACACTTTTAAAGTCTTTGTCATTCCGACGCCGAACGCGGCGGAGGAATCTGCGATACGACGGCCGGTGCGAAGCGATAACATCGACATTAGGGCAAGCATTGCGAGAGATCGAATCAAAAGATCGGCCGCGAAGAAGAAGTTCTAACTCGTGGAGAGCAAAATCCGACCTGGCTCGATCTGGCGGCCAACGTGGTGCTCAGAGAGATTCCTC
>QIAH01000441.1 GCA_003225465.1 Acidobacteriota bacterium | reverse complement strand
TCAATGCGGATCTGGTCGCCGAACCTGGCGTACTGTCCCCATACCACGTGGTCAGCGTTGCTAAACTCGGCCAACCTACGCAGCGTTGCCGGCTCATAGGAAGCGTTGGGCGCCACCCGAAGATCAGACAGAACTTGGTGCACGCGATTCTGGGACACGGTGCGTAGTTGCGCCGTCTGCCCGACATCAGTGCTCAACATGTCGGCCAAGCGAGGGCCCAGCCAATCAAGGGAGGGGTCGCCCGAGGTATTGCGAAACGGCAGAATCGCCAAAGATGTGATTGGCCCCTGGACGGCCACATGCTTCGAGGTTCCTTCAAACAGCCTGTGGCGGAAAACGAAGGAGGTTACTGCCAATACCAGTGCTACGAAAATGGCTCCCAAAAATGGCCAGGGGACCGTTCGACCCCAGGGCTTCGCATGATGAAAATCGAGCGTCGCCGCCGCGCGCTTGCCCTGCCATGCTTCCAGGTCAGCCAGCAGTTCTTTCGCGGTCTGGTATCTGGCGGCCGGTTCGCGCTCCAGACACTTGCTCACAATATTGGTGAGTGACTGCGGGATCGTGCTGTCGTGGTCTGAAATTGGCTTCGCCCGTTCCTGCGTCCTTCGGATCAAGCTCGCCAGTGCGCTATCGGCACGGTAGGGCATCACCCCGGTGAGCAGTTCGTAAAAAATCAATCCCGCGCTGAAAATATCTGATCGTTGATCCAGTTCCTTGGCCAGCGCCTGCTCGGGAGACATGTATTCCATCGTTCCGACCAGCGCTCCCGTCTGCGTCATGCCATCGCCCTGCAGCGTGCGCGCCAGCCCGAAATCCATGACCAGGATTCTTCCCGCCTTGTCGCGCATCACGTTTTGCGGTTTCAGGTCCCGATGGATGACGTCCACCTGGTGGGCTGCATCCAGCGCCAGGCAGACTTGTTCCATGATGTGGACAGCTTCTTCCGGGGGAAACTTTTTGCGCTCGTGGATGAGGCTGCGCAGATCCTCACCCTCGATGAATTCCATGGTGATGAACTTCACGCCATCACCTTCGCCCAGGTCATAGATGCGAATCACATTGCGATGTGTGACCCGCTGCGAGAGCAGGAGCTCTTTCTTGAAGCGTTCGATGATCGAGGGATGCTTGGCTAATTCCGGGCGGATGACCTTGAGAGCCACCATGCGATCGAGCTCGAGATCCCTGGCTTTGTAGACCGCTCCCATACCGCCCTCGCCGAGCGTGTCGAGGATCTCGTATCGACCCGCAAGGATCGCCCCGGACTCCAACACGGGCTGCTGGTTGCGCAGTGCGGAGATGGGGGTTGGGGTCCGCGGAGTCCCTTCGGCAACCGTAGGTAAATCGGAGGAAGAAAACTTTGACAGCGCTATCGTGGGTGCATCCGGAGGGGAAGAACCTGGAGCCAAAGTCGGTGCATCCGAAGGCGGCGGCAGCCCGGAAGGAGACGTTCCGGGCGCGCTGGAGGGCGAACGGACAGCCGCTCCCGCATCGGCCTTCGCCGGCGATTTGCGTTCACCCTGGAATCGGCCCGGTTCTGCCATGGATGCCTATGCTGGTAAAGGGAAATTGGAATTTCTCGCACAGGGGGAATCTGGGCAACTGACCCTCGCTCAGCGCCCACGCGAGAAGTAAAAGTATATACCGGGCCAGAAGGCGTGTCAGCGCACTCGAAGGGCCAAAGGATACCATCCGGGCTCCCCCAGATTTCGCGCTGCAAGCGCTTTTGCTGGTATCAGGGCACGCCTTCAGGCGTGCCGCAAACGTTGCCTCATCGTTTCGCCTTTAGGCGCGGTCCGCGCTACGCGTAATCGCAGAGACCGCCGCTAAAGCGGTTTCTTATTAGATTGCTTACGGCGCGCCTGAAGGCGCGCCCTGATACGGGCAAAAGCAAAAGCTATGTCCGCACCTACCCTCATCCAACTCATGGTGCACGAGAGGCACCCTCCCGTTTCACCCCGCCGATAAATTTTATCCACAGCCCCGAACCACTGCGGCCACTTCTTCGTTCGAGCAGTGTGCATTTACCTTTCTCGAACACTCGCTAAGGTTTGGAGACATCCGCACAATGTACTTAGGTTGGGTCACAGCTAAAAACGCTCAGTTTCTTTCCCTGCAAAGTGCCGTCTTCTGTGCGGAATGCGAGTTGATCAGCGAAAACACCACGCCCTACTGCCTGGCCTGCGGGAGCAAAGCCATGCTGAGCCTCTCGCGTGTTCTCGGTGGCTCCTTGCGCGGGAAAGAGACGGCGCACCTGATTCAGGATGCTGAACTCGACCGCCTGGTTCGCGACCTGCTTCGTACCGTGCCTGACTCGGTTGCCTATGCGGAAAAGAAACCCGCCGCCTCCGTCGCCATGAACGCGGGGAGACATCATCTGCGGACTGTGGGCATGTCAGAAGCTTCGCGCTTGCGCGGCGAAGCCCCCGAAACCGAACCTGAGATTCATCCCGCTGAGCTCAATCTGGAACCCGGCATCAATATCATTGCCGAGCGCGCCCAGTCTTTGACGGGTGCGACCGGAGCGGCCATCGCTCTGCGCAACGGAAGCGAGATCGTGTGCCGTGCGCGCGCGGGCCGCACTGCTCCCGATCTTGGAGTCCATTTGCAGACCGACTCGGGCCTTTCCGCCGAATGCGTGCGCACCGGCGAGATCCTGCTCTGCCATGACGCCGAAACCAATCCGCGGGTCGACCTCGCCAGTTCGCGCCGGCTGGGTGCGCGCTCCATCCTGGTTGCACCTCTGCGTCACTATCGCCGCACCTTGGGGGTTTTTGAAGTTCTCTCCGCCACCCCTTATGCATTTGACCATCGCGACGTGGCGACTATTCGAGCGTGATGGTGGCCGCTATGACGCGCCTCTCCTCCATGCGTCCGCTGCGACAAAAATGGCCCGCGTAGAAGCGTAGCGCCGGCATCCTGCCGGCATCGGGTTCTTGCGCGAAAGCGCCGATCGAACGCCCGCCCGAAAGCCGGCGAGACGCCGGCGCTACCCGGAGCGCCACCGTCGCTTACCCAGTCATGTCCTTCCGATTGCACTCAGAAACACTTTTATTCTGCCCGGATCGGGGTAATATTAAGTTTCCATTCCAATATGGATCCCCTAGGGCCTCAGACCGCGACTCCTGACCGCATTCTGAAATCCATCCCGCCCAGACGTCGTCGCACCATTCGTCACCACGTGCACACTCCCGCCTATGCAAGCCTCAACGGCAACTCTGACGATATGGTGCTCGATCTCAGCGAAATCCTCGATATCAGCGAACGGGGGGCTGCGATCCAGACCTCGTCGCCCTGGGACCTCAGCCGCGACGTGAATCTTTGCCTGGATCTTTCAGAAACAAAAACTTATCTGCATACCACGGGGCACGTGGTGTGGGCCGATAAAACAGGGCGAATCGGGGTCTCGTTTCCCGAGTTGCCGGAGGACTCACGCCGCAAACTCAAAGAGTGGCTGTTTCTGAATGCGATGGTGGGCGCGGCCAATTACGCCGCCCTCCACGGGGATCTGGATCCGGAACCCGTAAGACCTTCCAAAGCCCGCATGCAACCATTGCTGAAGTCCGAAGACGATTCTCGCGCTGATTACACGACTACGCTCGTGGCATTGGCAGCTGTTCAGCGGGAGGTGGAGGCGCAAGGAAATCTCGCCTCCGCTCTGCGCCTGATTGCGCAACGCTCCCAGGCATTCACCCGCGCCAACGGCTGCGCGATCGCGCTATCCGAGGATGGGGAGATGGTCTGCCGGGCCAGTTCCGGAGATGCTCCTCCGGTGGGCGCGAAACTGGAGGTCGGTTCCGGTTTTTCCGGATATTGCGTGCGCACAGGTTTTCTTCAACGCTGCGACGATGCCGAAATCGATACCCGCGTCGATCGCGAAAGCTGTCGGCTACTTGGGATCCGGTCCATGATTGCCGTGCCCATCCGCGTGGGCGAGCCCGTCGTGGGCTTGCTGGAAGTTTTCTCCTCTAAAGCGAACGCCTTTGATGAACGCGACGGCACAATCCTGCAGCGGCTCGCCGATACCACTCTTGCCGCCGTGCAGCGGGATACGCGCCCGCCAGCAGCGCAAAACGGAGGGAACGGGAAAGGCAAAGCGCCTGGACGAGCATCTGCGGACACATTCACATTCGCTGCTGCCCCTGCCGATTCTGACCGCGATGCGGAACTCAGCTTCCCGCGTCGCCACCTGCTTTTGCTGGTGGTTGCCGCCTGCTCCATCGTGATGGTCTTAGCCTACCTGCTGACCCCGTGGGTAGTGGAGAAGTTGCACCCGGCTGAGCAGGTCATATCCATCGCGCCCGTCGCGCAACCGAACCCTGCGATCAAACGGCACGCGATCATGCCCGAGCCTGCCCTCGGGCTTGATGAGGTTCGCAGGCGTGCCGAACTCGGCGATCCCTACGAGCAAGTTGCCCTCGCCACTCGCTACGCCACCGGGACGGGTATGCTTCAGGACTACTCCGCGGCCTTGCACTGGTTCTTGAAGGCAGCAGAGCAAGGTCATGTGGGGGCGCAAGATACTCTGGGCGCCTATTATTGGCTCGGACACGGCGCTCCCAAGGATGTGACCAAGGCGTACTTCTGGTCTCTTCTGGCAAGGGCCAGCGGCAAGGAGGCCAGCAAGGTTCGTGTGCCTTTTATGACTTCTCAACTGACGCGCGCCCAGGCGCAGGCCATTCAAAAAGCCGCCAACGACTTCTTGAAACAGCATCCGCCCTTGATCAACAGCGAATCCAGCTATTGATCGGGCTGAGCTTCGGGCTACGAGCTTCGAGCTATGAGCTACGAGCTCCACCCAAATAACTGGAGAGTCGGACGTCCCGCCCGACATTCCATTCCTCCTAGAACCGGAGTAGCGCCGGCATCTCGCCGGGCTGTACGCGGACATCTCGCCCGCCGTTTTGGCGCGGCAAACATGCCGGCAAGATCCGGCGCTACGCCGAAACATAGAACCACGAGTAAAATACGGGGTAGAGCACTTATGTCCACTCTTCGCGAAGTCGTCGACTCGCGGGCCCGCGAAGGCGACCTGTACGAGCACCTCGAAGGTAACCGCATCCGCTGTTTTGCTTGCGGGCACTGCTGCCCCATTCCAGAAGGCCAGCCGGGTGTTTGCAAAGTTCGCTATAACCGTGGCGGCAAGCTCTACGTGCCCTGGGGATACGTCGGCGGGATTCAATGCGATCCCATCGAGAAGAAGCCCTTCTTTCACGCCTATCCCGGAGCCTTGGCCTACAGCTTCGGCATGCTCGGGTGCGATCTTCACTGCTCGTACTGCCAGAACTGGGTGACGTCGCAGGCCCTTCGCGACCCAAACGCGATTTCCGCGCCGCTCGATGCTTCTCCGCAAGAACTGGTGCGCGATGCGCTTGGTCAGGGCGCCCGGGTTTTGGTGAGCACCTACAACGAGCCGCTCATCACGGCCGAGTGGGCGGTCGCCATCATGAAGGAAGCCAGAGCGGCCGGCCTGGTGACCGGCTTTGTCTCCAACGGCAACGGAACTCCGCAGGTGCTGGAATACTTGCGGCCGTGGCTCGATCTCTACAAGGTGGATCTCAAGAGCTTCAATGACCGCCACTATCGCTCGCTGGGTGGACGCCTGCAGCCGATCCTCGACACGATCCGCAGCCTGCATAAAATGGGACTCTGGGTCGAGATCGTCACCCTGCTCATCCCTGGATTCAATGACTCCAACGACGAATTGACCGGGCTCGCAGAATTCCTGGCCAGCGTTTCTCCCGACATTCCCTGGCACGTGACCGCCTTTCACAAGGATTACAAGATGACCGACCCGGCGGATACGCGCGCCTCGGACCTTCTGCGGGCGGTGGAGATCGGTAAGCGTGCGGGCTTGCACTACATCTATGCTGGGAATCTACCCGGGCGGGTCGGACAGAACGAGAACACGCGCTGTCACAACTGCGGCACGACGCTGATCAGGCGCTTCGCCTACGAGATCGAAGACTACAAAATCACGGAAGACGGAAAATGCCCAGGCTGCGGCTTTTTGGTGCCCGGCCGTTGGGCAGGGCACTTCGATGGTCAAATCAGCGTCCGGCCTTTCTTGCCACGGCGCGCGTCCAGTTTAGTTACAATCGCAAATCGACGCTGATCTCAATACAATTGCAAGCTTCCATTCGATGCGAAAACTCTGTCTCATCGCGGCGGTGCTGTGCCTGTGGACCGCATGTTCTCCGCGCGATTTTTTGACTCGCCGCCTGGCATCGGCGCTCATCGCCGGCTCCGATAATTTCACCGCCAGGCAGCAGTTCTGGCTGCGCATCGGCCCAGTCTCCCTCAAGGATTTTTCATCCCCGCAATATGTGGTACTGCAGCATCGCGGTTGGATCGTCGGCTCTCCGACTCCATGTCCCGCCGAAGTCACGCCGCCCCCTTGTTACGAAGTGGCGCTGACTCCTGTGGGTGTGGACACGTTCCACGACCTGATCCGCGGAACCGAGTCGGGCAAAGAATATTTCAGCATCCCCACGGCGAGAAGGGAACTCGTATCGATTACTGGGATCAGTAAGAACGACAACCTCGCCGATGTTGAATTCACCTGGAAGTGGATTCCGCTCAATGAGGTCGGATCCGCGCTGAACGTCGGCGGACTGCTCTACAAATCCACCGTGTCTTTGAAGCACTACGATGATGGCTGGCGCCTGCTGGATGGAAGCACAACCAAAACCAACCAGTCGCTTGAGGACGCGCTCAAGAACGCTGACCCTGTGCCTTAAACATGACCGAGGATCACGCCTCCGTGGAGCGACTCTCCATCGATCATGTTGTTTTACTCCGAGTGGGACTTCAGGGCTGATGCTCGAGAGATCGAAAAGCCGCGGGGCTGCGCACAGGATGACAGAATTAACAAAGGCTCGAACAGCCAAAAGACCTCCGATTTGCATCTTGAGCCGCGCAGATGATATTTCTCTAATCCCATTTTCCTATGACCCGATTCCAGGTTTTTCTTCTTGCAGTTGTCCTTGCTTTGGTTGGTTTCGCTTCCGCCGCCGACAAACCAAAAATTACTCTCGACGAGTTCTTCAACTATGTCGACGTCACTTCGGTTCAGATTTCTCCTGACGGCAACTCGGTCGTGATCGCCGCCGATCGCGCTGACTGGGACCGCCAGATATTTCAGACCGATCTCTGGCTGTACCGTGACGATCCGCGCTCGCTGATTCGGCTGACTCAGTCAGGGCACGAATCCAAGCCTCGCTGGTCTCCTGATGGCCGCTGGATCGCCTTTCTCTCAGAGCGGAAATCTCCAGCCGGTAAGGACGCGGATGCCGATGAGAGTGAAGACAGTAAAGACAACGATAAAGAAGTTGCTCAGGTCTATCTCATTTCTCCCAGCGGCGGTGAGGCATTCCCCATTACCTCCGGCGAGGAAGAAGTCCATTCCTTTGCCTGGTCTCCCGACTCAAAGACGATCTATTTCGCCACGCGCACTCCCTGGAATAAAGCCCAGAAGGATGCGTATAAGGAAATCTGGAAGGATACCGTCCAGTATCGCGCGGCTGAACGTGGGGACAACATCTATAGCCTCGATCTGCAACATGCGCTCGATGTGCATGCTGCGGCGGGCACCCGAAAAACTCCGAAAGCGGAAAAGGAAGAGAACACAACGCTGTCGGCTCGCTCCATCGCAAAGACTCCGTGGCGTGTGCGGCAGCTCGAAGTCGCTCCCGATGGCCGCCGGCTGGCCTTCGCGACGACTTCGGTTTCAGAACGCCAGGAGCGCGTGGAAGAATTTGAAGTTTACTCCGCCGATCTCGCGAATCCTTCGCCCGATACTCCTCCCCGCCAGTTAACCCACAATGAAGCCTTCGAACAGGAGCTCGTATGGGCGAAAGACAGCCGCCATCTTTTCTTCGGCGTCGAGCAAGGTTCGGTGGAAGGGAAGTATCGCGATTATCAGGAGCGTCTTTACTGGCTTGATGCAGACACGGGAAATGTGGAGCGCTGGGCTGCCGACTTCCCAGGCTCGGTGGGCGATCACTCGTTGCTCGGTGATGGAGGCGTCGTTGCTGCAGGCCGGGCCGGTACCGAAGTCCAGCTTTATTCGCAGGCGAATCCAAAAGCTGGCTTTGCCAGGCATCCTGGCTGGGCCGGGACCTATGCTCATGTTTCCGGAGCTCGAAATTCCCCGCGACTCGCATTCGTCTATTCCTCCCTCGACCGTCCCGCTGAGGTCTATGTCGCGGACGGAGCCGACAAACTTGAGCAGGCTCGTGCGATTACATCGTTCAACGAGCTTTTCACCGAGCGGGATCTGCCGCAGGGCAAGCCGTATCAGTGGAAGTCAGACGACGGAACGACGGTCGAAGGCATGTTGATTTATCCACCGGGCAAATTCGAAGCCAAGCATCTGCCCATGCTGACGCTCATCCACGGCGGTCCCGCCGATGCCGACGGAAACCACTTCGAGGCTGACTGGTATCAGTGGGATCGTCTGGCCGCCACCGATGGCTGGCTGGTCTTCGAGCCGAACTATCGCGGTTCCACCGGGTACGGCGACAAATTTCTTCTTGGCATCGTTCCTGAAATCGTCTCGCGTCCCGGAAAAGACATCTTGTCGGGTGGGGACGCGCTTGTGAAGGGTGGGATCGCCGATCCTGACCATCTGACCGTCGGCGGCTACAGCTACGGCGGCTACATGACCAACTGGCTCATCACCCAGACCACACGCTTCAAGGCCGCGGTCACGGGAGCCGGCGCCGTCGAGCACGCGGGAAACTGGGGCAACGATGATATGACCGTCGACGATGCCTACTTCCTGGGCGGACGTCCCTGGGAAGCGGCTAAGCGCTATTACGAAGAAGGCGCGCTCTTTCAGATGGACAAAGTCCGCACTCCTACGCACCTGGTGGCCGGCGGAGATGACATTCGGGTCGCCGTCTCCGAGGACTACCTGCTAGACCACGCCCTGCATTCCCTCGGCATTCCGAGTACATTGCTGATTTTTCCCGGAGAAGGGCACCCGCTGGATAAGAATCCATGGCACGGAAAAATCAAAGTGCGCGAAGAATTGAAGTGGCTGCAGAAATACGGAGGAGCGGGCACAGCGGAGTAAGCCGGAAAATGGAGCGGCGGCCGTCCCCGCCCGCCGACAATCTGAAATTTAGAATCTGCAATCTGAAATGACAGCTCGCACCGTGAGCTGGAACCGCGGCTGAAGCCGCTCGGGTTTTACGGCATTTGCGGCTCGGCTGAAGCCGAGCCCTTTCAAAACACAGCGGCTGCGAGCGTTTTTTAGCAAACTGTGAAGCCGAGCCTGATACAAGCAAAAGCAAAGGCTCGAAATGTGAAGCCCGCAGGTTAAAGCTCGAAGCTCACAGCTCGAGCTCGAAGCTCACAGCACGCAGCGAAAAGCTACTGCCCCGTGCTGGGCCCCACGTTCCCGGCCATCTTTACGTGGTGCGAGGTTGCGGCGAACTTCTCAATTCCCTTAAACAAAGCTTCCGCGATTTGCTGCCGGTAGGTCGCACTCTGCAAGCGCGCTTCATCGGTCGGGCTGCTCACAAATGAAATCTCCGCCAGAATGGACGGCATCTCGGTTCCCGTCAGGACCACAAACGAGGCCTCGCGTACGCCGCGGTTGCGGATGCCGGCGGTCTGCGAAGCTAACGCTCCATAGAGCGCGCGCTGTACGCTCGCCGCCAGTTTCCGGGACTCATCTACTTTTTCCTTCAACGCGCGGCCGGAAAGTTTCGCCTGCGACACCGCCGTCGCGGTTGCATTCTCGCGATACTCGATTTCGCGGGCCTCGGGCGGAGAGAAGAAGCTGGAATAGTAGGTTTCCACGCCGCGCGCCGTCGCCAGGCTGCTGTAGTTCGCATGCACCGAAATGAACAAGTCCGCCTGCGCCCGGTTGGCGATCTCGGCGCGTTGTTCGAGCGGTACGTAGTTGTCGTCCTTGCGCGTGAAAATCACTTCGCTGCCCAGCCTGCTCTCCAGCAGATTGCCCAGAGTCTGGGCGACGTCCAGAACCAGGCTCTTCTCCAGGAGGCCTTCTTTGCCTACCGTCCCAAGATCCCAGCCGCCATGGCCGGCATCAATCACAATGCGCAGTTTCGGAACATGAGGACGAGCTTGCGATTCCTGGCTGGCGATTGGTGCAACCGGCGCCGCCGTCATCGGATGCGTCTCGGGTTGCACTTGAGAAGGAGACGGCTGAACCTGTGTTTTGGCCTCCGGCTTGACCGCTTCTGTACCTCTCACTTGAATTACGAGCCGGTTTGGATTCTGTTGCAGCGCGTCCCAAAATGTTGAGCCGCTGGTCGTTTCCAGGACTACTCGAGTCACGTTGTCAGTCGGCTGCGCAACCCGAATACGACTAATCAATCCATCTTTTACGTCGATCACTTGTCCATTCAGACCTGGAGCCAGCGACGTGCCCAGCAAGTCGAAGTAAATGCGCTCCGGATTGGGCAGTCGATTCTTCCGGTACTGCACGGGCCCTTGCAGGTCAATGACTACTGTGCTCACGCCGTTCACAGTGGAATGCTGAACCCCGGTCACGAGCAAGCGGCTGGAATTCGATCCCCGGGTGAGCTCTGCGGGAGTTGGGACGGACGGGATCGGTACGGAAAGTGCCGGGTTCTCCATGACCTCCACCGACGAAGGGACGGGTTGCGGACTCGGCATCGTATTTTGGATGGCGGCGCCAGATGTTGCCGCATGCGAAGTGGCGCGGAATTTCCACCACAAGCCGCCCGCCAGCAAAATCCCCAGGATCCCTAGCATAGCCATCCACAACCCGAGGCGATTGCCCGCCGCACGCTCCTCGTAGAGGTTGGGTGCAATGTCTTCTTTGGAAAATTCAAGAGGTGTGTAGTCGGGAGCAGACTCTGCTGCAGGCGGTGCTGGCGGCGTCATCGGGATTTTCCGCAGACTTTCCAACTCCGCGGATTGCAATTCTGCCGCGGCCACCTTGGCGGCACGGACAATTCGATCTTCGTCTTCGGGCTTCAGGGCCGCCAGAATTAACTCGGCCAGCAGGTTCAGGCTGCGGACATCGCTATCGTTGAATCCAAACGGCTCGGTCGAAAACGCCTCCAGTAATCCAACCACGCTTTGTTGCCCCAGCAATGGAACCGCGACCATCGATCGCGTGCCCAGTCGGCGGCAGGCTTCCACGTTGACGCGGGGATCTTTTTCCGAATCGTCGCAGCGAATGATTCGTCCGGTGCGGAAGCAGGCTCCGGAAAATCCTGCTCTCGAATCGAGACGCACGCCACGATCGGGGGCCATCGTTCCAACCGAGGCCCGGCAAATAATCTCGTCATCCTCAGCCAGAGCGATCGCAATTCCGTCGGCCCCAGTGACCGTTTGCGCACGCTCTGCTACCAGGTGCAGCACTTCGTCGAGAACGAACTGCTCATACTCCCAGCTGTTGTCGGCAGTTCCCAGGCCTTTCGCGTAGCGTCGCGCTTCCTCGGCGCGGCGTCGGCGGATCTGATCATGAAGGGTGGAGAAAGCGAGCAAAGCCTGCAGGGCTTCACGACGATCGGTGGATTGCGCGACTGACACGCCGGTGCTTTGCAACGCGGTACCCGACGTGTCCATTGATTTCATAGTTAACACCGGATTCGCGTTGGATGGTTTCGTCGCCATGCAGGGGTCAGTTGTTCACAGCGCTCGCGTTTTTCGGAGCCAGTGTGGTAGAAGCCCAAGCCCTTGTCAATGAGCCACTTTTGCCATTTACTGATTGGTCAGCAGAGGCGCAGTAGCCGAGCCGACAAGGGGGCTTCACTGCTAAGTTATCGGTCTTTGGGGCCGGTTGCAATGTGCCAAGTGGCACTAAGGTCACCCTGACCTTTCAGGCGGTGTCCCGCCGGACCAGCCGCATCGGGGTTCGATTCCACGCAGGGTGCTTCTTCCTACAGTAATCCGTGCATCCGCCAGGCGCATGCCCTATCCTCCATGTTCTCCCCTCGAGAAACACAAAGCAGCCTCCCTGCGCCTGCGGTGGACTTAGAAAGGAACCCCGCCCAATCCCGGAAAATCCGATTGCCTATAGCCCACACGAGTCATTGCCCTGCCTGAGGAATCGTCATATGCTGATACTTAGTGGGTTCCAAGGTTCGTAGTGGAAGACAAACAACAGGTCTCAGGTACGAATTCCAAGAAGCGCTCTCGCTGGTTCTGGCCCATGGGCCTTCTGGCCACAGGGATGGCGGGTGCTGCCGTGGTCTTGCGGGGGTGCTGGCACAGCAAGATGAGCTGGCCCGTCCGCTCGCAGGGATGTTCCTACCAGGTTTGCACCGGTTGCGGCATCAAGCGCCTATTCGATGAAGACGCTTTTCGTGGCTATGGTCCCTATAGTTACGATCTTGAACGACTCGTTGCCCATGACCACGCTAAGCGCATGAAAAACAAGTCTCAGGATCCGTCTACCGAACATCGTAGCGCGTCCTGACAGGCTTCCCCGGGAACCTTTTCCGATACTGCAGAAGGCGCCAGTTCCAAGGCTAAGATTTCAGCATGCAGTCCTTTTCGGGATTGGCCGCTACGCGCGCCACAGAACCCTCGTCCACGAAGCGCCTCCACTACCGGCACCAGGTGCCATCCCTCGTCTACGTGAGGCTGGATGAGGGGAACGGCGGAATCATTCGCAACCTCAGCCAGGACGGCGCGGCAATCCAGGCCGTCGGCGCACTGCAGTCGGGCCAGGTCCTGCGGATGCGTTTTGACCTGCTGAACCCTAAGACCCGCATGGACCTTCAGGCCGAAGTGGCTTGGGCGAATCCCTTAGGTCAGGCCGGACTCCGCTTCCTCGATACGCCTCCCCAAGCCATTCGCCAACTGAATGACTGGATTTTCATGAATCTGTTGCGTGGCTTGGAGCGCGCCTCGCCGGTTTTTCATGGCGCTCCGGAAGGGGACGAGTTGATCCTGTCGGCCTCGGGCCGCACAGCGATCCGTTTGCCGCATCGATCGCCAAGACCCCCTGCGGCCGATCCAGTCCCGCGCCATGCCCTTCGCTTGTCCTGGTGGCCGCGCCCTGTCTCCCTGCCCCAACTGGCCAGATTCATGGATGGCCTGGTGGTCTTCTCGGCGATCCTGACATTCTTCTGCGTTTTCCTGGCGGTCGCCCACACTCTGCCCTCCTGGCCCGTGGCGCTGGCCGTGGTGGGTGGTGTCTCCGGCTTCTTCACGGCGCTGTACTGGTCGTTGTGTGCGGTGCTGGGGTGCGGAACTGCCGGCGTTCAGCTGGCGAGGATGGCTATGGGACAAAGCGAAACGGAAAAACTATCGCGCGATGCGGAATCGCGCTTCCGATAACGAGGGTGTGTTTCTGCTACTGGGCGAAATACTGCTGCGCCAGCCACAGTTGCAGATTCTTTTGCAGGCGCGCCGGAACATCGAAAAAACGAATCCCGGCATTCCCCTGGCGGTCAGTCCATGCGATCTCGCCGCGAGCCTTGACCGTGTAGCGCGTGCCCGGCAGCTTAAACGAGACTTGGAGCGGCTGCCGCACATCGAGATCGCGCTCGAGATGCACCCCGATCCCGCCTTGGCTCAGATTCAATAGATCAGCCCGCAGACGTTGCTTCTGGCCACAAAGCAGCGCAACCGGAACGTCGATTGTCTGGCGGTGATAACGCAAGCGTCCCTCGAGAATCAGATTCCGTGCCGCAGATAATGTGCGCACCGCCTGTTCGACCGAAATCGGCTTCTCGAAACTGAACAGCGCGCCGGTCGCATCGACCTCTTGGCGGGGCCGCGGTCCACTCATCACCACCAGCGGAGTGTTCCAGGGAAAATGGGAATTTCGCTGCAGGTTGCGAAGCAAGCGATCGCTGCCGCTCAAATCACAATCGACAATCAGCGCATCGATCTTCGATCTTTCCAGTTTGGCTTGCGCCCGCTCCGGCTGCGATTCCACGTCGCAATCGATGTGAAGACCACCGAGGATGCACTCCAGTACGCTGACTTCCTGCCAATCCCGCGAAACCACCATCGTTGAAAGTCCCATGCCCCTAATCTAGTCTCGCGCGGTAATGGCGCCCTAGATCACCAAGGTAATGGGAGCTACGAGGCTCGAGCTACGAGCTGCGAGCTACGAGCTACGAGAAGCGGTTTTTGGTCGCTCGAAGCTCGTAGCTCGCAGCTCGCAGCTCTAAGCTCCCGCCGCCTTACTTTGTCCTCGATACCACTCCACTGTGCGTTGCAGGCCTTCTTCGAAATTCACTTTGGGTTCATACCCGAGCGCCTTGGTCGCAAGAGTGATGTCTGCCAGCGAGTGCTTGATGTCGCCCCCCCGTTCGGCGGCGTACTTCACGTTTCCTGAGTATCCCGTCATCTTCTTCAGGAGTTCGAAGGTTTGATTCAAGTCCACGCGTGTGCCTGTGGCAACGTTGAAGACTCGTCCCGCCACCTTCGCCGTGGGTGCCTGCGCTGCCAGCAGGTTTGCGCTGACCGCGTTATCGATGTAGGTGAAGTCGCGGCTTTGGCTGCCATCCCCGAAGATCGTCGGCTGCTCGCCCCGCAGCATTTGCGTGATGAACTTCGCCAGCACGCCTGAGTATGGGGAGGTCGGATCCTGTCGCGGTCCGAAGATATTGAAGTAGCGCAAGCTGACGGTCTCGAGTCCGTAGCATCGGAAGAACGAGACCATGTAATACTCGCTCGCCAGTTTCGCTACTGCATAGGGCGAAATCGGATTCGGGGTCATGTCCTCGCGCTTCGGGAGAGTCGGCGTATCGCCGTAGGCGGAAGACGAGGCTGCGTACACTACTCGCCGCACTTTGGCGTCCCGGGCCGCGATCAGAATGTTGACCGTGCCATCCACATTGGCCTGGTTGCTGCCCAGCGGATCGAGCACCGATTTCGGCACGGACGGAATGGCCGCCTGGTGATAGACACATTCGACGCCGTGGCAAGCTTCTTTCATCGCGTCCAGATCGAGCAGATCGGCTTCGCGAAAATCAATGCGGTCCGCGATCTCCTTGATGTTTTCCCGCTTGCCGGTCGCCAGGTTGTCGATGCCGCGAACCTGCTCACCCCGTTCCAACAAGGCTCGCGCGATGGAAGAACCAATAAAACCCGCAATTCCTGTTATCAGATGAAGAGCCATAGCTCCTCATCATAACGAATGCAAAGAGATTTCCGGCGCCATCCCGAAGAGTACGACAGTAACCTCCGGCCATCGTCCCGCTCAGAACAGAGTGACGGTGAGCGCGGTGGCACAGGGTTGTCCCGGGGTGAAGTTGATTTGCACTTGCTTGTCGACTGGAAACAGCGTCCGTTGATCGCCACAGAAGTTGAGCGTGTTGGCCGTGCTGTTGCCGGTGAGCGTAATGA
>QIAH01000287.1 GCA_003225465.1 Acidobacteriota bacterium | reverse complement strand
GGGTCATCGGTCGTCGGCTGTCGGTCGTTGGTCGTTGGTCCTTGGTCGTTGGCAAACGCAGACTCATCATCGCTACGCTCCTGGAAATGACAAGGTTGAGAGTAGCTTGCTGGTGACTGGCGACTGGCGACTGGCGACTGATCTGCGGAGCTTCGCTCGGCTGGGCAGACGAAGGTGTCTGCCGCTACCTGGACTTTGCTCGCCTCAAGAATTAAATCGGCTACTTCGGCTTGCTTGATTTTCAGATTTGGTTGGGACTCTAAGACCTCTCGCATTTTGAGGCGGTAGGCTTGCTTGTCGCATTGCGCGCGGGGAGACCAGACTGCGGGGCCGCGCGAAGTGTTCAGTAAGCGGAACTGAATGCCGACCGCGTCGGTGACTTCACCCATGATGCCGCCGAGCGCGTCGACTTCGCGGACGAGGTGTCCTTTGGCGATGCCGCCCACGGCGGGGTTGCAGGACATTTGAGCGATGAGATCGACGTTGAGCGTGAAGAGCGCGGTCTTGAGGCCCATGCGCGCGGCGGCCATTGCCGCTTCGCACCCGGCATGGCCCGCGCCCACCACAACCACCTCGAATTCTTCTGTGAATTGCATTGCGCTTAAATCACGGACTGGATTCCCCACGCCCCGTAACGCGTAGGGGCAGACGCCCTCGTCTGCCCGGCGGAGCGAAGCTTCGCTACGCCTATTCTAGCAACTGTTGACTGTATCCGCGGGGAGCCGCAGCGCACGATCACAGTTTCGCTCGGATGTCGACTTGTCACAGCGCTGCGCAGCCTTTTATAGTAAGCTGCCTCAAGGAGAGGACTTCATGGATCGTCAGGAATTCTTGCAGGAATTAGATGCGCGGATTGCGAAGTATGACTTGCTGTGTCACCCCTATTACAAAGCCTGGAGTGCGGGCGAGTTAACGCGCGAGGATTTGCGCGAGTATGCACTCGACTACTACGAGCACGTGGCGGCGTTTCCAGCTTACCTGGCAGCTTTTGGGATTCGTCTGGAAGAAGGCGAGTTGCGGCAGGCGGTGCTGGCGAACATGCGCGATGAGCAGGGCGGAGAGACGGCCGCCGGGGCCGACGGCGAATCGCATGCCGACTTGTGGCTGGATTTTGCCGAAGGCATGGGCGCGAGCCGGAACCGCTTCGGACGCGAGTCGGTGAAGGAAGTGAGCGGGTTGGTGACACATTTCATGGACGTAGCCTCCACTGGAACTCCGGAAGAGGCGCTGGCGGCGTTTTACGCGTATGAGTCGCAGGTGCCGCGAGTGGCGGCAGAAAAGAATCGTGGACTGCGGGAGATGTATGGCGCGGATGAGCGCACGGCGCAATACTTCGCTTTGCATACGACCGCGGATGTATATCACTCGAACGTGTGGAAAGAGCAGCTGGCGAAGCGGGTGGAGGCCGATCCATCGAGGGCCGAGAGTGCGTTGACCTCGGCGGAAGAGGCGGCGAAGGCTTTGTGGAATGCGTTGGACGGGATTGCGGAACGGCGCATGCTCAAAGTAGCTTAAGAGTCGCCCGGTAATGCACGACTTTCGTGTGTTAACGACTTTCGTGTGTTCTAAGAAGGGCCACTGGTGATCAGCATCAGTGGCCCTTCTTGTTGTCCAACCTGGAGCCGCAGCCGGTTTCCTGAGGAGGATGGATGGCAAAGCCCGTCCCGATGGGCGCGCGCGGAGAGGCGGAAGAGACGGTGGAGTTTGAGCACACACTGACGGCGCATCATCCATCGTTGCCGCCGGTGTATTCCACGCCCGACATGATCCGTTTGATGGAGACGGCTGCGTTCCACGCGCTGCAACCATTTTGCGAAGGAGATGAGATCACCGTGGGGACGGCCATTCACGTCGAGCATCGCGCCGCGAGCGGGATCGGGACCCGGGTGAAGGCGGAAGCGGTGGTGGAGTCGTTTGATGGGCGTTTTTATACGGTCCGAGTTTCGGCGAGCGATGGGGCACAGGAGATTGGGCGGGGAACGGTGGCACGCGCGGTGGTCAGTCTCTCAAAGTTTGTGGCCCGGGTGCGGAAGAGTGCTGAGTAGCGAGTACCGGGTAGCTGGTAGCCGGTTGCGAGTATTTAGTTCCATTCCTGTTGTCGTCATCTCCCTTTGTTTCTGCCGCGAGATCATCAAGCACGGGTTGTAGCTCAAGCCCGTGGATCTTCTCCGCGGCCTTTGCGCCGTTCTCCGCGCTCTCTGCGGTTTAAGATGTCACCGCACGAATGAACGATGCAGGTTGAGGTTGTCATGAGTATGGACGAGCAGAAATCGAAAGCGAATACCCTTCGGGCGATGCATCGCGGGAAGATCCTGGTGCTGCCGAATGCCTGGGATGTGGCCAGCGCGCGCATTTTCGAGAATGCCGGATTTGGAGCGATTGCGACCACCAGCGCCGGCATCGCGTTCACGCTGGGATATCCCGATGGACAGAAAATATCGCGTGAGGAGATGCTGGCGCGGGTGGCGCGGATTGCGCGGGCGGTGAAGGTACCAGTGTCGGCGGATCTGGAGGCGGGGTACGGGGCGCGTCCAGAGGATGCGGCCCGAACCGCGCGGGAGGCGATCGAAGCGGGGGCAGTGGGGATGAATCTCGAGGATGGGACCGACGATACGGCCCATCCGCTGGTGGAGTTGCCGCTGCAGCTGGAAAGAGTTCGCGCTGTGCGGGAGGCGGCGCTGCAGACGGGTGTGCTGCTGGTGTTGAATGCGCGCACGGATGTGTACTTGGCGAAAGTGGGCGAGCCTGCGAAACGATATGACGAGACCCTGCGACGAGTAGCAGCGTTTCGGGATGCCGGGGCGGATTGCGTATTTGTGCCGGGACTGACCGATGGGGAGACGATCGGCCGGATCGTGAGAGAGGTGAAGTGTCCGGTGAACATTCTTGCTGTACCGGGAGCGCCGAGCGCGCCAGAATTGGAGAAGCTCGGCGTCATTTCGTTAGCGAATTCTGCGGCTTAAGATTCTTAGAACCCAGTCACAAATGACGTTGTCATCAAAAGAAGCTGTCATCCTGAGCGCAGCGAAGGACCCCATGTCTGCGTAAATCGCTTACGGCCCTGACGATTTTCTCCCCGAACTGTAAGCAACCTGGGGACTCCAATCCAGCAACTCCGCGATTTCTGGCGCCGGTTTTCTTCGCATTTCGATAGCGAATTCTGCGGGTTAAGATTCTTTGAACCCAGTCACAAAAGACGCTGTCATCAAAAGAAGCTGTCATCCTGAGCGCAGCGAAGGACCCTATGTCTGCGTAAATCGCTTACGGCCCTGACGATTTTCTCCCCGAACTGTAAGCAACGTGGGCACTCCAATCGAGCAACTCCGCGATTTCTGGCGCCGGTTTTCTCCGCGTCCTTGGCGTTGCCTCTGCGTCCTCTGCGGTTTAAGATCTGGCCGTTTTCCCTAACCCACACATCTCCCCAGTTAAAAACTTCTTCCCGCTCTTATAATCAAATCCGTATGAAAAGAATGCTCCCCGTTCTTACCTGCTTTCTCGTCGCCTCGCTCTGCCCGGCACAGGAGCACTCGAACTCCGAGCCGCCTCCAGCCCAATCCAGCGCAGCCCCGGCCTCCAACCAAGTTCCCGTGATGGACGGCGGCGCCGGGCCCTGCTCCCTCGAATTAACCATCCACGATGTCGACGCCAAGCCCGTCTACGCCGCCACCGTCAAGGTCCACGTCGCTTACGGCTTCGGCGGAGTCCGCAAGCTCGATCTCGAAGCTGGCACCAACGCCGACGGCAAGGTCAAGTTCACAGGCCTTCCCGCACGAGTCCGGCGTCCCCCACTGGAGTTTCACATCTCGAAGGATAAGCTGGAAGGTCTAGCGACCTACGATCCCGCGACCGAGTGCGACGCCAAGCGCGGCATCACCGTGACTACTCGCAAAGACCACGACAGCCCTTGAATTCATAAGAGAACAGTTAAGAGAGCAGTTAAGAGAGCAGTTATAAGAGAGCAGTTATAAGAGACGCGGTCATAAGAGCCGCCGTTATAAGAACCGCTGTCATCCTGAGCGAAGTGAGGCGCCAGCCGAACGCAGTCGAAGGACCCCATATTTGCGGAGATCACTTCAGGCCCAGACACTTTTCCACCCCACTGCAAGCAACGTAGTGACTCTAATCGAGCAACTCCGCGCCAAAGCCCCTTCACGCCTTTAAGGCTAGCTCGTGATCCTTGCACCCGAGCAACGCTCCCCGACCTCTGCGGCCGTTCTCCGCGACCTCTGCGGTTTAAGATTTTCCCCCGCGAACACTGAGTGCTAATTCACCTTCCCGAACCACTCCTCAAACCACCGCAACGTCCGCAGCATGTAATCGCGCCTATCCGCGTCCCGATAAAAATGATGTCCCTCGCTCGCATACACCACTAACTGCGTGGGCACCTTCATCGTCTCCAGCGCGTGATACCACTCCACCGACTGCGGCATTGGCACCTCGCCGTCCCGGTCGCCCACCAGGATCAACGTCGGCGTCTTCACGTTCTTCAAGAACTGGATCGGATCCGACTTCCGGTACACCGCTGGATCGTCGTACACCGATGCCCCAAAGAACGGAATCATCCACTCGTCAATATCGTTCAGCCCGTAATAACTCAGCCAATCCGAAATTCCCGCGCCCGCCTGCGCCACGGCAAAGCGCGTAGTCTGCGTCTCCGCCCACATCGCCATGTATCCGCCATAACTGTGGCCGGCAATTGCCAACCGCTTCCCATCAATCGGGAATTGCGCCATCATCGCGTCCACCCCTGCCATGATGTCGCGATAGTCCCCGCCTCCAAGATCCCTAACGTTGCCCTGCGTGAACGCTTCCCCTTGTCCATAACTCCCGCGCGGATTCGGACACAGCACAAACCAGCCCAGTACCGATCCCGCTCGCATGTCATCCATCTGGCCTTCCTGCCAACGCGACACGCACGCCCACGATGGCCCGCCGTGTGCGACGACCACCAGCGGATATTTTTTCGCCGGGTCGTAATCCTTCGGCATCATCAGCCAACCCTCGACCCGCGTCTCACCGTTCATCCAGTGCACGTTGCGGCTCTCGCCCCAATTCGCCCGCACCGTTTCGTTCACATGCGTGATCTGCTTCCACTGACCCGCCGGCCCCACCCAAACTTCCGGAGGAGTGCTGGCTGCCTGCTGCACCACCGCGCTCACCGCTCCATCCCGCGAAAACGAAGCCGCCGGAACCCGCGCTTCTGTACTCGTCGCAATCAATTCCTCCCCCGTCCACCCCTTCCAGTTCGACGACTCCGGATGACCGGCCACCGTCATCAAGACGTAGCCCGAATTCCCATCCACATTTGCCATCACGCTGATCCGGTCCGTCCCCGTCCATGCCAGCGACGAAGGCGAAGCCTTCATCCCCGCCGTCAGATTCCGCGCCGTCCCACCCGCCATCGGCACAATCATCACATCGCCGCCCGTCAGCCCCGCATCGCTCATCAGCCCTTCAATCAACGCCACCGACTTCCCATCCGGAGAAACCCGCGGCTCGGCGATCTGCCACTTCGGCTTGTAAATCTCGCGCATCTCGCCCGTCCCGCCATCGATCGCGTACAACCGCGCAATCCACCAGTTATTGTCGCCCGACCCATGCGCCGCCGTTCCCACCCAGCCCTTCGAGTCCGGCGTCCAGTCGTATTCATAGACATAAACGTCGGCCGGTGAGACCTGCGTCAGCTTCTTCGGCGCCAAATCGAACACCGCAATCCGCTGCTCGTAGATTTTCTCGCCCACCACGCCCGCCAGTGGCGTCATCGGCTGTAAAGGCCCAGCCACGCGCGGCATGCCTTCTATATATAGGACCGCGATCTTCTTCCCATCCGGCGAATATCGAGGCGACTCCGCATACCCTTTCAAATCCGCAAGCTTCTCCAGATCGCCGCCGTCCGCCGCCGCCCGCCACAACTGCGAAGCCGGCACGTCTCCCGGCAAATCTCCAAGCCACGCGATCTCCCGGCTGTCCGCCGACCAGGTCACCTCGCGCGCTGCCAACTTGTGTTCGATTCGCCGCGCCACTCCTCCCGACACCCCCGCCACCGACAGCTCTCCCTCCACGATGTAGGCGACCTTCGTGCCATCCGGTGAAATCGCAACCTGATCAATCTTCTTGATAGCCGGTAACGACTCGACGGCCGCCGCCACGCGGTCCTGTGCCACCACGCCCGTACTCAAAATCCCGAGCCCAAGCGAAAGCTCGAGCACAAACCCGCTGCGAAATTCTCCAAGGTTCATAAGTGGCGCTAGAGTATACACAGAAGCCAACGAACGCGTCCCCGGAGATCCACCATCGACCTCGCCACCATCCTGGTCCTTCTCATCATCTTCCTCGCCACCCTGATCCGATCCACCTTCGGCTTCGGGGAGGCTCTCATCGCCGTCCCGCTCCTCGCTTTCTTCCTTCCCGTCAACGTCGCCGCCCCACTCAGCGTACTGATCTCGATCACGATAGCCGCCATCGTCGTCCTGCAGGACTGGAAGAAGATCCACCTGCTCAGCACCGGCTGGCTCGTCTTCTCCACGCTGTTCGGCATCCCGCTCGGCGTGCTGCTTCTGACGAGCGGCCATCCCCAACTCGTCAAAGCCACACTAGGCGTGATCATCGCCCTCTTCGCAATCTATTCCCTCATCGGCCGCATGCCGTTCGTCCTGCAAAGCGACAGCCGCCTCTGGCTCTTTGTCTGTGGATTCGCTGCTGGTGTCCTGGGCGGAGCCTACGGGATGAACGGCCCGCCACTCGTCATCTACGGGGCCATGCGACGCTGGTCCGCGCCCCACTTCCGCGCCACCCTGCAAGGATATTTTCTGCCCGCCAGCCTGATCGGCATGATCGGCTACTGGCTAGCAGGCCTCTGGGTTCCCGCCGTCACCCACTACTACCTGATCTCGCTCCCCCTCGCCCTGGTCGCCGTCTTCCTGGGCCGAGCCCTCAACCATCGCCTCCAAGGCGACGCCTTCCTGAAATACATCTACGTAGCCCTGGCCGCAATCGGCCTCCTGCTGGTCATGCAAGCAATGCACATCTAGGATCAGCCCCCTCATCTTGCGTAGGATCAGCCCCCTCATCTTGCGTAGGGGCAGACGCCCTCATCTTGCGTAGGGGCAGACGCCCTCGTCTGCCCAGGCGAGCGAAGCTCGCCGTCTTGCGCAACGCCCTTGTGCTCTCTGTATGTTTTTGATCCCCACACTCGAGCAACTCAAGAACTCTCCGCGATCTCCGCGGCAGTTCTCCGCGTCCTCTGCGGTTTAAGATTTTCAAGTCAATCTTTCCCGACATAGACAGGAGGACAAACTACCCCGCCGTCCGGAAAGTCAAATTCACCCGCATTCTCCCCAGCAGCGGATGCTCATCTTCTTTCAGTGTCATCACCCCGTGATACCGCAACCGCGCCGGACCGCCCCACACCACCACATCGCCATGCTCAAGCGGCACCCGCTGCGTCTTGTCGCCGCGCACAAACCCGCCAAACAAAAATATTGCCGGAATGCCCAGCGACACCGAAACAATCGGCTGCGTAAAATCGCGTTCATCCTTGTCCTGGTGCAACGACAACTTCGCCTCCGGTTCGTACCGATTGATCAGGCACGCATCCGGACGAAACTCCCGAAACCCCGCTTCTGCCGCCGCCCTCTCCGCCAACTCCCGAAAAGCCCCCGGCATCGCCGGCCACTTCTTCCCGCTCTCCGGATCTACCGAGTCGTACCGATACCCATTCCGATCCGTCACCCACCCCAGCGCGCCACAATTCGTCATCGCCACCGACATGCGATACCCGCCGGGCGTCACCATATTTCGAAATGGAGCCGCCGCCGTGACCTCCCGCAGCGCGCCCAACACTGCCGTCCCCATCGACAGCGCAAATCCGCGCAGCACAAACGCCCCCGGCGCGATCTCCTCCCGCGCCGCCTCGTGCGTCTCCGCGAACAAACTCCCAACACCGCTCATTCCATGTCTGCGCACCATAAAGAAATAACCATCCCTCACTAACCGCGATGTCCATCACAACTTGGTGCCCCAGGTTCGCGCCGTTCTTTGGCGCTAACCTGGGGATCGTGGCCGCGCCGGCAATATCGCCATGCTCGCTCTCCAGGGCATGCCAAAGTTCACCACGTCCCGCTCGAACGACACACCCGTCGGGGATGTGCCCGGTCTAAACCTGTCAGGTGTATGCCCGATCTGTACCAGGAACACCTGCACCACTCGCGCACGAACGCCAGAAACTTGCCCGCGGCGGTTGCGCAGCGACGTCAGAAACTAGCCTCGCACCTAAGTGCGGGTAACCGCTACTGCGCGTCATGAAAAATGATCCCCAGCGTGTGCCGCTTGCCCGATCGCAGCCGGCTCACGCCATGCCGCATGTTCACACGATACGTTCCCCGCGTCCCCTTCACCGGACGATGATGCACCGCGAACGCCACCCCGTCTCCCTGCCGCAATCCCACCACCTCCGCCCGCGATTGCATCCGGGGCCGCTGTTCCGTCAAAACAAACTCTCCCCCCGTAAAATCCTTCCCCGGCTCCGACAATAAAATCGCCACCTGGATCGGGAACACATGCTCCCCGTAAAGATCCTGGTGCAGGCAGTTGAAATCACCTTCCCCGTACTCCAGTAGGAGCGGCGTAGGCTTCTTCTGCCCCGCCGAGTGACACCGCCGTAGAAACGCCTCATGCGTCTCCGGATATCGTATTGCGATATTCATCGCCGCATTCCACCCATTCGCAATCGGCGCCAGCCGCGGATACAGTTCCGTGCGCAACTCCGCCACAATCTCCGGCAACGGATAACGGAAATACTTGTACTCCCCTCGCCCGAACCCATGACTCCCCATCACCACCCGGCTCCGAAAAACACTGTCATCTCGATAAAGCGCCGCCAGCGCCGTGCATTCACCCCGAGTCAGCACCCGGTCCAGCACCGCGTTCCCCTGCGCATCCAGTTCATGAAGAATCTGTCCCCAGTCAAATGCCGCCACCCGTTCGCGAGCCGCCAAACTTTTCTCCATCACCCTCAACGCCAAGTCCCGAGCCATCATGACCACTCCTATACATCCGCCCGAATCAACATAACAATCTCACCCAGTCCCGGCCCACGTAGGCCCAGACGCCCTCGTCTGGGCGGCCGGGCGCCAGCCCGGCGGCGGACTTCGGACAGCCGCCTCCGCGGATCTTCAATCGGCACGTCCGCCAGAATCAACATAACAATCCCACCCCGTCCCCGGCACTCCAGTTCTTGCCCTCAAATCAACCCGCTCCGTGTTACCGAAGTCCGCGCACCAAAGACGCCACCTCCACCGTTGTGAATGCGACGCCCAGATTGCCTCCGAGTTCTATTCCGTGTAAATTTAAAAGTACGTCTTAGTGGGTCACTTTGCATGCGGTCCTTTGTGAGATGCGTGGCGCTGATGTGTCTGCTGCTGACCTTCTGGTCAGCGCTGGCCGTTGTTGCGCATCACCACGCAGACGGCACCGATTCGGCTTCCTGCACGGTCTGTGTGGCAGCCCATTCAACTGCGCCCAGCCCAACTACCAACCTCCTCAAGACGACCTTCACCGCACTCTTCACCTTCCGCGCTGAGCCAGACTTTGCGAAAGAAGCTTTGGTCGTTTTCGCGCTCTGCATCCGCCCGCCTCCGGCAGTCTAACGATCAAGATTCCCATCGAGTAAAGGTCCGGTTCGTATTCCGTGAGCCGTGCCCTTGATCTTTTAGACCATTCTTCCGGAGGAATCATGCTGGCTTTCTACAAAAAGTCGCGATTTGCGGCTTCTGCAGTCGTTCTCTTCTTGGCACTGTGTTTGAGCGCGTATTCGCAATCGGGCGGCAACTCAACTTCGGTCACGGGCACGGTTTCTGATCCCTCAGGCGCCGTGGTTCCCAACGCGACCGTGGAGATTCATAACCCCGTTAGCCAGTTCAGGCGATCTACAACCACCGACAGCAATGGCAACTTCAGCATCCCGAATGTTCCGTTCAACCCGTACCACCTCAGCATCTCCGCGGCTGGTTTCTCCTCTTACGCACAGGATATCGATGTCCGCTCGCTCGTGCCCCTCAACGTAAAAGCTAGTCTCAAGGTGAGCACGTCATCGGAAGTCGTGACGGTAGAAAGCGGCGGTGATCTGGTCGAAAATGATCCCACCTTTCACACCGACGTCGACAAGGCCATCGTCGATCGGCTGCCGCTGGAGAGCCAGTCTTCCTCGCTGAGTTCTGCGATCACCCTGGCCACACCCGGAGTAGCCGCCGATTCCAATGGCCTCTTTCACGGTATGGGGGATCACGCCGAGAATTCATTCTCCGTCGACGGTCAGCCCATCACCGACCAGCAGAGCAAAACTTTCTCCAACCAGATTCCCTTGGATGCGGTGCAATCCATTGAAGTCATCTCTGGAGCCCCGCCCGCCGAGTATGGTGAGAAAGCCAGCCTGGTCATTAACCTCACGACCCGCTCCGGCCAAGGGGTAAAGCAACCAACCGGAACTGTGACCACTTCGTACGGTTCTTTCGGGACCGCCAATGTCGGCGTCAACTTCGCCTACGGCGGCGACAAGTGGGGCAATTTTATTTCGGCCAACGCGCTCAATAGCGGTCGTTTCCTGGATCCACCCGAGTTCACCGTGATACACGCCAAGGGAAACGAGGAAAACCTGTTCGACCGGGTCGACTACCAGATCTCGACCGGCGATTCCATCCACCTGAATCTGGGATACACGCGTTCCTGGTTTCAGAATCCCAATTCTTTTGACGCGCAAAATGCCACCGCCTGGAAAGGCTTGGTGGTCGCCAACAACGGCCTTGACCCCAACGGCAACCCGGTTGGCCCGACCGATCAGCATGCTCAGATCAAGACGTTCAACATTGCCCCTTCGTGGATCCGCTTGATCAGCGCCAACACCGTCCTCACTGTGGGAGGATTTGTCCGCCGCGATCGATACGACTACTATCCCAGCGGCAACCCTTTTGCCGACCTCCTCCCCAATCTGCAATCACAGAGCGTAGGCCAGGATCGCCTCCTCACCAATGGCGGAATCCGCTCCACGATTTCGTATGTAAAGGGCATTCATAATGTGAAGGCGGGCGCCGTTTATCAACAAACCTTCCTTGATGAGCATGACACGATCGGCATCGTTGACCCGACTTTCAACGACCCCGCCACTCCTAACTTCAACCCGGTGCTTGCTCCCTACGACCTGACCCGCGGAGGGCATCCGTTCACCTTCAATGGTCATACCGACGTCAAACTGCTCAGCTTGTATCTGCAGGATTCGATCACCAAAGGCAACTGGGCGCTGAACCTGGGCTTGCGCGGAGATTTCTACAACGGATTAAGCACTCACAAGGAAGCCGAGCCTCGCGTCGGCATCGCCTACAACATCAAGCGCAGCAATACGGTACTGCGCGCCTCCTATGCACGAATCCTGGAGACTCCATTCAACGAAAATCTGGTGCTCTCCAGCACGGGTTGCGGCAACGACGTTCTGAACCCGCTTCTCTTTTGCAACGGCGCTGGGGTCACGCCCTTCGCGCCGGGATGGCGAAATGAATTTCACGCCGGCTTTCAGCAGGCCTTCGGACGCTACCTGGTTTTCTCGGGCGAATACATCTGGAAGTACACCCACAACGGTTATGACTTCAGCATTCTCGGATCGACCCCCATCACCTTCCCGATCGAGTGGCATAACTCCAAGATCCCCGGATACGCCGGCCGCATCAGCGTGCCCAATATCCATGGCTTCTCCGCGCTGGTGGTCTTCTCGAGCGTGGCTTCGCGCTTCTTCCAGCCGCAGATCGGCGGCGCCGGCGCAACTCCATCCGCCGCAGGTGCCGTGTTCCGCATTGACCACGACGAGAAGTTTAACCAGACCACGCACCTTCAATACCAACCCTGGCAGCGTGGCCCATGGGTAGGCTTCAATTGGCGTTATGACGGCGGCCTGGTCGCCGGACCCGTTCCCTGCGCCGGCGGCGACTGCCAAAACGGTCCGAACGGCAGCAACACGATCGTCGATGTTTCCCAGCTGACTCCAGATCAGCAATTTCAGGCTGGACTCTTCTGCGGCTCGGTTCACGCGACTCCGCCCAGTGCCGCCAATCCGCTAGGCACTCCCATCAGTTCCAGCGGTTTCTGTCCCGGAACCCAATACGGATCGACGCTGGTCTCCATCACCAAACCCGGCACCAACCACGCCGATCACAATCCAAACCGAATCGCTCCACGTCATCTCTTCGACCTGTCGGTAGGACATGACAACATTTTCCACGGTGACAAGTACAAGGTCAGCCTTCAGTTGACTGCCATCAACCTCACGAACCAGGTCTCGCTTTACAATTTCCTGTCCACGTTCAGCGGAACCCACTACGTGACACCACGCACCTACACTGCGCAGTTGGGTTTTCACTTTTAGCGGACTGAAACAGTTTTTAAGGGGATTTGCCAGACTCGAGACACAAGTTTTTTCCAAGCATCGAAAATCGCGGACGGCCACCCGCCCTAGCCCGCCAGGGCGACAGAAATTAGCCCCGGCGTAAGCCCGGGGAACCGTGGGCAGGGAGACAGAGCCCTGTAGGGGCGACACCCATAAGCGCTAACTTAAGGAGCTATTGTTTCCGAGTAGCCGGTGATCCGGGTAGAACACGCGAAGCAACGTCAGGGCCCTTGCTTAGGTCCAGTGAGAAAAACGCCCGAACAGCACAAACACTGCAAGCAACAACAGGATGCCGGGCGCGACCGCCGACTCGTGGCGGCGTAAGTGAAAGCCAATTGCCAACAACATGATCGTTGAGAGTCCAACTGCGGCCCACAGGCTGAGAGACGGAGCGATGTTGGTCGCCATCGGCAGAACGATGCCCAGGCCTCCGGTAATCTCAGCGAATCCTATGAAGGCCGCGAGGCCGCGTGTGATGCCAACCGGTCCCTTCTTCTCGGATTGGGCTTTGAACTTTTCGTAGGCAAACATCTTCAAGGAACCGACGGCGATGAAGGCGAATGCCAAGAGGCCTTGGACGATCCATAGGGTTAGGTTCATGTGTCTTTTCCTTTCTAATTTCAATTATTTCAATGAGCAGCCTGGAACTCTTTGCAACAAATCAGTGATTTTTGCCGAGGTTTTCGTTCGATCGGCATTGGTCTCCTGCTGTTGTTCAGAGTTTGCCCTGCTGAATCAGACGCGTTTGAATCTCCGAAATCCGAGCCTCGGCCTCACGCAGTGCTTCCGTGCTTGTATGTACGGAGTGGGAGCCCAAGACAAGGTCGTAATCATGCGGCACAGCCGAGCCAAGGACGAACTCTGCATCGGATTGGGCCTCGAATTCGATTACGGCGGTCGACGGCTTGAGTGCCGCCAGTTCACCCTGCTGCAGTTCGTCCGGAATCAGAACGGAACCCCTCACCACGGCGGTCCAAAGGACAGTGTGCCCGGCGGGCGGCTGGTAGCTCCACCGTTCTCTAGCTTTCAAATGCACGGCGAGATAGTTCATCGGCGACGGGGCATTGATCGCACTGGTCGCGCTTCCGTAGCTGCCGAGGAGGACACGCGCCGACCCGTCGTGGGGAATCACCTCCGGTGACAGATAGACGCTCTCCGATGTTCCCAGTTCGAGTTCGGGAGGCAAGGCGATCCAAAGCTGGAAGCCCCGCCGTTCGTCCCGATTCGCCGGTGCCGCCACCATGCCAGACGCCGCCGCCGGCCCGCATCCATTCGATACCGCCGGCGGGCAACAAGCCCGTCGCTCCGTTCGTGTCTTGATAGCTGATGCTGCCCTCCGCAACGTAGGTAAAAGTGGCGATGCCGGAGTGTGGATGGAGCCCGAAACCAGTAAACGGGTTTCCCTGAGTCTCGAATCGGTCAAGGAATACGAAGGGTTTCAAGAGACGGCCAAAATCAGAGGGCGACATCAGGCGTGTGATGGGTCCGCGACTCTGTCCACGGGTGCGTCTGGCGACGCGGGAAGGAGGATTTTCCTTCATGATGGTTGCGGTCACGGGACCACTAGCGGTTTTGTCGTGGGATTCCGGGTTAGACATGGGTTGTCCTTTCTCCAACTTCACGGGCTTGAACGATCCATAGAGTCACGTTCATGCATGCTTCCATTTTTTATTTCAATCTTTCAATGGGCAACTTGCTGGCTTTGCTCAACCGCCAGGTGTCGAATTTCTTCGGCGACGGCGGCTAATCGTGGACCGGCCTCCTCGCGGGCCTGGTTCTCAGCGTGAACGAATGTCACATCCGGGAGACCGATGAATCCGAAAATGTGACGCAAATAGGGTTCCTGAAAATCGAACTTCTCTGCGGGAGAGCCCTTTCCATAGGCGCCGCCTCGCGCGGTGACGATAATCACTCTCTTGTTGGCTAGAAGCCCGCGCGCACCGCTTGGTCCATAACCAATCGTCTTCCCCATTCTCACAATCTGATCGATCCAGGCCTTGAGGGAGGAAGGAATCGCGAAGTTGTACATGGGCGCGCCAATTACAATGGTGTCCGCTGCCTGCAGTTCTTCGATCAAGTGGTCAGAGGTGGCCAGATAATTCCGCTGAGCAGGAGTCAGCTGAGACGGTTCGAGGTGTGCCCCGGCCCAATGATCAGTGATTTGCGGCAGCACGGTTGTCGCGAGGTCTCGCTGTATGACCTCGCCAGCGGGGTGGTTTTTCTTCCATTCCTCAACGAACTTCGCTGTCAGTTGCCGAGTTACTGAACTGGACCGAGCACTGGAATCAATTCGAAGTAGTTTCATATGCACCTCTTGAGCGGTACGCTTCATATAAACTGGTAGAGTAGATGTCCGGACTGCTGGACGAGACCTGTCCATAAGTCCAGACAACTTGTCTATTCGTCCATATTGGAGGATCAAGTTGGACCCGATTACAGACCTGTTTAACACGATGCACGTCGCCAGCGTAGTGCAGGCTCGCTTGGAGGCGACCGCACCCTGGGGACTTATTCGTGAGGCTGAGGAAGAAGCCGGGGCTCATTCGTCTGCCCCGAAGAATTCGGCAGCCCAGTTAGCGCACTTCGGAATGGTTTCGCGTGGGAATTGCTGGCTGAGCGTAAAAGGGATGCCTGATCCGCTTCCGCTCACGGGCGGAGATTGCTTTCTGTTAGCACCGGCGAGTATGTACGCATTGCGGGACAATCCGCGCACGCGGGCGCGCAGCTTTTGTGAGGCTGCACCTAAAAACGGCAGCAACGTGATCCATTACGGAGGAGGCGGCGCGCCGACCACCATAATTTCGGGATGGTTCAGCTTTGCGCCGACGAGCATTAAGCCTCTGAAACGCTTGCTTCCAGAGTTGATCCTGGTCAAGGCAGATCAGGCCCAAAGCCTGGCCCTCCACTCGACTTTGCAGTTGCTCGCCTCGGAAATGGCAGAACCGGCACCGGGCTCGGAAGTAATGGCCAGCCGGCTCGCGGATATTTTGTTCATACAGTGTGTCCGTGCCCACATAGCGTCGAGCTCCGGAAATTGTAAACGTGGATGGCTTCGCGCCATCTTCGATCCAAAAATTGGAGAGGCACTCAAAGCAATGCACGAGAAAGTCGAGAATCCGTGGACGGTGGAAACACTGGCCGTGGCAGCAGGTATGTCTCGCTCAGCGTTTGCATTGAGATTTAAGGAACTGCTCGGAGAAACGCCACTCGAATATTTGACGACCTGGAGAATGTACAAGGCAATTGGATCGCTGCAGAAAGATGATAGGAAACTGTTCGAGATAGCGAAGTCTGTGGGCTACGACTCTGACGCGGCGTTTAGCAAGGCTTTCAAACGTGTCCTGGGTGTAGCGCCTAGGGAATATCGACGAAACGCCACGGAGGCGCGTTGAGTTGAGGCGGCAATGTAGTTTTGTGAGCGGATGGTCGGCAACCCTTACCTTACAGGACTAATAGTAGGGGAGCCCGTCATCCGGGGCTGGTTTACTTCAAAGCATGATTAGGGATCCCTTTGCATATCGCTCGTCACGCGGACACTTTGATCAGCAGATGGTTACAAGATCGTTCCGATAATGGAGTCCGTCGTTGTCTCGCGCGCCCCCGGGATGACCGCACGCACAGCAGCAACCTCATGCATGACGAACACCGCAGGCGGTCCTTCATGTGTCATTCATGTGTCCCCGCTTTGGTGGGCAGGGTGAAACAAAATCTTGCTCCACGCGGAGAATTGCCGGCAGCCCACAAGCGGCCACCATGCGATTCGATAATGGAACGGCTAATGCGAAGTCCCATGCCGGTGCCGTGAGTCTTGGTGGTAAAGAAGGCGTTAAAGATCTGATCTGCCTGCTGCCGGGGCAATCCCACGCCGGTATCGCTGACCGACAGCAGCACTTCATTGTTTTCGGCTGGCTGCGACTTGATGATTAGCTCACGCTGCCCATCTACGTCGTGCATCGCATCGACGGCATTCACGATGAGGTTCATCAGCACCTGCTGCAATTGCACGCGATCTCCTATGACATGGGGAAGATCTTCCGCCAGCTCTGTTCGAACTGATATGGAGTGCCGCGATGCCTCGTCTCCCAGGAGGACGATCATCTCTCGAGCAACTTCGTTTACGTCAACCAACTCCCGTTGCGGAGTACCCTTCTTGAAGAGCAGGCGGACCCGGTTGATGATTTCGGAGGCACGCTCTGCGTCTTTGACAATTCTCCACGCGGCCTCGCGCGCCTCTTTCAGATCGGGTTCATCGCGCGTAATCCATCGCACGCAGGTATTGGCGTCTGTGACTGCTGCGGCGATCGGTTGTTTCACTTCGTGCGCCAGAGAGGCAGTGAGCTCTCCCATGGTGGTCAGCCGGCTGGCGTGCGCGAGATCCGTCTGCGCCTGACGCAGCGCTTCTTCGGCACGTTTGCGTTCGGTTATGTCCCGCGCCAGTTTCGATGCCCCAACCACGCGGCCCGAGGCATCTTTCATCGGGGAAATCGTCAGGGAAACGTCGATCAGGCTGCCATCCTTGCGCCGGCGGACCGTCTCGAAGTGGTCGACCCGGTCGCCGCGCGTGAGCTGCTCAACAATCATTCTTTCTTCGTCACGACGCTCAGGAGGAATAATCATTGTGATGTTCTGGCCAACCGCTTCTTCCGCAGCGTAGCCGAACAACCGTTCTGCACCCTTATTCCAACTGGTAATGACGCCATTCAGACTTTTGCTCACAATCGCATCGTGCGACGATTCCACAATCGCGGCCAGCAAACAGGTCGCCTGCTCTGCCCGCTTGCGCTCGGTGATATCCGTCGAGCTACCCACAAATTGCACTAAATCTCCGGATGCGTTCAAAATGGGATGGCCGACGGTGTGGATATATTTGGTTGTGTCGTCCGGGAGAACGATTCGGAATTCCACTTCGTAATCCGACTTTCGGTCGATTGCTCGGTCGATTGCACCTTTCAACCTGGCTCGATCCTCCGGATGAGTGCGCTGCAGAAGTTGTTCAAAAGCGGGCGGGCCATTTTCTGGGTCGAAGCCATAAATTCGGTACCATTCCTCGGATAGGTGCAAGGCGTCCCCTCCCGCTACCCGCCAGGCCCAACTCCCTGTGTGCGTGAGCCTCTGCGCCTCCGCCAAGTACGCTTCGCTTCGCTGCAGCTTCTCTTCCTGCAGTTCCAAGGTCTGGGTAGCGAATCGCCTATCCACCCAGGACGTCAGTAAGGCCAGCCCGAGGACGACAAAGGTAACGGCGGTAATTCCGGCCGTGCCAAGTGTGGAGATGCTTACCGCGTGAGACAGGTCCGCCGGCGTGCCCGAGGGAGTGAAACTGGCGGCGGCCATGCCGGTGTAATGCATGACGGGGATCGCGGCACCCATCACGACGGCTCCAGCCAACTTTTCCCAGCCGATCCCCGTTTTCTCGTCTCGGAAGTGAAAGGTAATCCAAATCGCGGCGAAAGAAATCAGAACCGCGAACACGACGGACATGACGACGAGGGAGGAATTAAACTGGCATATAGCCGGTAAACGCATCGCGGCCATGCCGATGTAATGCATACTCGCAATACCCGAACCCATCAGGACACTTCCAGCGACCGCTCGGGAGGCACCCATTTTCGGTCGGCTCACCACGTCCAGGGCAATCACCGAGGCGAGAATGGCCGCAAACAGTGACAACAGAACGGTTGGCCAATGGTAGGCCACGGGAATCGGCAGGATGAACGCCAGCATCCCAATGTAGTGCATGGACCAAATGCCAGTCCCCATCGCACCGGCGCCGCCCAGCAGCCAAACCGCGCGAGTCCAACCACCCGCCGCAGTGACGCGACCTGCAAGATCCAGAGCCGCGTACGACGCAAACATGGCGATCAACACCGAAAGCGCCACGAGCGCGTAGTTGTACGAGCCAGTCAAGTTCATGGCAACCATGGGACTCGCTCAATCAGATCAACCGGTCTTGGAAGACTGCCAGTGGCTCGGTGGGTATCGTCATTGCCGCCGGCGTAGCCCATACTTACCGCCTTACGCCAGCAAATTTAGCTCACCGGGGTGAAGATTAACAAGCCCGAGGTCGGACTTGATCCAATGGAGGGTCTAGTGCTCTTCCGGTAGCTCCCGGATTGTAAACGCATCGAACGCGAACCGCAAAAAGAACTTAGTGCCGGGAGGAGTCGCAGGGCACGAAACTCTCGGCCTCCTTCGGATCGCGTTTGCCGGAATAACGAGCCAACATCGGGGTAAGGGAAGACAGGTCGGCAGCGCTCAATGACGTCCTTGTCCCGATGGCAGGCGATCAGCTTCGGTGGCGGTCCCCTCTCAATCCATTTTTCCAAGGCGGTGAGCGCATCGGATTCAGTGAGTCCCGGACCTCCTCTGCCATGATGAACCCCCGGAATGAGAAACAGCCGCAAGAAGGTTTCAGTTTGCTCACAGCCGCCCATAAATCTCATCAGTTGAGCGGTTGAAACGCGTGCCTTAGGTCGTACTTCGCGACATTGCGACCAAGGACCACCCCGGCGACACTTGAAAAGTGGTAGTGCAAGCCTGCCCAGAGCCGTGCATAGATGATCTCGTTGCGAAGGTCATTCGGCATTTCGAAATGGTGTACGGCATTCAGGTTGCCAGCTGGTCCGGCTGCATCGAAACCATGGATCTCCAGGTTGAAGCGCTCCGTGCCGAGAAAGCTGCTGAACACCTCGGCCATCGCAGACGTGATCGTGCCATGGGCAGCAGGATATTCCGGATGGTTCGGCGTGACTAAGAGTGGTCGCCAGCCCAACTGCTCGACCGTCGCTGCATTGGCATCGTCATACCCCGGGATAGGACCGAAACCGTCAGCCGTGACCGCCGTCGGGTCAATAGCCGTCACCGGGCGCCAGAATAGATAGTGGTACTTCGCGAACAAGCATGAGATGAGCGCGTCGGCGCCGACTGTATTCACCATCGCTGTCAGCCGCGCCGTCTGCAGCAGCCCAAGATCTTGCTGTTCCGCGACATCGCGTGCGAGCCGGTTGTATTGCCGGACCACATTCGCCGACCAGAATCTTGCGACCGCTGTCTGCTCACTTGTCCGCGCGCTGCTGGTTGCCTCGCCGTAAGTCTTGATCTGGTTGAATGCCTCCACCCACTCGCTGCTCTGAAGCGAGGGCGGCGGATCAGGTAAAAACTGATCGGCGTTCTGGAGGATGAAAGGCCGCACGCTGCCGACCCACGGCGTCTGTGGCGGCGCAAATGCAGACGGGGTCAGGCGCCACACGCCCGGGCCAGGCGGTAGCGTCGGGAACGAGGAGGTCACGCCTATAGGCGTAAGGCGTCCATCTCCGGTGCGCAGATTAATAATGTTCGTTGCGGCTGCCAAACCCACAGCCTGCCCGGTCGTTTTGGGCGTGCCGTCCGGAATCAACGCGAGCGCTTCAGTGTAAAACGAGTCCAGCGTCGCCGCCTGGCTGGGAAAGTAGTTGACGAGCGTTCGGTATGCGGCCTCGACCACCGCCGCATCCGCTGACGCTCCAGACGCGTCCGGGATCGCCGAGCTGTACGGCTCGTACCCACCTTCGATCGACACGACTGCGTCGTACATCGCCGAAGAGACGTAGCCCATATAAATAAAGCCCTCGGCCTGGAAAGCGCCTGACCCAACTACTGTGTTCTCAGCAATCGTGTTCCACTGCTGGACGGTGTTTCCCGGCGGCAGTGTTGGTGCAGCCTGTGACACTGTGCACGCCAGCAACACAATTGCGAGCGCAATCAAAAGAGCTGGAATGGACCTCTTGCAGTGCATTCCAACGAACGCAATAAGCGACTTCTTGAATGTGTACATTTCTGTGTCTCCTTTCGGGAACGGACTCGTGTCGCTTAGCGCGCCGTTCCGCATAACGGAATTGCGAATGGCTGCATTCTTTGTCGACGAACCCGAAAATGAGATCAACTGAGCCGGGTATGGCAAGAGTGAGCCAGTCGCGGATTCCCCATGTTTTACCTCGGCAGCTGATCAGCGGCTTAGGTGGGACGAATATAGGCATGCATTCCCGAGCCGGCAAGTTCTAAAATCGGACTGCGGGCGACGCGATTTGCAGTGGATGGTTCTTGCTGACCTTTAAGCGCTGAGTATCCGGTGTTCCCGATATTCCCGTGCAACGTCCACGAGCGGGCTCCACATGAACCATCGGGGGAACGCTTGAACCAATGCGGAAGGTCCCTCCAGGACGATCTCTCTCTGACGCACTGCGTCCTCATAATCAACAAAACCTGTCCATACGCGGTACAGCACGGAAACGTCCGCTCTCACAATCAGGTCTGACGGAAAACCGGGAGGCTTCAAAAACGATGAAACATCTCGGGGTACTAGGACGAGCCACACCCTTCGCCCTTTCCGGCCTGTGAGATCGAATTGGACGACAGTACGTCGGTGTGGGAGTTCACCATGGTCCACGCGTTGATGCATCTTCCACAGAAACAGCGCGGGATCCAACTCGTCGCGGTTCGGGTCGTTGAACGCCCATTTGATTGCCCACGTGCCCAACTGTTTGATCACGTCCGCCAGATCGTTCCCCGCCTCGGTGAGGGTGTACTCCGTGACGTTCGGCCGCGCGCCCGTGAGCCGTTCAATGACGCCGCTGTCTTCGAGATGCCGGAGACGGGCAACGAGGAGCGATCGCGAGATGCGGGGCAAACCCCGCTGGAGTTCATTGAAGTGGCGGCTGCCGAACAGTAGCTCGCGCACGATCAGCGGTGTCCAACGATCGGCAATAACTTCGCATGCGCGAGCGACAGGGCAGTATTGGTGATACTTGAACATGCGGAAATCCTCCTCTATTCCCCCGCCATTAAGCTAGTCCAAAAATCGGACTAGCCCGATTTTACGACTTCTGCGGCACGGACAGACGCGGACGCTCGTCGTTAACTTGAAGCCGGGAGAAACATGCCAGGGGCGTGTACCTGGTTCAGTAGAACCCGTGGATCCGGAAGTAGCACGCCAAAAGGAATCGTTCTGGCAGACAGACGATTTGAGTATCGTCAGGGCCGTCGCCGACTTGGCACAGTGCAGGAGCAACCGCTGTGGCAGCGCAAGCCGCTGGAACAAACTGCACGCTCTCCCAGTCCTGCGTCGGTACACCAACTCAACGTTGTAGTTGTGACGTGGGCCTGCTCACGCTAAGGCCTGGGTC
>QIAH01000440.1 GCA_003225465.1 Acidobacteriota bacterium | reverse complement strand
CTATCCCTTCACTTTCTGCTTGTCGTGTTCGTAGTATTCGAACGCCGACATCGGTTTGGCTCCGCCTTTTTTCCAGATTCGCGTATCGGGCGGCATTTTGCCGAGCACTTTCGCCATTTCTCGTACATGCGAAGCCACCGAGCCACAGCACGATCCAATGTAGTTGATCCCGATGTCGCGCGCCTGCGCCGCGTACGCGCCCATCTCTTTGCGAGTTAATTGCAGTGGATCGAGCGCATAGGGAAACTCCGGCAAGCTCGTGAAGTCCGGCTTGTCCTTCGGAGTTCTAAATCCTACGGGCTGGCAAGCGAGATAGCTCGAGACCGCCGCGCGCATCTCCTCCATCGCGGGCAGCATGTGCTCGGGTGGACGCAGGCAATTCATCCCCACAATGTCGGCCCCGGCATCCGCCAGTGTTTTGGCCGCTTCCGTAGCACTCCTGCCCTCCGCCGTCTCATCTTTATTCTCGAAGCAGATAGTGACCATGACTGGCAAGCCGGTCCGCTTCGCGCGTTCAACTGCTAACAACGCCTCACCCAGCCATGAAAAAGTCTCTCCAATGATGAAGTCCACGCCCTCATCCATCTGCACCCGCAACTGCTCATCGAAGGTCCCACGAACACGATCCGCGGACGTTGGGCTGTTGGGTTCATACATCCACGTAAGACTCAAATTACCCGCCACCAGGCAGTCCCCGCCAGCTACTTCCTTAGCGATGCGCACCGCCGAACGGTTGATGTCTTCCACCCGATCCTCCAGCCCGACCGTGGCAAGCTTGTCTTGACTCGCATAGAACGTCAGCGCCTGTAAAACTTCCGCGCCCGCCTCCCGAAATTCGACATGCAACTCGCGAAGAGCATCCGGATACACGATGGCCACTTCAGGCGTGAATGGACCCGGGCGCACCCAGCCGCGCTTCTCCAACTCAAGCAGATAGCCGCCATCCCCGAGCACGGGCCCTTCTTTTAATCGCTCCAGAATCCCTTTCTTCTTCATGAAGTCTCCGTACGAAGTCCTGATGATCGCGTCCTACATCACGCGGCACCCGCCTTGAATCGTCCTTTCTTCCAGTCACGCAGGACTTGATGCGCCGCATTGTGACCGGGCGCGCCCGTCACCCCACCTCCAGGGTGTGTTCCCGCGCCGCACAAATAAAGGCCTTCAATCGGGGTCCGATACTGCGACCAGCCCGGCACCGGCCGCATAAAAAAGAGTTGGTCCACGCTCAGATCGCCGTGAAAAATGTTGCCCTCGGTGAGCCCATACGTGCGTTCGAGATCCAGAGGTGTAAGCACCTGGTGCGCGATGATCGAGTTGGGCACGTTCGGAGCATGCTCGGCGATTTTCCGAATGACACGATCACCCAGCAAAGCGCGCTTCTCATCCCAGGTTCCCTCCCGAAGGTGATAGGGAACGTACTGCACGAAGCAAGTCATGATGTGTGTGCCCGCCGGAGCCAGCGTATGGTCGGCATTGGACGCGATTACGCAGTCCACCCACAACTCCCCGGGAATGTCTCCGAACTTGGCGATGTCGTAGCAGCGTTCGGCAAATTCGAGGGAAGGCACGAGTGTGTAGAAGGTCCGCTCGAGAGGCGTGTGACTCGAAGGAGTGCCTGTGAAACGGGGTTCCTCCGAAAGCGCGAGGTTTACCTTTGCGCAAGGGCCTGCCATCCGGATGCCTCGAATCGCCTGCAAAAATTCTCCCGGCAGTTCGCTCGCGGGAATCATCTTCAGGAACGTGCGCTTCGGGTCCGCATTCGATAGCACGACGCGGCCACGAATTTCTGTGCCGTCTTCGAGCACTACTCCGCGTGCGCGGCCGTTCCGCGAGTCAATCTGTGCCACAGGCGCGGAAGTTCGAATCTCCACACCCAATTTGCGTCCCGACGCCGCCAAGGCATTGGAGATCGCCCCCATGCCGCCAATCACGTGCCCTTGAAATCCCTGTAGTTCGTGTTCTCCGCCACTCAGCAAATGAAAAAGCAGCCCGATCGCACTTCCCGGCTGGTATGGCCCACCATGCTTGCCATACACATTGTTGGCGAGGAACATCGTCTTGATCGTGCCCGACTCGTAGTTGCGATCGAGAAACTCGCCCAGGCTCCCCGTCAGAAACGACACCAGCTGAGCAACTTCGCAGTTCGAAATGTTCCGGAACCGCGTTCCCACCCGGAGAAGTTCGCCAAAGCCCAAGACGCTGTGCGTGCCGATTTCGGGCGGCGGCTCGAGAAAAAACGGTTGCAGATAGCGCGCGAGCTTTTTGAGCTGATCATCGACTTGCACAAACCTCTCTGCATCTTTGCATGAGTGCTTCCGGAATTCCGCGACCGCGCGATCACGGTCAGCCCACCAGGGGACGACTCTCCCGTCCGGAAACGCGACCTGGATCGCCGGGTCGCATGGCACCATGCGCAACCCAAATTCAGCCAGCTTCAGATCGCGGATCACTTCCGGTCGAAGCATGCTGGCGATGTAAGATGTCGTGGACGCTTTGCATCCGGGAGCGATTTCCTCGGTCACGCAGCAGCCGCCAACCATCCCTCTGCGTTCGAGGACAAGCGTGCTCAATCCGGCGCGCGCGAGATAGGCCGCAGCGGTGAGTCCGTTATGGCCTCCGCCGACCACGATCGCATCGTAGGTCTGATTCTTCTGCCCGGCTGTGCCCATGCGATGACTTGCAGTCATTTCATGACCGCCTTGAGGGCAAATACATTAGCGCACAGGTCCAAAAAATTGGAATTGAATTCGAAGCTATTTTTCGATATTGTTCCGTGACTTGAGGTCAACCTGATGAGCGGAATCGGCAGCAGTCTGGTCAGTCCACCACGCTACCGCAACAATGTCCCGCCCCGTCCGCGCTCTGAAGCGAAACGCGCGCGCATCATCGACGTCGCCATGCGCCACTTCGCCGAGCAGGGTTATCACGCCGCCCGCGTCGCCGACATAGCGGCCGAGCTTGGCATCGCCAAAGGCTCGGTCTTCCAGCATTTCGTCAGCAAGGACGGTTTGTTCTTCGAGGTCTACAAAAAAGCCGTCCGCGCCTTCGCCGCCTATCTCGACGCTCCGCAAGAGGTCCGGGACCGGGGATTCTTCGAAGTCCTGCGCTACTGGCTTGCCCGAACCGAGCATCTGCTCCATGAAGACTGGATTCCCTATCGCATTTCGCTGCTCGGGAACTATGGAACCGACCTGACGCTTAAGCGTGAGATCAACCGTTTCCACATGACCGAGGACCCCTACGGCACGGTTGCATTCGTAAAATTTGGCTTCGAGCGCGGAGAACTCCGGCAGGATCTCGACCTGGAAATGATCGTTTCGATTCTCGACTGGACGATCGAACGTTTCCAGGACGCTTTGCTGACCGAAGAACTCGATCCCGGCCTCTTCCGGCGCCAGGGTGAGATCGGGGAGCGCAAAGAAGCGCGCATCCATCAGTTCATCGACTTGCTGAGCCGGGCCATTGGAGCCGATTCCATCCGGACCCACCGCGCCTAAGCAACGACGGAGCCACGCAAGAATGAGCAGACCAATCTCCATCGAAGAGATTCTGGCCAGGTACAACGACAAAGCACCCTTATCAGAAGCCTTTACGATTCCTGCACCTTGGTATGTGGATCCCCGTATCGCAGGTCTTGAAGCGCAAACTGTGTTCACTAACACCTGGCAGGTTGTCGGCCGCGCCGACCAGGTTGCACGGCCGGGTCAGTTTGTCACCGCGACAATCGCGGGCGAGCCCATCGTCGCTGTCCGTGGTGCAGACGGCCAGTTGCGGGCTTTCTACAATGTATGTCGGCATCACGCCGCCAAAGTCGTCACCGAGCCTTGCGGCAGCGCATCCATCCTGCACTGTCCGTATCATGGCTGGAACTATGGGCTCGACGGGTCCCTGAAAGGAATGCCCGAATTCGACGGGGTCAAGAATTTCGAGCGCCAAGAGAACGGCCTCGTGCCCGTGAAAGCCGAAATCTGGGAAGCATTCGTATTCGTCACTCTCGATCCAAAGGCACAGTCCTTGCACGATTTCCTGGGAGGACTGGTGAAGCGGTGCGCTCCCCTCGGCTTGGCGAAACTGCAATACTTCGATACCCGCGTCTACGAAATTGCATGCAACTGGAAGGTGTTCGTCGATAACTACCTCGACGGCGGCTACCACGTTCCGCACCTGCACAAGGGGCTCAGCAGCGTGCTCGACTACAAGCAGTACACCATTGAGAACGAGGATCGCTACTGCCTGCAGTCCAGCCCGATGGTAGTGTCCGATGAAGACGCGGCCACCGGTTCAACCCGTAAAGGCGATCGTGCCTGGTACTTCTGGCAATATCCCAACTTCATGATCAATTGCTACGAGGGCTACATGGACACGAACCTTGTCATCCCCGTGGATACCGACCACTGTCGCGTCATCTTCGATTTCTATTTCAGTGATGTCGGTGAGTCCCGCCGAGAATACAACGCGCAAAGCATCGCGGTAGGCGACCGTGTCCAGTCGGAAGACCTGGGCATTTGTGAGGATGTGCAGCGCGGATTGAAATCGCGAGCCTATGGGGCAGGCCGCTTGTCAGTGCGCAGGGAAGCGGGAGAGCAGTTGTTCCACCGGCTCCTGGCTGCCGATCTCAAAGGTGGTCTTGGTCGCACGGCTGCTGCCGCCGATTAGTTTCGCGTGCACCACGCAGTGGTTGTCGGGAGGGCGCTCGCCCTCCTTTTTGTTGATTGAGGAGAATCGTGTGAGAACCCGTCTGTTCATCGCCGCCACCTTCCTGTTGTGCGCAATCTCTGCCTTCGCGGAAGAGACCGTGATCAAGGCAGGGCGCCTCGTCGATCCTGATTCTGGAACCGTCCTGACCGATCAAATCATCCTCATTCACGACAACAAGGTTGAGAGCGTCGGTAAGGGGCTCGCGATTCCGCCCGGGGCCAAGGTCATCGACCTTTCTTCGATGACCGTGTTGCCCGGCCTCATCGACTGCCACACGCACGTCGCCGACGGACACGGAGACGGCGAGCCGTTCAACGTCCTACGTAAAACCGCGTCGCAGATCGTGCTCGAATCCGTGACCAACGCCCGTAAAATGCTCGACTCGGGATTCACCACGGTGCGCGATGTCGGCACCTACCGCGCGCTGAACGATGTCGCTCTGCGCGATGCCATCGTACGCGGCGACGTGCCCGGCCCGCGAATGTATGTCGCGGGCGCGTACATCACGATTACCGGGGGCGCTGGAGCCATGACCGGCCAGGCCCCCGACATACAACTTCCCTGGGACCTGCACTACGGCGAAGCCAACAGTCCATGGGAGGTGC
>QIAH01000286.1:2366-29595 GCA_003225465.1 Acidobacteriota bacterium | reverse complement strand
CGTTTCTCCATCGCTTTCATCGTGTGGTAAACGGACCGCTCTTCCTCATTCAAAGGCTGCAGCTGGCCGTCCCCATCGTGAATAATCCCGATGGTCGAGCTAAACCCCAGCTCGAGCGCACGCTTGCCGATCGTCAGGGCATCCTGGGGATTCTTCACCCCGCCGCCGACCACGGAATTAATGTTCACGTGAAAGTCGGCATGCTCGGCCAGCAACTGGAGTTTCCTGTCGAGTACCTTCAGGCTCTTCTTGGAAACATCGTCGGGCGTGACGTTGTCGATGGAAATCTGGAGCCACTCGAGTGCCGCGCGGTTCAAGCGCTGGATCCTCTCCGCAACCAGCAGGTACCCATTCGTGATCAAACCGGCAATCATGCCGTGCTTGCGAATCCGCCGGATGACGTCGTCCAGTTCCGGGTGGAGCAGCGGTTCCCCGCCGCTGATGGTGATAACCGACGTCCCCAGCTCCGCGAGCTTGTCGATGCGCCGGAACATGGTCTCGATCGGCACCGGCTTCGAGAAGTCGTCAAACTCGTTGCAGTACTCGCAGGCGAGATTGCAGCGCCGGATTGGAATGATGTGGGCCAGCAGCGGATGATCGGTGGAGGCAAGCCCCTTCACGACCATGCGCGCGCCACGCACGTTCCGCGCCATCGCTTTCAGGCGACGCTTCCATACTGTCAGGCTGGACGACATGATTAGATTTTTAGTATTAGACCACAGCCGCGACCCTTGAGGACTTTGGAAACAGTCTTTGGGCGAAAACACCCCCTGAATGGCTCCGTCCAGCGGTTCAAAAAACCAAGCAAATTCCAGGCGGCTCGGGATTTTCAAGGATTCTGCCCCTGGGCCTCTTCGTGCCCGGCCTCGCGTAACGCCTGTACCGCCTTCTCGACCCACTCCTCCTTCACGAGCACATAATCGGTATCGAAGGTCGACACCGCAAAGATCGGAATTGCCCGTTCCGACAGCGGCCGCACGAACGAGGCGAGAATCCCTGTCTCGGAGAAGGGAAAGGGACCGTGCAGCTTCAGGCATGCCCAGCCGTTTTCATGCACGATCTCGGCTGGCACCTGGGCGCCGGCGCAGACAATCGAAAGCTCCTCCCCAGTCGAGGTAACCGAGAAGAACAAGCCGCGAAGCGCCCACTCGGGCACCGCGGCATGGGCCGCAAGACGGCTAATCGCAAATGACCCGGGAACCCGGGAGAACCTCAGCGCGCGTGTCAAGGAAGTGATCTTTCGCGTTGTGGACAAATACCGTGCGGCACGCAATTTCAGATGTCAGATTGCAGATCTCAGATTTCAGATTGAAGATCTCACAATATAAACCGTCGCATTTGCTGTCTCCAGGCTGAGGTTTTCAATCTGAAATCTAAAATCTGTAATCTGAAATCAACATTCTCTACCCGCTCACCGCTTTTCGCAGTGCCGCCCGCGCTAGCAGCCGTGTGGAATCGAGCGGAGGCAGCGGCGACGACTCCTCATCCACGATCAGCGGAATTTCCGTGCAGGCCAGCGCCACGGCATCACAACCTTCATCTTGCAGGCCACGGATCACTTCCGTAAAGTAAGCCCGCGAGCGCGGCAGAAACTGCCCCATAACCAGCTCGTCCATGATGATTTGATCAATTCTTTCGCGCTGCTGAGGCCCGGGCATCCGGTACTGTAGCCCCGCCGCCTTCAGCTTCTCCGGATAGACGGGCCCTTCCATCAGGTAGCGAGTGCCCAGCACGGCCATGCACTTGAAGTGATTGCGCTTGGCTTCGCACGCCACTTCCTGCGCAATGTGCAGCCACGGACGAGGGGAACGGTGGGCCACCAGATCGAAGGCCTGGTGAATGGTGTTGTCCGGACAGATCAGAAAGTCGGCTCCGGCCCGAGCCAGTTTCTCGGCCGACGACATCATCAACTCAGCCACGCCCGCCCAATCCCCTCTCCGGATGAAGTTCATGTAATCCGCAAGGGAATGGCCGTGCAAAGAAACTTCCGGATGATTGTGCGCTCCCAGCAGTTGCGCCCCTTCCATGCTCACTGTGCGATAGCAAAGCGCAGCGCCCTCGGCGCTGCAAGCCACGATTCCGATGTGTTGGGGCATGGAAAATTAGATTAAAGATTGCAGATTTTAGATTTCAGATTTTCCTTCGCGAAGCGTTAACGACCTCAGATTGGGCTATCACCACGAGAAAATCTGCAATCTGAAATCTGAAATTGTTTACTTGGCCGCAATTGCGGCATCAAACAAATTCAGAAACTCCAGCTTCTTCTCCGCCGGCAAAAACGCCGCCTCAAAAGAATTCCGCGCTAACTCGCGCAGGTGCTCATCGCTGAACCCAAAATTCTCCTGCACCAGCTGATACTCGCGCGATAGCGAAGTCCCAAACATCGCGGGATCGTCCGTGTTGAGCGTCACCATCAGGCCTTCATCGAAGTAGCGCTTCACGGGATGCTCGCCGATCGCCGGACACACGCCTGTCTTCACGTTGCTGGTCACGCAAATCTCGACTGGGACTTGTCGTTGCGAAAGCTCCTGGATGAGATCGGGGTCCTGACATGCCGTCAGCGCGTGCCCGATGCGCTCCGCCCGCAAATTCAGCGCCCCCCAAATCGATTCCGGCCCGGTGGTCTCGCCGGCATGCGCAGTCAGACGCAGTCCGTTGGCGGCGCAATACCCGTACACCTCGCGGAATAATTCCGGCCCGGCCCGCTGCTCGTCGCCGCCGATGCCAAATCCCACCACGTTGCGATCGCGATACTGAACTGCCAGTTCAGCCACCCGCTGAGCCTCGGCCGACCCGAAATGCCGCACCGCATCGAAGATCCACAGTAGCGACACTCCGAAATCGCGCTCGCCCTGCCCATGTCCCCGCTCCAGCGCCTCGAAAATCGCAGCGAAGTCCTGCTTCCGATACAAGCAGACACCCACCGAGATATAGACCTCGGCATGCAGAACATTCTCGCCCTTCAGCCGCTCCATCAGACGGTACGTGATCAACTCGTAATCTGCTGGAGCTCTCAAATGCGCGGTGATGTCCTTAAACGAGGTTAGAAAGCCGCCGAAATCGGAGTACTGGTAGAGCATCTCCGTCGTTGCGAGGGTGGCTTCCTTCAGCCCATGGCTGCGTTGAATCTCGAGCAGCGTGGCGGGCTCGATTGCACCTTCCAGGTGCACGTGAAGCTCAGCCTTCGGCAGGGACCTGACGAAAGCGCTGGGCGTCGGGTTGGCGAAAAGACCCATGGGGATTTCAGATTGTTGATTTCAGATTTTAGATTTTTTTCGATAACGAGTCATCGTGAAGTTTCAATTGCGCCGTTCAATCTGAAATCCTCAAACTAAAATCTGAAATTATTCGGCCCTACCTGGTCTGTCGGGCGAATTCGCTGTTGTGCCGGCTATAGAAAAAATAAATCAGCAGCCCGATCCCGAGCCATACCACAAAGCGGATCCAGGTAATCACGGTCAGCCCGGTCATTAGCCCGCCGCACAGCAGCACGGAAATCAGAGGGAACCATGGCACGAACGGCACGCGGAAAGAGCGTGGCCGCTCGGGCTGACGGCGCCGCAGAAAGATGACGCCCAACGACACCAAGGTGAAAGCGAATAGCGTGCCGATGTTGGAAAGATCGGCGGCGTCACCGATATCGACCATGCCCGCTGGAATTCCCACCGCGAAGCAGGCGATCCAGGTGGACCAGTGCGGCGTCTTGAATCGCGGATGTACCGCGGAGAACAGCTTCGGCAGCAACCCGTCGCGCGACATCGCGTACCAGATCCGCGCTTGCCCATACTGAAAAACGAGCAGCGAGGAAATCATCCCCATCAGCGCGCCCACCACAATGACCGAGCGATAGAACGGGTGCGCGCCGAGCGCCTTGAGCGCGTAGGCCACGGGCGCTTCGGCCGCTTCGCCCGACACAAAGCTGGTGTACTTCAACATCCCAAGCAACACGATCGCGACGCCCACGTACAGCACGGTACACACCACCAGCGAGGCGATGATACCGAAGGGCAAGTCGCGTTGCGGAGTTCGGCATTCCTCGGCCGCAGTGGAAACCGAATCGAAGCCGATGTAGGTGAAGAAGACGATGGCCCCGCCGGTCACGATGCCGGCGAATCCGGACGGCGCAAAAGGTGTCCAGTTGGCCGGTTTCACCAGCGTCCCGCCCACGACCAAAAACGTAAGGATGGCCCCAATCTTGATCAGGACCATGACGTTGTTCGCTTCCGCCGATTCGCGCACGCCGCGGACCAGCAACAGCGTCAGGAGAAACACGATTAAAAAGCCGGGCAGATTGAAATACGCGCCGGTCCAGTGTCCGGAAGCCCACACCGGGCTCGCCCACTTTTCCGGCAGGTTAATGCCGAAGGCCGCTAACTGCGCCTTGGAGTATCCGCTGAAGCCGACCGCCACCGCGACATTGCTGACCACGTACTCCAGAATCAGGTCCCATCCGATGATCCACGCGAAGATTTCGCCCAGCGTGGCGTAGGAATAGGTATAAGCGCTGCCCGCAATCGGGATCATCGATGCCAGTTCGGCATAGCACAGGCCCGCGAAACTGCAGGCAATCGCGACCAGCAAGAAGGAAATCGCAATCGATGGACCGGCCGCTGGACGGCCATGCATCAGCGCGCCCGCAGTGCTCCCGGTGCGCAGAAAATTGACCAGCAGGTCCAGCACCTGCGCATGCAGAATAGAGGGCGCCTCAAAGTGCTCGCCCGCAGCCGCCGTCCCGGTGAGAACAAAAATTCCCGAGCCGATAATGGCGCCAATCCCCAGCGCGGTCAGCGACCACGGACCTAGTTTCTTCTCAAGCCTGTGCCCGGGCTCGTCGGCGTCGGCGATCAGCTTGTCGATGGATTTACAGCAGAGAAGTTGGCTGCCCATGTCAGTGGCGGGAGGTTCGCGGTCGGTGGTGGACGGCATCTGCCTCAAAAGGACCTCTTCCCAGCTTGGATGCGGCCCGTGGCGGTGCCAGCCGCATGCTCACGCCTGAGGATTCCAGCTATGGATCTCAATTGCATCTGCAAAAATCAAGGGCGGGTCAAAAGACCCGCCCCTCTAATCCCGGTTAGCCGCGCTTGGACTGGCCGCGCGCCATCTTCTTGACCTTGCTCTTTTTCGATCCGCGAGCGTAGTCGCGGGGTTTGAGAGGATGTTCCACCTTGCGCTTCTTGCGCGAGGCACGCTTGGCTTTCTTGCGGTCTTCCTTGCTTAGAGTTGCTGTATTCGCCATAAGTTTGAGTTCACGATCCTAAAATTTTCTACTTTGCTATCTCGATTTCGGGCAAACTACAAAAATAACAAATTACACAATTACCAAATTCGTTCAGGCTTTTTCGAGCTGCGCGTACTTCTCCACCAGCTTCTTCAGCCCGAACCTCGGGAATTGTACCGTAATCTTGGCGTCTTCCCCATCTCCTTCTCGCTGGTAGACGGTGCCTTCGCCATATTTTGGATGACGGACTTTCTGTCCGGGGCGGAAGCCTTTCTTGCCCTTGGGCTCCTCGATGACGGTCTTGGGCAGGTTGAACTTCTTCCCGCGCGAGGCGAAGAACTCGGCAATATTATCGATGGAGTTGTAGCTCTTGCCCGAGTAGGTGGGCTTAGCCCGCTCGGCGCGCTCGCGCTGCCAGTTCGCGCTCTGGTCCTCGTCCTCGTAGGAGTAATGGGACGAACCCTCATCGTGATCGGATCCGCGTCTCTGCGCGCCGGATCCAGTCCGCGGGCTCGCGCTATAGGCTCCAATCCAGGGGCGCCTTCGCGAACCGCCCAGCTCTTCAACGAGCCCTGCCGGGACCTCTTCCAGAAATCGGGACGGCACGCTCGCTTCGGGGAGATCGGTGCCATAGCGCCGGCGATACACCGCGCGGCTGAGGATCAGCGTGTCCATGGCGCGCGTCATGCCGACATAACACAGCCGGCGCTCTTCCTCGATGTCATCCATTTCGAGCAGCGTGCGCGAGTGCGGAAATAGTCCTTCTTCCAGACCGCACAAAAAGACCAGCGGGAACTCCAGCCCCTTGGCCGCATGCAGGGTCATCAGCGTGATGCGTGCCGATTCGTCATAGCCGTCGGCATCGCTGACCAACGCGGCATGATCGAGAAACTCTGTCAGCGTCTCGCCGCGATCCTTGGAGTCGAGCGCTGCATTCACCAGTTCGCGCAGGTTCTCGATGCGCGAGTAGGCCTCCGGGGTGTCCTCGTCTTCCAGCAGCTTTATGTAGCGCGTACGGTCGATGAGAAACTTCAGGATCTCCGCGGTGGTCGCCGGGCCGCCCGGCGCACGAAAGGCGCCATCGTCATCTGTAGCGCCGGCATCTTGCCGGCCATGATCCGTAGCGCCGGCATCTTTCCGGCCATCGCCAGAAACTTCCAATTCTGCGCTTTCTCCAAAAACGAAACTCTTATCGTCAGCACTGTCCCCGAAATCGAACGCGAGCGGATCGAACTGGGTTGAGTCGTCTTCGGCGAGGTCGCGCTCTGGTTCCGCGAGTGGGCGCGAGTCCTCGAGTCGCTGCGCTCCCTTCGGACGCGCTAAATTCTGGGTGGCCGGCGGGACGCCGGCGCTACTCTCGTGCGTCAATCTCTCCACGTAAGTACCCGCGAGCATCGCTTGCGCGTCTTCGATCAGCTCTCGAAAATTTCTCAGCGCCAGGCATGCCCGCACAGGCAGCAGTTGCCGCTGGATGGCCTCGCCGATCGCTCCCCAGAGCGATAGCCCCGTCTCGAGCGCCAACGCCTCCAAGGTCTCCACCGTCGTTTTGCCAATTCCCCGCACCGGCGTGTTGATCACCCGCAGCAGCGACACCGAGTCATCCGGATTCACGATGACCTTCAGGTACGAGACCATGTCCTTGATCTCGGTGCGCTCGTAGAACGAGAACCCGCCCACAACGTGATACTTGAGCTGGTAGCGGCGCATAGCTTCTTCAAAGAGCCGCGATTGCGAATTGGTGCGATACAGCACCGCCGTTCGCGGCGTCTCGCCGTGCTCGACCGCTTCTTTCAGATAGCGCGCGATGCGATCGGCGACGAAGAGCGCTTCATTCTCGCCATCGGGCCCATCGGGCGCCTCGTAGTAGCCGACCTTCGCTCCGCCCTGCCGCGACGTCCACAGGTTCTTGCCTTTACGCTTGACGTTGTTGGCCACCACCGCCGACGCCGCAGCCAATATGCTCTGCGTGGAGCGGTAATTCTGTTCCAGGCGGATGATCTTTGCCTCGGGAAAATCTTTCTCAAATTCGAGAATGTTCCGAATATCCGCCCCGCGCCAGGAGTAGATCGACTGGTCCTCGTCTCCCACTGCGCACAGGTTGTGCCGCGTGCCCGCGAGCAGGCGCATCAGTTCGTACTGCGGACGGTTCGTGTCCTGATATTCGTCGACCAGAATGTACTGGAATCGCCGGTTGTAATAATCGCGCACCGTTCCGGCGGATTTCAGCAGACGCAGCGCCTCGAGCAGCAGGTCGTCGAAGTCGAGCGCGTTCGCCTTGCGCAGTTCCTTCCGATATTCCTCGTAAATGTGCGCAATCTTCTCGGTCTTGGGATCGGCCGACTGCAGGTAAATTTCCTGCGGATCGAGCATGTGGTTCTTCGCCCACGAAATCCGGCCCAGCGCGATGCGGGGCGTGAGTTCCTTGTCGTCAACCCCCATCCGCTTCATGACCGACTTTACGATGCTTTGCTGGTCGGCCTCGTCGTAGATGACGAAATTTTTGGTGTGCCCGATGGGCGGCTGTCCCGGAACGGTCGAGGGAATCCGCAGCGCCTCGATATCCCGCCGCAGCACCCGCACGCAGAAAGAGTGGAAGGTCGAGATCACGGGCTTCGCCACGGAAAGCCCGCCCACGATGCGCTGCACGCGTTCGACCATCTCGGCCGCGGCCTTGTTCGTGAACGTCACCGCGAGAATCGACTCCGGCATCACCCCAAGGTTCTCGATGAGGTGCGCGATGCGGTAGGTGATGACGCGCGTCTTCCCGCTGCCCGCGCCCGCCAGAATCAGCACCGGACCGTCAGTGGTCTCGACAGCCTCGCGCTGCTGGGGATTGAGTTGATCTAGAAACGACAAGAGTGTGAAAGCCTCGAATTCCCTAATTTCAGATTGTAGATTTCAGATTGCAGATTGGCGAGCGCCCATGCGTGTGGCATACCACAGGCAGCAAATCGTTTGGAATTCCTTTGTGGGCCTTCGTGTCCTTTGCGGTTAATCGGGTTTCGCGCGCGCCGCCTTGCACTCCGCGCAGGGGCACCACTCCCGCAAGAACGCCCACGAGTAAATGCCCAGCTCGTGCCCGTCATTCCAGCTGAACTTGATGGCGTATTTGCCCACACCCTCGGCAGAGACCGGCTTGGCGGCGGGTTTGAACATGGGCAGCGCGCCCGGCGCCAGTTTGGGAGGATCGCCCGGCGCCCGTCCTGACCTGCCGCGCTCCTCTTCACAAAGCGCGCACGGACAGGCATCCCGCAGAAAGGGAAAGGAATAGCTCGACCGGTGGCCGTCGTGCCACTCGATCTCCATTCCCGTCCCAGTAGTTAGATTCACCTTGACCGACTTGGGATCCGTGCTCGCGCTGGGCGTCTTCAGCGGGGACTGCATGCTTTCAGTATCGCATAGGGAATCATCGGTCTTCCCGCTTTGGATCGGAGGACACTGCACGATGTGATGTCTGACCGAGCCTGTGAGCAGGCTGCGCATTAACGTCTTCGTGGGCCCGTGGTGTAATGGGAACACAGCACCCTGCGACGGTAGCGGATGCGGGTTCGAGTCCCGTCGGGTCCAGTTCCTCGTTGGAACGTGGGTTCTGGGGTAGGGAACGCAGGGATAACCGCCCCGTCAAAAGTAACTTGATTTCGAGTTTGCGAGGCTTATACTGGATTCGTCGCAGGGTGCTGTAAGCACCCGATTTGAAAGGCCCCGAGAAATCGGGGCCGTCCGCTTTAATGGCAAGGTCGCTGCGCGATTGCCGAAACCCGCTCAAATCCTGTACAATCTATGTTTTGCACACCTAGTTCTGAGAGATTCTGGAGAGCAGTCCGATGGCACAAGTTTGTGAAATTTGCGGCAAGAAGCCGATGAGCGGCAACACGATCAGCCACGCCCACAACGTGAGCAAGCGGCGCTGGAACATCAACCTGCGCCCCGTCCACGCCAAGGTTGGCACCACCACCAAGCGCATGCGCGTTTGCACCTCCTGCCTGCGCAGCGGCAAGGTCGTCAAGGCCTAAACGCCGGAATAACACGAAAGCAACCAATGGGGCAACGACACTTGCTTTCCTTCGTGTCCTTGGTGGTTAGGTTCTTGGCTCTTACTCCACGCCCAGCAACTCGATATCGAATACGAGCGTTGCATTCGGCGGGATCGCACCCGGATAACCTTCCCTCCCATATGCCAGATCGGGGGGAATCCGTAGTTGGCGCTTGCCGCCGACTTTCATCCCGGAGACGCCTTCTTCCCAGCCTTTAATCACCTGGTGCGCACCGATCCTGAACTGGAAAGGGGATTTGCCAACCGAGCTGTCGAACTTCTTTCCATTCGTCAGCCAGCCGGTATAGTGCACTTTTACGGTCGTCCCGCGGTCAGCCGTGCGCCCGGTTCCGACTTTGATGTCCCAATACTGCAGGCCGTCGGGGGTCTTGGTGCCTTCGCCTTCCACCTTGGTGGGACCACCCGCCGCGGGAGCAGCAGACTTATTGCCTTGCGCAAGAGCCATCCCGGCCGCAAACACCATCAATACCAGCATTCCATGCTTGATCATTTGTTCTCCTCGAGTAAAAACGACTAACCACAGAACGGACACCTGGGCGCACAGGGAATTTGTGTCCTTTTTTCATTACGGCCACTTCTTTTTCCACGCACGTGTCTTGTGATTCGCCAAGCTCACGTGCACAAAGAAAATATCCTTGGCTTTCGAAGGCTTGGCCAGCGTTTCTTGTTCGTTGTATTTCCCCAGTGATCCTCTGTGTCCCGCTGTGGTTCAAGCTTTTTCCTAGGCCAGCGCGATCACATCAATTTCGACAAGCACGTCTTTCGGAAGCCGCGCCACCTCGACGGTCGATCGCGCTGGCGGTGCTGTATGAAAGAACGTCCCATACACTTCGTTCATCGCCGCGAAATCGCCCATGTTCTTCAGAAACACGGTTGCGCGTACCACCTTCTCCAGGCTCGTGCCAGCCGCACCCAGAATTCCTGACACGTTCTTGAGCACGCGATCCGTCTGAAACGCCACGTCCCCGGTGACCAGCGTATTCGTGACTGGATCCAGGGCAATCTGTCCTGACACAAACACCAGTCCGTTCGCTTTGATGGCCTGCGAGTAAGGCCCAATGGCGGCGGGCCCGTCTTTGGTTACGATGACATCACGCATGGAAACCAGCTTTCAGTCGTCAGTCTTCAGCGAAAATGCTGCGCCGCTGATTAACGCAGATGGGCGAGGGGAAAGTCAATGTCCCCAGGTTAGCGTGCAAAAGGCGCACGCGAACCTGGGGCACCGTCGCTTTTGCTGAAGATTGGCGACTGAGGGCTGGCTTTCAGATCTTCTGCAGCCGCTGCACATCGCGCACGCCCGGAATCTTGCGCAGACCGTTGATGATGGTCTCGAGGTGCTTGAGGTCGCTGATATCGAGAATAATGTCGACCACCGCCTGGCTGTTCGCGGTGCGGGCCTCGATGTTGCGGATATTCGATTTGGCGTCGCCGATCACGCCCGTGATCAGTTTCAGCATGCCGTAGCGGTCGTCGCAAAAGACGGTCAGCTTGACTGGGTATGCATTCGGAGTCGATTCATCTTTCGCCCAGGAGACGTCAATGCGGCGCTCCGGTTCGTACATGAGGTTGACGACGTTCGGACAGCTCACCGCGTGCACCGCTACACCCTTGCCGCGGGTTACATAACCCACAATGCCTTCGCCGCGAATCGGGTTGCAACAGCGCGCGCGATAAACCAGCAAGTCGCCGGATCCCTTGACGGTGATCGCATTGTGGTCGCCGCCAAAAACACGGCGCACCACGCTGGTGACAGCCGACTCCGTTTCTTTGGCTTCCTCCTGCTCGGGCAGGGCCTGGCCGGCCGCCGGCGAAAGCTTCGCCAGCACCTGCCGCGCCGAGTATTTTCCGTACCCGATGCCCGCCATCAAGTCGTCGGGGCGGCCGAGGCCATAGTCAGAAGCGATCCGCAAGAATTCTTCCTCTTTCAACTCCTTCAGTGGGATGCGGTACTTGCGCGCCTCTTTTTCGATCAGCTTGCGCCCGATTTCGATGGCCCGTTCACGCTGATGAATGTTCAGCCAGTGCTTGATCTTGTTCCGTGAGCGCGACGACTTCACGATCGCCAGCCAGTCCCGGCTCGGTTTGTGTCCTGGCTGCGTCATGATCTCGACGATATCCCCGCTATGCAGCTTATGCCGCAGGGGGACCATGCGCCCGTTGACCTTCGCGCCTACGCAGGTGTGCCCGACTTCGGTGTGCACCGAGTAGGCGAAATCGATGGGCGTGGAATCCCGCGGCAGCACCACCACTTTTCCTTTGGGCGTGAAGATATACACCTCTTCGGGATACAGATCGATTTTCAGCGTGGATAGAAATTCGTTGGGGTCGGAAACATCGCGCTGCCACTCGACCACCTGCCGCAACCATGCCAGCCGCTGTTCGTCCTGCGCCGAGACCGCGCCGTCTTTGTATTTCCAGTGCGCCGCGATGCCTTCCTCGGCCATCTTGTGCATTTCTTCGGTGCGGATCTGCACCTCGAAGGGCGTGCCGTCTTCGGTAATCACGGACGTGTGCAGCGACTGATAAAAATTCGGCCGCGGCATCGCAATGAAGTCCTTGATGCGTCCCGGCACCGGCCGCCATACATTGTGAATGATGCCCAGCACCGCGTAGCAATCCTGCACGGAGCGCGTGATGATGCGCATGGCATACAGATCGTAGACCTGGTCCACGTTGATGCGTTGCCGCACCAGTTTCTTATGGATGCTGTAGAAGCGCTTGGTGCGGCTCTCTACCTTGGCGGTAATGCCGGCTTCCTTCAGCTTGTCGCGTACCACGCCTTCCACGCGTGACAGAAACGCCTCGCCCACTTTCCGGTGTGATTCGACCGCCTGTTTCACCTGCTCATAGGCGATCGGATCGAGATACTTGAATCCCAGATCCTCCAGTTCGCCGCGGATCTTGCCCATGCCGAGCCGGTGGGCGATGGGACCGTAAATCTCCAGCGTCTCCTTGGCAATTTTCTGCTGGCGGTCGGGCGCCAGGTGTTCGAGCGTCCGCATATTGTGCAGGCGGTCGGCCAGCTTGATCATCACCACGCGGATGTCGTCCACCATGGCGAGCATCATTTTGCGCAGGTTCTCGGCCTGCTGCTCTTCCTTGGTCGCGAAATCAATTTTGCTGATTTTTGTGACACCCTCGACGATGTGAGCCACCTGCTCGCCAAATTCCTTGCGGATATCGACGATGGTCACCGAGGTGTCTTCCACCGAATCGTGCAGCAGCCCGGCCGCCACCGCGATCGGATCCATCTTCATCTCGGCGAGCACCAGGGCGACTTCCAGGGGATGCACGAGGTAGGGCTCGCCCGAGGCGCGACTCTGCCCGGTATGCACGTGCAGCGAATAATCGTAGGCTTTTTTGACGAGTTCCAGATCGTCCGCGGGCCGATTGGCCTGCATCCTCTTCATCAGGTCGCGGAAGCGCGTGACCGTGAGGACATTGGTTGCGATCTGTTCGCGCAGAGTCGCCATGTGGGATTATAGCCCGCGGGAAACCTGAGGAGGCCAGTTACCGAAGCATGACCCGAGGAACCCGAGCCGTAACTCGATTATAACGTGCCGCGTAGGCCCAGACGCCCTCGTCTGGGCAGCCGGGCAAAGCCCGGCTTGATTCTTTCAGGCCAGAAGACTTGTGACCCCAATCACAGACCCAGAGCCTGTATCCTGCGAGACTCGACCGACAGTTCAGCAGAGCATGAGCCGGAGACGCATCGCGGCGCCGGTCACGGGTTGCGAACCATACGGAGATTTTTTCTATGAAACACAAGCTCATCGCCTTGATCTTCGCCCTGACCATGATGTGCTGGGCTCAATCCACAACTCCCGCACCCCCGGAGCAGAACTCCACTCCCGCGAAGGCCAAGACAACCTGTTCTTGTTGCGAAAAAATGGCCTCCACCGACCACAAGGACATGGGCTGTATGCATCACGCCGGCAAACATGGAAAAGATATGTCGTGCTGCTCAGGCAAAGATGCGAAGGACGCCGCCTCCTGCTGCAGTGGCAAAGATGCCAAGTCTTGTTCCAAGGATGACAAGGCCTCCGCGTCTTGCTGCGACCAGAGCAAGGCCGGCGAGGGCGAAGCAATGGCCTGCTGCGCCAAGGACGGCAAGAACGGCGCGAATGGTTGCTGCTCCGGCAAGCAATGTGGCAAGCACGACCATAGCGATCATCCCACGCCCGGCAACTAGTTCGCTTACACACGAAAGCCCCAGCCTGACAGGTTGGGGCTTTTCTTGTCGAACACTCTCTTCAGTTGTAATTCGTGGTCGAGGGCGGCAAGTCGCCGTCCTGCGACTCATGGATTTCCTTCTCCAGCTTATCGAGTAATTCCTCGCGCGTTCCGCCCTTCAGTTCCCGTTGCAGTTGCTCGAGCGCCAGCGCCACCACGTGATAGTGATGCGCTCCCGCGAACCTGGGATCACGCGTGATGTCGAGCCAAACCTTGTGCATGAGATTCACATCCTGCGGGCGCATGCGAGGGGCGTGCGGCCCGAGCAGGTACTCGTGCGCGGTGCCATCGGGTTCGTACACAACCAGCGTCAGGCGAGGACGAGGTTCGGGCAAACGCTCCCACGCGTCTCCGGTGAGCTTGCCCTGCTCGTCCGCAGTAAGCTTGTTGGAGCGTCCACAAACAATCCGGCTGGATGCCAGCCGCTGCGCGGTCACCATGATCGCTTCGAACACATCCGTACCTGGTACCACCAGCAACGAGACCGGTTTGCCTTCTTTTTCCGCGACGGCGACTACGGCCGTAAACAACTCCTGTTCGTAGTGATCAAAAATCTGGCTCGCGTCGAATACGTTGCTCCCGCCGAAGGTATGTTCGCGGTGGTACAGGCGCGCGCTCATTACGACCACGTCCTGCCTGGTGGTCTCGGTGTTATGCAGGATCGTCCGCAAATAATGCAGATTGCGCGGATCGCGCACCGCTACCAGGATATTGCCCGGCCGCACGCCCATCGCACCGCTGCCCAATTCCTGATTCCCGTATACCCGGAACTGGTCGAGTTGTTCCGGTTTTCCATGGCGCTCCTTGATCACGTGCCGCTCCGACAGCGTAAAGATCGCGAAAAAGAACGCACTGAAAATCACTCCTGCCACGGTCGCTTCCGACTTTGTGAACAGGTTCACTACGGCCGTCAGGAACAACACCACGAAAATCGCCGCCAATCCCAGCGGGACCTCGGTCTTGCCAATATGCAGGTTGCCAGGCACCTTCCACTCGCGATGGCCGGGCTCGGTAAAGCGCAGCACCAGCACCGCCAGCGACTTCATGGTAAAGCTCCAGATAACGCCGAAAGCGTAGAGCGCCGCCAGGCTGTACACGTTGCCGCCGCTCACGACGATGGTCAGCAGCTGCATCCCCACGATCAGGTTGATGATCCGGTAGGTCGTGCCGTACTTGTGGTGTGGCTTCAGGAACCAATCCGTGAGCACGCCGTCTTCGGCCACGCGGTTCATTACCCCATTTGCGCCCACGATCGAGGTGTTCTGTGCGCCTGCCAGGATCAGCACTCCGACCAGTACCACAAAAGCATGAAACACTAACTTGAGCGGCGTGGGGCCCCATAGGTAATTTGTGATCCCACCGATCAGGTTTGCAAAATAGTGTGGCCGGACGTCATCCGGAATGAGCATGTATGCAAAGAAGGAAATCAGGCCGGTGAAAAACAGGCTATAAAGAAAAATCACCACGCCCGCTCGTTTCAGGTTCTTCAGCTTCGGATGTTCAATCTCGCGGTTGACTTGAGCCAGAGTCTCCATGCCGCTCATAGCCAGCACCGAGTGCCCAAATCCGACGAACATGATCACCAGCGTCAACTGGCTCAGCCTGCTGCCGAAGAGCCAACCCATCGATTCCTTGTTGATCGGAATCACGCCGGGATGAAATGGGTTCGGCGGCCAGTGGATGCCAACTTTGAATACAGTGAGCGTGGCCCAGATCAGCAGAAGCACCACCATCACGGTGGTGACGATCATGATCTGCAAAGCCTTCTCGCTTGACTCGTGCAGACCTTCCGTGTTTTTCCGCCAGAAGTACAGGATGATCAGGGACGCGAATCCTGCGGCACAGTAGTTGTCGTTAAATTTGAAGGCATGGTGAGTGTACTCACCGATCTCCTTAATAAGGCCAGCCAGATACTGCCCCGCTGAGACCGCGCTGATCGGCCCAGTCAGTACATAGTCGAACAGCAGGGCTGAAACCGAAAACTTGGCCAGCGTCCCGCCCATCGCCTCCTTGACCACTCGGTACACGCCGCCCCGCACAAACATAGCGCTGGACTCAATGTAAAGCGCGCAAACCGCGTAGCTGAACAGCATCACTGCTAGAACGAACCAAGGGGCACTCTTTCCAATCACGTTTTCCACGTCGCCGCCAACGTAATAAGCCGACGAAGCGAGATCAGCGAGGACAATCGCCGCCGCCCGCCAAAAGGAGATGAAGGTCAGCATCACCGTGGTGGCGACAAAGACCTTAACGGCGGGGCGTTTGGAACTTTCCAGAAAAGTGGACATTAAAAAGCCAGGCCCAAACAGGCGGCCTAAGGAAACCTAACGAAGATAGCACAGGCCGCGCCCACGGCACACTCCGCGGATCTCTGGAGTTCTCCGCCGGCGCAAGCGGCTCACAACGCGCAAGCGAACGAACACGCCGCTGCTTTCTCATGCGCACATCGCGGTAGAAATTTTGCCGTGATCCCGTCAGCGGTGAGCGTGGCTGACTCACCGCAGAACCTGAGAGAATTCGCCGAGCCTTGCGCCCGGCCAGCCGAGCTTGCCTCGGCCGCCTACGCTTCCGACACGCGGGCACCGTGCTGAAAGTGATACTGCAGAATTTTTGCTGCCAGTGAAGGGCTCGTTTCCGCCCCTTCGCCGCTCATGGAGCGTACGACTTCTCCACGGCATACAACCTCCGTGGGACTGAGCCCGGCAATTTCCGCCGGCAACACCAGGTTAATTTCCAGTTGAGAGTTGGGCTGCAGGACCTCCTCCGCGTTGAAGAGAAGCCCGGAGCGACTGATGTTCGACGTCGTTCCTTGCCGCCATCCTTGTTCGCCCACTTGCCGGTAACGCAGCGGTAAATGCAAGTTGAACCGTTGCGCGCGGAAGCGAGGGACTCTATCCCGAATCACTCGCGCTTCGGATCCGATTCCTGCTCGAGCAGACATGGCAACCTCCTGGGGGAGCGTGGTTTGATCCAGCACCTCACGCACTTTTGCCTTGAGCGCGTGCAGGGTAAAGGGCTTCTGGAGGAGCGTGATGCCCGCATCCAGCGTGCCGTTGTGGCCGATTGCGTTTTCCGTGTAGCCCGACATGTACAGCACTTTCATGTTCGGGCGTATCTCGGCAACGCGTTGAGCGAGTTCGCGTCCATTCATCCCCGGCATGATGACATCGGTCAGCATCAGATGAATGATTCCCTGGTGAGCCACGCAGATCTGCACCGCGGCCGCGCCATCGGGGGCTTCCACCACGGTGTAGCCCTGGTTCTCCAGGAATTGTCGGGTCAGGCGGCGAAGATTGGTTTCGTCCTCCACCACCAAAATCGTTTCGCGCGCGGCTTCCACGGGGGCTGCAGCCTGCGCAGCCGGTTGCTCGATCACGGCGGCTGCTTCGTCGACCGTCACGTGCGGCATGTAAACCTTGAACGACGTGCCCTTGCCCGGCTCGCTGTACACCCAGATGTATCCGCCGCTCTGCTTGACGATGCCGTACACCGTCGAGAGCCCGAGTCCCGTCCCCTTCGTTCCTTTGGTCGTGAAGAACGGCTCGAAGATGCGTGACTGAGTTTCCGTGTCCATGCCCACGCCCGTATCCGTGATCGCAAGCATGGTGTAGTCGCCGGGCTGTACGGGAGCATGCATGCGGGCGTAGGTCTCGTCGAGCGTGATATTCGCGGTTTCGATGGTCAGCTTGCCGCCATGCGGCATCGCATCCCGCGCGTTCACCGCCAGATTCAGGATGACCTGCTCGATTTGCCCCGGATCCGCCTTCACCGCACCGAGCTCCGGCCCGGGGATCATCACCAGGTCGATATCCTCCCCAATCAGCCGGGTCAGCATTTTGAGGTTCTCAGTGATCACCGCATTCAGATCGAGCACTTTCGGGGTCAGCATCTGTTTCCGGCTGAAGGCGAGCAGCTGTCGCGTGAGCGAGGTCGCCCGCTCCGATGCCGCCGAGATCTCCTTCGCGGGTCCCCGCAGCGCCGGATCGGGCCCTAACCGTTCCAACAAAAACTCGGAGTACCCCGAGATCACCATCAGAAGATTGTTGAAGTCGTGAGCGATGCCGCCCGCCAAACGGCCGATGGCTTCCATCTTTTGCGATTGCCGCAACTGCTGTTCCAGCGCGCGCCGCTCGGTCACGTCTTCGGTGAAAACTTCGAAGCTGACCGTCTTTGCCTCATCGCGAATAGCGCGCCCGGACAACCGCATCGCGGTCGTAGAACCATCTTTCCGCGTCCATTCGCATTCCAGTCCCTGAAAGTCCTGCATGGTGCGCAGGTAGTCGGCGAGCACGAACCATTGCTGCCCCTCCGCATAGAGTGTGCTGAGGTTTCGGCCCACCAGTTCGGCTGCGGAGCTATAGCCAAGCGATGCGACCAGCGCTGGGTTCACATCTACAAGGTGTCCACGCGCGTCGCAGCGGCAGATACCATAGGGTGCGTTCGTGACCAGGGAGCGGAAATTGCTCTCCGAGCGCCGCAGTCCTTCCTGCGCCGCGCGCAGGGCCGCGTTGAACCAGCAGATCAGAACGGCAATCGTCACGAAAAGGGCCAGCCGAATAATCGCCCTGCGATTTTCCGTCTCGCTGTGGGGCCCGGCCAGGGTGTAGTAGATGCTTACCGTCAATGCAAAGGAAGTCGCGACCAGTCCCGGCTTCCAGCCCCCATACCAGGCGCTGACCATCACTGCCACGGCAAACACTGCCAACCGGCTCTCCGCGACGTCGGTGAACAGCAAGGCAGGAATCAGTGCGAGTGTGGTGCTGAGCACAGCGACGCCGTAGCGCAGGATAGGATCCCGCGCAGAGGAAACGACACGCGTGCGAAGCAGGGGGAGGTTCTGTCGCATAAGAGTAAATCTTAGAGCCGCAAAGAGAAAGCGGCGAGTTACAGCAGTGCAACAGGAACAGCCCGACCAGTACCTGTCCTAACGGACAGGGCTGCGTAGGGCCAGATTCGCGTCTGCCAGAAGCGTCTAACGACGTGGCGAAGAGTGCAGCGAGTTGCGCCAGCATAACGCCTCCCCATGGAATTCGGCAAATAGAGGAACAAAAACTTGCAACAGGGCGGCGAAACCGGGAGACTAGCGGAGCGCTCCAGACGCACCAGCATGAAGATTGGACTCTTCGGGGGAACTTTCGACCCCATCCATCGCGGCCACATCGCGCTCGCGCAGGCGGCCCGCGACCAATTCGGACTCGCCCGGATACTTTTCGTGCCTGCGAACATTCCACCCCACAAACAGAAGCAGCCGCTTTCCTCTTTTGCGCAACGCTACGCGATGGTCGCACTGGCCACCGCATCCGAGAAATCTTTTGTCCCATCGTTGCTCGAGGCGCCCGCCGAAAACGCGCGAGCCGCCCCGGCGAAGACGGAACCGCGTGCAGTCCCCAACCCCAACTACACCATCGATACGGTTCGCCGCCTGAAACAAACGCTGAAAAAGATCGACCAGATTTTTTTCCTGATCGGTATCGATGCGTTTCGCGAGATTGCCAAGTGGCACGAGAGCGAAGCACTTTTTGCAGAATGCGCATTCATTGTGGCCAGCCGGCCCGGCTATTCGCTGGCGGACGTCGCTAACTCCCTGCCTGAAAAACTGCGCCCGGCTGCCCACGTCACGAAGCCGTTTGAGAAACAGCCGGCCAAAGGCGATCTCGTCCTCCAGGGCGTGACCATTCACGTCCTCGACAGCGTGCACCATGCCATCTCCGCCACCGCCATTCGCGAAGCTGTAGCTGCAGGCAAACCCCTAGGCAGATTTCTCGACCCGGCCGTGGCTGACTTCATCAAGAAAGCCGAGCTTTACAAAACGGACCATTAAGCTCGCCTTCCTGGCACCGACATCATCTTCTGCACAAGAAAGCTAGAGCTTTGGCCGTAGGCATGAAAACGTTGCCCTTGCACATGGCGAATTGCATCATATCTCCATGCCATCGCTCAGACTTTTGTGCGGAGGCCCTCTGTTTCGAACATTGAAGTGGAAATGCTGTCTTTAACGTACCAATGCCATGACCTTGACGCTTTTGGATTCGGTAGCGTTGGTCAACAACATGAAGTAGTTTCAGAAAACTTAGGGAGGACATCATGCGAGAAGTACCCCTAACGCTCCCCGAAGTCGGCATGATCAACATCACTCGATTTATCATCGGAACCGGCGCGGGATTGTTACTTGCTGGCAAAATCGACAACAAGGCGCGTAGAGCTGTGGGCCTGACCTTGGTCACGGTGGGCAGCTTGTTTTCGATTCCCGTGGGCATTGCGTTCCTCGGGAAACTACGCGGCGGTCAGACACAACCTCGGCAACTTTCAGATACGCGTGCCGCGTGAACGTTTGGCTCTGCTCCGCTCCGCGTGCGTAACCCGGACGGGACCGTAGGCGCCCCATCCTAGTGTCGCGCTTTGTGCGGCATTAGGATGGGGTTTTCCAACTGAAACCAAGAACCCCGTGATTCTCTCTATCGCATTGTGCGTGAAAGAGGAAAAAGCGTCTCGCGCGCCTCAACGAACCTTCACGACTCGATTCCGTCGGGTACAATCAGGAGCCAACGACAAAGGACAACGACCAACGACCGATTCATGAAGATCACCGACACCCAGCGCCAAGTCTCCGAAGCCATTGCGGCCTGCCAGGAAAAGAAGGCCGAAGAAATCACGATCCTCGAACTGGAGAAAGGCTCCGGCGCTTTCACCGACTATTTTGTAGTTTGCAGCGGAACGAATCCCCGGCAGATCCAGGCGATCGCCGATGAAGTCGAGCTCCGCCTGAAGCGGACCGGTCTCTATCCTGCGCACATCGAAGGCTACCGCCAGGCCGAGTGGGTGTTGCTGGACTACGTCGACTTCGTCGTCCACGTCTTCGCCGAAAAGGCCCGTCGGTATTACGAACTCGAGCGCCTCTGGAAATCCGCGAAGCGGCTTGAACCCGTGGACCTCAAAACTCCGGCCAAGAGGGCCGCGAAGAAGCGCAACACGGTTGCCGCGCCGCGAAGAAAGCGCGCTTAGCCGCAAATGAAAAGTGAGACTTGCATTTGGGACAAGGGAATCGCCAGCCCCGGCGAGGGAGATTGAATGCCGCCGAACTTCGGCACCTCCCAGTGCAGAGCATGAATACCGAAACAAAGCCTGACTGGGGCTCCTCGCTCCGCCTCAACGCTGCGGAAAGATTTAAGGCCAAGTCCGCCGCGATGGGCCGCGACGTCACGGAGGCTCTAGTAGAATATGCCGCTCCTCGTCCGGACATGCAGATTCTCGATCTGGCCAGCGGCACAGGAGAGCCCGCGATCACGCTTGCCAGCCGGATTGGCTCCAGCGGCCACGTGACCGCCCTCGACCTCAGCGCCGATCTACTGGCCATCGCCGCCGACCGCGCGCGCCAGCGCGGCCTCACCAACATCTCGACGCGGCAAGGCGATGCTCAGCAGCTTCCGTTCTCCGCCAACCAGTTTGATCTGGCGACTTCCCGCTTCGGTGTCATGTTCTTTGCCGACGTCGATCGCGCACTGCGCGAGGTTCACCGCGTGGTCAAACCCAATGCACGCGCCTGTTTTGTAGTCTGGGGAACGCACGATCAACCCTATTTTTCGGCCAGCTTCGGAACTGTGCACCGTCACGTTGGAGGCCCGCTCCTCGCCGCCGATGGTCCCGACCCATTTCGCTTCGCTCGCCAGGGCAGCCTTTCCGAAGCGCTCAAAAAAAGTGGCTTCGAGAACCTGCACGAAGAAACTCGCATCGTCCCCTGGACCTGGCAGGGATCCGCCGAAGAAGTCTGGGAACTGGAGCAAGCCGTCGGCGCTCCATTCCTTCCTTTACTCAAGCGCGTTCCCAGCGAAAGGTGGCCCGAAATCAACGCCGAAGTCCACTCCGCCATTCGCAAATACGAAGACCAGGACGCCATCAAATTCACGGCAACCATTGTTCTGGCTTCCGGCCAAAAACCCTGAGCGGAATTTGATCAGCGGAACCCAAAATGCACCCTTCGCAGTAAAGGGTTTTCTCCGCGCGCTCCGCGGTTTCTCTCCGACCTCTAGTTTTAAGATTTATGAGTCTGCATTTCGAGGAAAGCCCTCGCTGCTCTGTGGGTGCTGTGATTAAATCTCGAACGTGAAACTCAAAATTGCCTGGATTGGCAAAACCAAAGATCCAGCCATCCAATCGCTCACCACGGAATATCTCAAACGTATTTCCCGCTACGTGGAAGTGGAAGGCCTACCGCTCGCGGATGAAGCTGCCCTCTTGAAATTGCGTGACAAGAGCCGCCCCCTTCATACCCTGGTACTCCTCGATTCAAGGGGCAAAGAACTTTCTTCCGAAGAGTTTGCTGAATTTCTGCAGAATCATCAGGACCGCAACCCGCAGCCACTGCTACTCGCCATCGGCCCCGCGGACGGTTTCAGCGATGCAGCGCGCAACGCCGCCAGCACCAACCTCTCGCTCGGGAAGATGACCCTCCCACACGAACTCGCCCGCGTCGTGCTGCTCGAGCAGGTCTACCGCGCGTTCACCATCCTCAAGGGCCATCCTTACCACAGCGGCCACTAACCATTTGGTTCTATTGGGCCAATGCCAGGTTGCCAACCTTGCACTTCTGGGATGTACCCGTTCCAGCGGCCAGCATTTAGAGTCACCTCCCGGTAAACTAAAATCGCCATCCAATCGGATTGTAAGAGGGTGTTATGAAAGATGTTGCCGAAGTACTCCGTACCAAAGAGGAAGAATTTCTGCGCGTGAAAAAAGAAGTCGAAGCTTTGAAAATCGCGGTTCACCTACTCGACGAAGAGGGGAAACCTGACCACAAACAGGAATACCGTCAGATGCTTCAATTACCGTAGAGGCATGCGAAGGTGGGACGCATCTCAGGTCCCCTCTATGCCACGTAGTTCACCTAATGGGACCGGGATCGAGGCGTCCTCGTCTATCTGGCTGCGATGCTCGCTCTGAGCCTCACCGCGTGACGGTAGCTTGATAGCTCACCGTGAGCCAGTGCCCGGATCTCCGAACCCACACGCGCGTGAACCGGTATGGCCCGCTAAACTCCTCGCCGAGTTCTTTGCCTTTTACTTCGGCCCGCGCTGTCACGACTGCCGTATTCCCGTAGAGCCGCACCACCATCTCTGAAATCTCAATCGAGTCGTACCGCAACTGCGCCGTCTTGCGCGCGGCGACGGTCTCCGCCTTCCCGATCACCTGACCCAGCGGGCTGATGGCCACATAATCGTCCGCCAGCGTGCGCTCCGAAAAGCTCGCGTCCCGATGAATCGCGGCCTCCTTGGCCTGCCTCTCCAGGTCCACGATCTCCCGCACGACTTCCTCTTCTCGCGGCCCCGTGGCATTGGTCTGAGGTCGAGTCGTCCTGGCCTGCATGCTCGAAGAAAGAGCCAGCAGCAGCAATAGCACTAGCAACAGCAGAACGCTGTTATGTTTCATGCGGAGAGACCTCCGGATTACCCAGAGTGGGGGCCCGTTCTTAAGATGCTTACGAGTTTCCCAGCGTACCAGTTCCGTCATGAAAGATGTATGGAAGTCTGGTTCGGATGCAGAACGCGACGGCCACTCCGCGAATGCACGTATCCCTGGCGAAGCAGGTACAATCAGAAGTTTGACCTCTATGTCCGAGATCCGCCGTGGACTCATCCTCGTGAACACCGGCCCCGGCAAAGGCAAGACCACTGCCGCCATGGGCACTGCCTTGCGTGCAGTCGGGCAGGGCATGCGCGTCCTGATGCTGCAGTTTCTGAAAGGCTCCTGGCACTACGGCGAACTTGATGCGGTGCAGGCCTTCGGCGACAAATTCGTGATGAAGCAGATGGGCCGCGGCTTCGTGAAGGTAGGCACAGAGAAACCGGATCCCGAGGACGTGCGCATGGTCGAGGAAGCCTGGGCCGAAGCCGAGAAGGCGATCCAGTCCGGCGCCTGGGACCTGGTGATTCTCGACGAGATCAACTATGCGATCAGCTACGGCATGCTCGATCCCGCGAAAGTCGTCCAGAGCCTCCGGAACAAACCAGACATGGTGCATGTTATATTGACGGGCCGGAACGCCCACCCGACAATTGTCGAACTGGCGGACACCGTCACCGAAATGCGCCAGGTAAAACACGCCTACGAAAAAGGCGTCCTTGCGCAAAAAGGAATTGAGTATTGAGATAGCTGTTGGCTGTTAGCTCGCCGCCCTTGGCCCCGGCTCTGCACTGAAAGATGAGGGATGCTTTTGCTGAACCATGGCATGGTTCAAACGCCAATCCGGTGAGCTCGACACTTCCGGCGAGCGCAAAGTGCGCACCGAAGGCCTGTGGGTGAAGTGTGACAGCTGCCGCCAGATCATCTGGAAAAAAGATCTCGAGGACAACCTCAACGTCTGTCCCAAGTGCGATAAGCACTTCCGCATCGATGCGCGCTCCCGCCTCACTCAGCTTCTGGACGAGGGTCAATACGACACTTTCGATGCCAATCTCGTCTCCACCGACCCGCTGAAGTTCGTCGACCTCAAGGCCTACTCCTCCCGCCTCAAGCAAGCCAGCAAAGATACCGGCCTCACCGATGCCGTCATCAACGCGCAAGGCAAGCTCAACGGCCGCCCCGTGGTGATGAGCGCGATGGAATACGCCTTCATTGGCGGAAGCATGGGCGCAGTTGTCGGAGAAGTCATCACTCGTGCGATCGAGAAATCCGCCGGCACCAAACAGCCGCTGATCATCATCTCGGCATCGGGCGGTGCCCGCATGATGGAAGGTGTCATCAGCCTCATGCAGCTCGCCAAAATTTCCGCCGCCCTCGCCCGCCTCGACGAGCTGAAGATCCCCTATATTTCCGTGCTGACCGACCCCACGACCGGTGGGGTCACGGCCTCTTTCGCGATGCTGGGCGATCTGAATATCGCCGAACCCGGCGCCCTCATCGGCTTCGCCGGTCCCCGGGTCATCGAGCAAACCATCCGCCAGAAACTTCCCCAGGGATTTCAGCGCAGCGAATTCCTGCTCGAACATGGCATGCTCGACGCGGTGGTGCACCGCCGCGAACTGAAGCCCTACATATCCCGCGCCCTCGACTTCATGGTGCAAGCCGCCTGAAGATAAATGGAGAGACGGGCGTCCTCGCCCGTCGGCGTGGAGTAGTAAGTCCCACTCAGGCAGATCCGATTCCACCAATCCGCTCCATCCTGATTTCAACGCCCTGCCGGTTCCAGGACGCCTCCCGCTGCCGTCCTCTCGAAAATTGCGACTTGTCCTTGATACTCTTAACCAAGCTGCCGGTCAGGTCTTTGTCCTACGAAACCGCCATCGCGCGCATGTTTGCCCTCGGCCACGAACTGGCCCAGACGCCTTCGCACAAGTTTGACCTTGCCCACATGCGCGTGCTGCTCGAGGCGCTTGAACATCCCGAACAAAAATTTCCTGCCGTCCTGATCGCCGGCACCAACGGCAAGGGGTCAACCGCCGCCACACTTGCTTCGATCCTCCAGGTCTCGGGCTACAAGACCGGCCTCTACACTTCGCCCCACCTGGTTCGGATCAATGAACGCATTCGCATTAACAGCTCTGCCATCACGGATGGCGATTTCGCCCTCATTCACGATGTCGTCGATCGCACTGCCGAGCGTCTGGTCAGCGAAGCCGAACTCCCCTGGCACCCGAGCTTCTTCGAGATGCTCACCGCCATTGCCTTCGAGTATTTCGCGCGCGAGAAAGTTGAAATCGCAGTGCTTGAAGTCGGCATGGGTGGACGACTGGACGCGACCAACGTGGTCGAACCGCGCGTTAGCGTGATTACTGATATTTCGCTCGACCATCAGAAATTTCTCGGGGACACGCTCACCGAAATTGCGCGCGAGAAAGCCGGGATCATCCGACCGAATGGCGTGGTCGTCACCTTGCCGCAGAATCCCGATGCCAACGACGTCATCGGCAACACCATTCTCGATCTCGGAGCCAGGGCGATAAGCGCGGTTCCCTACGTGCCGCCAGTCACTCCCAACAGCTCGCAATATCTGCTTCCGAGTGCGCAGGAAAAAGCAGGTTACGTTTCGCGATATCCATTACAGCTAATGGGAAGGGAAATCACGGTCGAGACACCGCTGGTCGGCCGCCACCAACTGCGCAATATCGCGCTTGCCATTGCCGCCGCGGAAGAACTCGCGCACCAGGGATTCGCCGCGGTCACCGCAACCACCATCGAGGGTGGCATCCGCGAAACCAGCTGGCCCGGCCGCTTTCAGGTCCTGCCCGCTACGGCCGAGCACCCTGAGATCGTCTTCGATATCGCCCACAATCCCGCCGGAGCCTGGGCCCTGCGCTCCACCCTCTCGGCCACCTACGAAGAACGCCCGCTGGTGTTCGTTTTCGGAGCCATGCGCGACAAAGCCATCCGCGAAATCGCTGAAATACTCTTTCCGCTGGCCGACCGTGTCATCGCCACCCACGTCGAAAACCCACGCGCGGCGACCGCCTCCGAGATTCGCGAGGCTTCCAAGCGCGTCTCTATCGACATCGACGAGGCTCCCGACGTCGCTTCCGCGCTGGCCCGAGCACGTGTCGTCGCGGGAACCCGGGGTTTGGTAGTCGTCACCGGTTCCATTTACATTGTAGGAGAAGCGATGCGCTCGCTCGGCGCCCGCATCGGATAGGAATCGTGCAGTCGAAAACTCCATCCACCGAAGTCGAAAGCAGCGAAGTTCCTATCGCTCCCGCGCCCGGCCTGATTGAACGTCTAATCGCGTCCAGGCCACCGCGTCCGCGCAAATATGGAATCCTCAGCCGCCTGCGCTCCTATTTCATCTATGACCCGCTGATCTGGCTGTACACAGTCGGGTTCGGACTGGTCTCCATCCCCGCATCACTTTTAGGCGACCGCGAGAGCATCCTGCACAGCTTCGCCCGCGGTTGGTCGTGGATGATCATGAAGACCATCTTCTCGCCGGTGCAAGTGACGGGGCTCGACAAGATCGACACGACGCGCACCCATGTCTACGCCGTAAACCATGCCTCGGCTCTGGATATTCCGGTGCTGTACGTGTACCTGCCTTTTCAGTTCCGCATCGCGTTCAAAAAAGAGTTGCTCTCCTATCCCATCGTCGGGTGGCATCTCAAACGGTCCGGGCAAATCTGCATCGATCAGCAGAACCCCGCCGCTTCCATCGGCAGCATTCGCTCCGCACTGAAGGGGCTGAAAGCCGGAATGCCGCTGGTGATCTACCCCGAAGGCGGCCGCACTTCCGATGGCCAGATCAAACCGTTCCTTCCGGGCGCATTTTTTCTCGCCATCAAAGCGCAAGTCGATATCATCCCGGTCGCGCTGGTTGGGACATTTGAACTGCTCCCGATGAACACCTATCACATCAAGTCTCGTACGCTGGAGATGCGGGTGGGGAAACCGATCTCGACGACCGGCCTCACCGGCCACGATATGCAGGCGCTCTCCGACAAAGTCCAGAAAGCCGTCTGCGATCTTTATTATGGCTCGGAGCAGAAAGCTGCGGGCCCGTCACATGCGTCTTAGGGACCAATCCCTGCACCAGTGACCACCTCCGCGTTCTCTGCGGCCGTTCTCCGCGATGGAGAGACGGGCGTCCTCGCCCGTCCATCCGGCGGGACGCCCGCCGCTCCAGTTGCATCTGCACATCGATCTCGGCTTTCTTATGCGATTTGGTATGTCTTCTGCGGTTTAAGGTGTTCCTGTTTGCATTTCGCTGCGATCAAGCTCGCTCAAACACGTCCGCCGCCACTCGAAAC
>QIAH01000286.1:0-2297 GCA_003225465.1 Acidobacteriota bacterium | reverse complement strand
CACGCACCCCGCGCATCATCATCCGATCGCGCTCCATCAACCCCGCGTGCGATAACCGCAACCGACCCAGCCGATCGGAGGCCAACCCATCCACGCCAGACTGATAAAACACAAACTCCGGCCCAAACTCCCACACCCGCGGTAACACCGCTTCCAGCACACGCAGATACTCCTCGTCTCCAACCCCCGCATCGAGCTCGACATCCAATGAACTCTGCTGTTTCCGCAAGGGAAAATTATTCTTGCAATGTACCGACAGCGTCATTACCGATGCGTCCCCACGAAAGATGTCCGCCGTGCCATCGCCCTGGTGCACATCCAAATCAATCACTGCCACTCTTCCCCGTTGAAGGCAGCGCTCCCGATGCACCCATCGGGCCGCTACTGCGATATCGTTGAACACGCAGAACCCCGACCCCTCCGCCGCGAACGCATGATGCGTTCCGCCCGCCAGCGTCCCGCCCCATCCCGTCGCGACAGCCTCGCGTGTAGCCGCCAGCGTCGATCCCACCGATGCCAGCGTCCTCCGCACCAGCCCCGGAGACCACGGAAACCCGATCCGCCGCACTGAACCCGCGCTCAGAGTGCCTTGCAGAAACGCCTCGACATACTCCGCGTCATGCGCCAAGACAATCGTCGCCGTGTGCGCCAACGGAGCCTCCTCCAAAGTAAAGAAGCCATCTTTGACCAGCAACTCCCGCAGCATCCGATACTTTCCAATCGGAAACTTATGTTCCGGCGGAAGCGGAAGCACACAATGATCGGTGTAGAAGAGGCGCCGGGTCATACCAAGAAGAGAGTATCGAGATGATTTTACGAAGACTCAGGTGTCTTGACGTGCAGATGCTTCACTTTTCGGAAGGCTTCTGAACACCAGCTTCGACGCGGCTAAGAAAACACTGATACAGGAGAGTGAAGTTCTCCAGCTGGAAACCCTCACCGCCCTGCGACCTTCGCGCCCCACTCCTCCGGGCTCACATCGCGAACATGCTGCGAAAAAAGCCAGCGATGCCCTTCGAGGTCTTCGACCCCGTACTGCTTCTCGCCGTATATGACTTCGTGGAGTTCCTCGACGATCCTGGCCCCAGCCGCGTTGGCTTGACGAAAATGCGCGTCCACATCCTCGACGAAGACGGTCAGCAACGCCGTCTGTTCTGCACCTGGCTTAGCCGTGGCATCGCCCGGCCGCGCGCTTCTCACCATGATGTAGGCGTTGTCGAGGTTCATCTGGGCGCCGCTCTGCTCCCCGTACCGATAGTGCTCGCGAAATCCGAACGCTTCGTTGAGCCACTCTATAGCCGCGGGAAGGTTCTTATAAACAATGTGCGGGAGCACAGTATCAACTGGAACGGATCGGTTCTTCATGCTGCACCATTGCAGTCGATCGTCTCGCCTGCGTTGAGAAAGTCCGCTTAAAGGTTTCCCCTCGTTCCCCCTCGTTCCCCCTCGTGTCCGTGGTGGTGAAGGGTTTCTTCTTGACTGCGAACTCCCCCCGCCGACGAACCTGGTTCAGCCCTTCCACCAAATAAAGATCAGGACATGTCCGTACATCGCTGTGAACGTATTTCTTGGCATCACCAGTCAACAGTACCCATCCGATTGTATCGATGCCCGGCGCATCCGCGGGTTCGAATGGCCGTTTCCCGTGCGCCCTCTGTAGTTTAAGGTTATTCGGGCCCGGAGTTTTCACTGGATTACCACCGTTACCTTTACGTAAACCATGGGGTGCCTAACATGGACACGGAGGGAAGTATATGCGTCCGTGGATCAGGCTGGCCTTGACTGTGTGCACCTCGGTTCTACTGGTCTCCAGTCCTTTGTCTCGCGCCCAGCAGGATCAGCCCGCGACCAAGCGCAAAATAATCACAAAGATCGTTCCGTCCTATCCCGGCCTCGCCCGGAAAATGGACATCACCGGATCTGTCAAAATCGAAGCCCTGGTCCTTCCCAACGGTTCTGTGAAATCGACCGAGACCCTTGGCGGTCATCCCCTTCTGGCTCAAGCTGCCGTCGCAGCGGTCCGAACTTGCAAGTGGGAACCCGCACCACATGAGACCAAAGAAATCATCATTTTCAACTTCCATCCCGACTGACCGGTGGAGTCCAAACCGACTGTGCTCGGAGATCTGATCCCGAGCGCTGATCCCTTCGTGCCCGCCGCTACCTCGGCCAAAGCCATCCAAACGTTCCCGCCGTCAGCAAGGCGTACACTAGACCGTCAATCACTTCCTTGATCGTCATGCTCCACGTCTGTCCCTTCCACACCGCATTCGGCAGAACCCCAAGTCCATACGCCA
>QIAH01000439.1 GCA_003225465.1 Acidobacteriota bacterium | reverse complement strand
AGGAGGTTCAGCGAGACACCTGAACCTACGGGGCGCGTCCGCCGTAGGTCGAGAGGCGATCGCATCTTTGTGGTCCAGAAGCATGATGCGAGTCGATTGCACTACGACTCCGAGAATCCCGCAGGTGAACAGTACTCTGCAGAACGATTGTCAAAGACTGTCAGTTTGCACTTGCACCAGAGTGCGAGCCAGCTAGTCGAGACGATTTATACGTCCGTTATCCAATTTCGTGAACGGCCTCTCTAGCTGACGACCTCACGTTGGTGTTGCTGAAGAAGTTGTAGCAGCCAGCCGCCAGTGGGCCATACTGTGCGGGACAGGCCGCGAGATGGCACAATTGTTCCCAACTGCATAGAGTCTTGCGGACGAGGGACTCGCTCTTGTCAAGCTTTTCGAAGTAGCCATCCACAGTGAGCAAAACAAACCAACCTGGCCTGGCTCTTCACACGTCCTTGAAATCTTTCGGCGGAGGGTACCGACGCACGAGCGTAATTGAAAACACCAAGACGAAAACCAAAAGACCGAGCAGGCCCAGCTCAAGCATGGATGACCGGAAAATGCTCTCGCCCTGATTCGACCAACTTGCTTCTCTGGTGAGGGTGGCCATTTCCAAGCTAATCACGAGCATTCGCCGGATAGACGCTATCAGGCCAACTACCAGGAATGGTTCGGTGACGAGAACATGCGAACGAATCGAGATGCGAACCGTGTGCAAGATCTCCACGAGCATCAACACAACCAACAATTCGTTCAAAACCCGCAGCGTTTGAGTTGCGATCGTCCAGTGACTGAGAGCATCCCAGAGTAGTTTCCCAGCACTCGCGATTGCTGCAAGGACGGTCACCGAAAGCAGCAGGGCGAGGATGGAATAAATCACCACCTCGACTTTGCCCAGAGAATTGTCAAAGTGATCGCGTAGCTTGTCTTCGACCATAAGCACAGTATCTACCAGCGTTTGCCCGAAAGTGCCTCTACTGAAGTCGTAGCATCCTCTCCAACTAGAGTTGCACAGATGCTTATAACCTGAAGTGGAAGCGCGCATACGCGCCCTTTCCGCTGATGTGGTTCTGCAAAAATCCATTCGGGAAGGCTTCGGCCTGGTCGTGGCAGAGGCATTCTGGAAAGGAAAACCTGTAGTGGCAGGTCGTGCTGGCGGTATCCCCATGCGGTGGATTGCCAAGTTCGCAGTCGGTGAGGGTGGCGTGATCCTGATGACCGAGGCGCGAGGTGCATCAAACCAGAAAGCGAAAAGCAGGCTAGGGTGGGAGCCCCACTGGAGAACCTGGCGGGACGGATTCCGATATGCAGTGGAATTAGAACAACGAAGGGTGGCTGCGTGACGGCCATCGGCGTGTTGCCGTTGTGGCCAGTGCGTAATTCGAACGTGGCCTTTCCCAGGGTCAACCTTGACGGATGTGTCATCTTGACTAGCATTCGAGTTTGTACCATGTCACTGGGCCCCAAAGAGTTCCACAAGCCAGTGAAAGTCTTGAGGAAGTTGCTGAAGAACTTCCAAGAAAGACCTCTACCCGAACCCGTTCATCGGCTGCGCAGGTACACGCGTCGGCTTGAGTCGATGTTGCAAGCGCTTATGCTGGACCGGAGACGAAATGAGCGACGGCTCCTGGAGGCGATTGCTCGTCTCCGCAAACGAGCCGGCAAGGTGCGTGATATCGATGTGCTGGTGGGGCTCGTCTGCATACTGCGCGCCTCCGGAGAAAACGAGTGCCGGATTCAACTGCTGGAGCATCTCGGTGCGCTACGCTTTCGACGTGCTCGTAAGCTCTACAACCTCGTGCAAATAGACGGACCCGTAATGCAACGACGTTTGAAACGATGCCTTAGGCACATAGATCAAGCTCTAGCAGGCTGCGGAAAAAAGAACCAGGGTAGTAATTTCGAGCGTTTCGGCGAACGAGAACTCAATGACTTACGAGCGAATTTTCGCTCGACATAAGCCTTAATAGGAGTTTTTCCGCAGCCTGCTAGAGAATCGTGATCCGTCCTTGTATGCCGTGACTCTTTCGCGTCGGCTCTCGGCGGGACTGGCCACTCCGCGGCGCTTGGGTGCAGGCAACTTGCATGACTACGGCCTCCTTGTTGCTCTTGCCGCTGGTGATACTCAGCAGGACCTCCTTCTCGCGGCTGGTCAGGTCGCGATCGGCGATGCGGCGCGCCAACCTGGCGGCTGCCACGGGTGGAATCCACTGCCGCCCCGCGGCGACGGCGCAGATGCTCTCCACCAGCTCCTCCGCCGGGGCATGTTTGAGCACGTATCCCTGGGCTCCGGCGCGCACCGCGCGGTACACGTCTTCTTCGCTTTGGCAGTTGGTGAACATGACCAGCCGCGCGCTGGGCATTTGCGCAAGAATGGCGCTCATGGCTTCAATCCCGTCCATGAGCGGCATGCGCACTTCGAACAGGCCGACATCAGGATGGATAGCCAGGAACTTCTCCACTGCTTCACGCCCGTCGCGCGCCTGGCCCACAATTTTGATATTCGTCCTGCCAGCCAACAGTGCCGCCACGCCGGCCAGCACCACCGGGATGGTGGTCGGCCACCAGCACATTGAGCCTTTCCTGTTGAACGAAATTGGACTGCAGGTTTGTCGTGCCATTTCCGCTATTGTTCGAATGATCTTGGCCGTTCCTTCGCCACCGGTCCTGCGTCGGCGAAATCTGGCGAAGTTTCGGCCCTAGCGTGGTAGTGACATTGCGTGAGTTACTCATAATCACTCTCCTTGTCATCAACAGCTCCATGAATTGCGCTGAGCAACGCTTCGTCGTTGAGGGGTTTGTTCAGGAACGCGACGGCCCCCGCCTGCAATGCCAGCGATCGGGTCTGGGGATCGGCACAGGCGGAAACGAAAATGACGGGCACCGGTTTATGAGCGGCAGCCAAGTCGCGCTGCAACTCCAGCCCATTCATTCCCGGCAGGCGCACATCGAGGATGAGGCAGGTCGCATGCTCGGCCTTGCCGGCCTGGAGGAAGTCCTCCGCGGAGGCGCCATTGCTTCCATGCCATTCGAGATGAGATTGAGCACCACCTGCTGGAGTTCAATCTTGTCACCCAGCACTGCCGGAAGATGTTCTCCAAGCTCAAGGTGTACCTGGATGTGCTGCCGGGCGGCCTCTGGCTTGGTTAGCGCCAGCACACCGCCGATGACCTCATTGATGTCCAGCCTCGCCTTTTCTGGCACGGACTTTTTCAGAAGGGCGCGAATTCTGGTTATCACCTCGCTCGCCCGGCTCCCGTTCTCGGCAATGTTAAGAAGCTGAAATTGAAAATGATTTTCAAAAAAAGTGCAGGAAGGGTGCAAAATTCGCCGCACATTTGTTTATTTTCGTTGGCGTTGGATTTTTTCACCCGCTTTCGAGGCGGATCGTTTCAACCACTCACGCACCTCTCCGCGTGGAAAACAGCTGTTGGCTGGTGGTCGTTAGCTTGTGGCAAACCCTCCAATGGAAGCCGTTTGAATGACTATCGGCTTTCCCGTTTAGCCCGGAAGAACGACTGCAGCACCTCCGCGCATCTGCCTGCCAGCACGCCGCCTTTGAGCTCCATGCGGTGGTTCAGTTGCGGGTGGTTCAGGACCTGCATGACGGAGTGGACTGCACCCGCCTTCGGGTCGTCAGCGCCGTAGACCAGACGCTTTATGCGCGCATGTACCAGCGCTCCGGCACACATCGCGCACGGCTCAATTGTAGCAAACAGCTCGCAGTCTCCGAGGCGATGGTTACCAACGATGGCACCGGCTTCGCGTAGTGCGACGATTTCGGCGTGGGCGGTGGGGTCGTTGCCCGTCAGATTGCGGTTCCAGCCGTGCGCAAGGATGTTGCCGTCACAGACCACAACCGCGCCTACCGGCACTTCTCCCATCTCCAGAGCGCGCTGCGCGTCCCGCAGGGCTTCCTGCATGAAGAGTTCGTCGGAGCGATCGTCAGTCGTCAGTCGTCGGTCGTCGGCTGGAGCAAGACCGTCGTTGGTGGTCAGCTGGCGTTCGTCGGCAAGCAGGTCGTTAGCCGTTGGTCGTTGGTCGTTGGCCAAATGCCCCTCGATCCGGAACGTGGAATGTCTCCCCACATTGTAGCGGGACTGGACGTATGGCATGACTTGTCAGCGACGAGGAGACTGCCTGGAAACTAGAGCAGATGCAGCACGGCGCGGAGGCTATAGGGAAGCATGGCCATCAGGCGGGGACACAGGGCAGTGAACATCCAATGTGCCAGGACCACTGTCGGAACCGCTACCGCAAACCAGCGAAGTTCCGGGCGGGATGTCAGCAGACTCTTCATGGCCAGCCTCTGGGAATAGGTACGCCTCCGTCTCAGAAAAAGTTCCCAGCTCTCCGGGCTGACAGCTCGCCAGGCAGATATGCGTCAAATCGCGCACCCGCCGAAGAAGGAACCGTCTTTGCCGGCCTATGCCTTTGCTGGGGAAGTCCCCCAGCTTTGTTGATCGACAGGAAACCACGGGCGTTCGCCGGATGACGGAGCGCGTGAATTTAGGGTATTCTAGCCTCGTATGGGGATGCCTAATCTGCTCCGCAAGGTGTTTCTGCTGGATCTGCTGCAGGGACTGAAGGTTACGTTCCTCTACCAGGATCCCAAGGAAAACTATACCGAGCAATATCCGCTGGAACGGCCGCAGGTTGCGGAACGCTACCGCGGGGCGCCCCGCCTGAACGTCAATCCTGATACCGATGAGACCATGTGCATAGCCTGCGACCTGTGCGCGCTGGCCTGCCCCGAAAACCTGATCGTGGTCTCAAGCGAACGCAACGAGAAGACCCGCCGCAAGGAACTCACCAACTTCACCTACGACCTGAGCCGCTGCATGTTCTGCGGCTTGTGCGAAGACGCCTGTCCCACCGACGCGCTCGAGTTGACGCAGGATTTCGAACTCGCCAACTATTCCCGCGAAGACATGATCTGGGACCGTGAGACGCTGGAGAAGGGCCCGCGGCCGACGGTGTACAAGAAGTAGCTTTGATTTTTAGCAACTCGTAGCGAACCGCGATTCTCCGCAAAACAAGAATGGAGCAAGGGGCGTCCTCGCTCATCGCACCTTGCAACAGTTTGAGCCAAGACGGGCGGGGACGGTTGTCTCGCAGCGACTTGCCGCCGGGCTGGCGCCCGGCCGCCCAGACGAGGGCGTCTGGGCCTACGTGGCTCCTGCCTGTTCGAGAAGCGACCGACCCCTAACGCGGTTGTTGCTGGGTCATGCAATGCATGGCGCCGAAGCCCCAGATCAGGTCGCCGGAGTAGATGGGAATGATTTCGCGGGTAGGGAAGAGTTCGGCCAGAAGGTTGAGCGCGACACGGTCGTTTGGATCATTGAATACCGGGACCAGTACGATGCCATTCGCGATGTAGAAGTTGCCGTAGCTAGCGGGCAGGCGCCGGCCTTCGAAGATGACGGGCGCCGGCATGAGCAACTCAACGACCTCGAAGCGTTTGCCGTCCTGATCGGTCGCGGACTTGAGCCGGCGGAGATTCTGTGCGAGCGGGTTGTGGTTTTTGTCGTTCCGGTTGGGCTCGACCATCGTGACGATCTTGCTGGGCGAGACGAAGCGCGTGATGTCGTCGATGTGACCGTGGGTATCGTCGCCTGCGATACCACGTCCCAGCCAGATTACGTGGCGAATGCCTAAATACTTCGTGAAAATCTGCTCGTAATCTTCGCGCCGAAAACCGGGGTTGCGCTGCTGCACTCGGCTCAAAAGGCATTCTTCCGTGGTGATGAGAGTTCCTCGGCCGTTCACCTCGATCGAGCCGCCTTCGAGGACGACGCGGGCGTCGGCGTGATGCGCGCGGATTTCTTCAGCACCGGCGGCCTTCGCCATGAGGGAGCCCATTTTGTCGTCGTGACGGTAGTTCGGGTACTTTGCCCAGGCGTTGAAGCGCCACTTGGTCGCTTGCAACGGAGCCGAGCTTCGCTCGGCTTGACGGGCGGGGACGCCCGTCGCTCCATCAACGGTGAAGGTGCAGCCGCTGTCGCGGGTCCAGACCCGGTTCGTCGGCCAGCGATGGAAACGGATGGTCTTGTTAAGGACATTGGCAAGCTTCAACGTTTTGCGGGCACGCTTCTCCGAGTCGGCGTTGTTCACGATCAACTCGACTCGTTCGTGGCGAGAGAGATGGCGGATGATTTCCGCATAGACCCAGGGAATGGGCTCGAACTTTCCGGGCCAGTCGCCTTTGAAATGCGGCCACGCCAGCCAGGTTGCGCCGTGCGGTTCCCACTCGGCGGGCATGCGAACCTCCGCCCGGGCGACAGTTGAGGTTTCGCTTGAAGTGTGGTGTTTACTTGCTGTCACAGTCTCTGTGTACTCTGCGGGATTTCTCTGCGCGCTCTGCGGTTTCAGATTTTGTCTCCTGGTGCTGACAGGGCGCGGGCCTGCACTTCAGTCAATGAGCCGGCTGGTTATGAGCGCGTAGCTATCAATGCGCCGGTCGCGCAGAAAGGGCCAGTTGCGGCGAATGTCTTCCAGCTTCCGCAGGTCGATCTCGGCCGTAAGAATCTCTTCCTTGTCGTGAGATCCCAGTGCCAGCACGCGACCGAAAGGATCGGCAATGAAGGACCCTCCCCAGAACTCGAGCCCGGCGCCCTTCGCCTCATTGCCGCGGATGTTGCCGGTTTCGAACCCTACGCGATTGACCACTCCCACGTAGACGCCATTCGCGATCGCGTGAGCGCGCTGGATGGTACGCCACGCATCGTACTGGGCTTCGCCAAACTCTGCCTTCTCCGACGGATGCCAGCCTATCGCGGTGGGATAAAAAAGCAACGTGGCGCCTTGCAGCGCTGTGAGCCGCGCTCCTTCCGGATACCACTGGTCCCAGCAGATCAGCGTGCCGATTTTTCCGGCAGCCGTGTCAAACGAGCGAAATCCTAAATCGCCCGGAGTGAAATAAAATTTCTCGTAGTAGAGCGGATCGTCGGGGATGTGCATCTTGCGATAGATCCCGCGCAGCGTGCCGTCCTTGTCGAAGAGGGCGGCGGTGTTGTGATACACGCCCGGAGCACGCTTTTCGAAGAGCGACGCGACCAGCACGACGCCGCTCTTTCGTGCCGCGGCGCTCAGCTTCTCCGTCGTCGGTCCGGGAATTGGCTCGGCTAAGTCAAAAAGTGCGTGGTCTTCCCGCTGGCAGAAATACTGTGTCTGGAACAGTTCCGGCAGGCAGACCACCTGCGCACCTTTCGTGGCGGCCTCGGCGATGCGCTTCAGGGCTTTGTCGAGATTTTCCTCCGGATTCGGCCCACACGACATCTGCACCAGCGCGGCCGTGAACTTTTCTGGCGACAAGCGAGGATCCTCCCACGTGGAACCGATAGCATAACAAAGGTGGCGTGCTGGGAATGCGTCCGGGGCAAAGGGAAAATCTTAAACCGCAGAGGGCGCGGAGAAATGCCGCAAAGAACGCGGAGAATGCAGTTGCCACTTGATCCGGCAAGACTGTGCGCTAGCCGACGCCGGTAACACAACAGAAATATTCTGCGGCACAGAAAACCGGGCCTCTTTTCTGTGCCTCCCAAACCATTTTTGTCTTCAACGATTGGCTCCATCTCGCGTCCATCTAGTAGAGTAGTGCTGCATACAAGAATAGAGTTTGTGCTTGGAGGTGGGTTTTGAAACACGGTAATCATGACAAGCACGCCAATCATGAGAAGCACGGCAATGGAAGCCAGGGCGACGGTGCGGGTATTGATCGCAAGCTGCACGATCCCATCGAAGATCGCCTGGTCCCGCTGGAGCCCCTCGACCTTGGGAAGGTTCGATCCATTGACGATCTGGTCCGGGCCATGTCGAAAACGGCATTTACCGGGCGTCAACTGGGGGAAGCGGCGGACGTGCTCGAGGCGATGGCGCGCGACGAGGACTGTTTCGTTGTGATGACCCTGGCCGGCGCGATGACCGTCGCCAAGCAGGGCCTGATCATTTCCGAATTAATTGACCGAGGAATCATCAATGCGATCGTGTCGACCGGGGCCCTGATGGCTCACGGTCTGGTGGAGGCCACCGGGCGGGCGCACTTTCGCGTGAACCCGGAAGTGACTGATGAAGAGCTTTACGAGCAAGGCTACAACCGCGTCTACGACACGCTAGAGCCTGAACAGAACCTCGACGATGTTGAGGAAGTAATGTCGGAAGTGCTCGAGAGCTGGGATCACAACGACATCCTCTGCTCCTACAAGCTCAATCACACCATCGGCGCGCACCTGGCGAAGACGGCCAAGGATCAGCGTGGCATTCTGAAGTCGGCTTTCGAGCAGGGCGTGCCCGTGTTTGTGCCGGCGTTCACGGACTCGGAGCTAGGCCTCGATGTCGCCCTCAACAACCGCCTGCGGGAATCCACCGGACGGCACAAAATTCGCTTTGACCCGTTCCTTGATCTGGAGCACTTCGCGGCCACCCTGCTGCGCCAGAAGCGGCTCGGTATTCTCACCATCGGCGGTGGCGTCCCGCGCAATTGGTCGCAGCAGTTTGGGCCATTCCTCGAACTGCGTCACCGGCGCCTGGGGGAAAACATTCAGCTCAAGCGCTATCACTACGGCGTGCGCATTTGTCCCGAACCGGTGTATTGGGGCGGATTGTCGGGCAGCCCTTACAGCGAAGCGATCTCCTGGGGAAAATTTGTGCCACCCTCCGAGGGAGGAAGATTCGGAGAGGTCTTCGTAGATGCTACCGTCGGCCTGCCCATGATCGTAGCCGCTGTGCTGGAGCGCCTGGACAAGGACAAGTCGCTTAAAGGGAAGGCGAAGAAGAAGATGGCTGCGAAGTGAGCAGGCTAGGCTCTGGGCTCTAGGCTCTGGGCTCTAGCAATCAGGCTCTAGGGTCTCGCCAACAAACGCTTTGTCGGAGTCCTTTAAGATCTGGATCGCTAAAGCCTGGTGCTAGAGCCTGATCGCTGGAGCTGGACGGCAAAGAACAGAAGGACGGCAGCAATGCCGTCCTTTGTGTTTCTTGCCCTTTGTAGAGAATGTCTTTGTATCTAATCGAAGATCAGAACTGCCGATGCGATCACGGTCGTCCACAAACCGCGCTTGTC
>QIAH01000438.1 GCA_003225465.1 Acidobacteriota bacterium | reverse complement strand
GCGAGTTCTTCGGCGTAGTCGCCGGCCGCGTCTTCCGACTCGCCGAAGGAGTGGTGCTCGCTCAGGTAGCCGTAGGTGTTGCGATCCGACGGAATGGCGACGCCGATGCTGGAGGCGAGCAGGCGGTGGGGTTCGCGGGTGCTGTTTTCAGCGACCACGGCGAAGACCACTTCGCCCGGGTGAAGAAACTTCAGTCCGGTAGCGCGCGGCACGAGCTTGCAGTTTGGCGGGAAAATCGAGGAAACCCGAACCAGGTTTTGAGCGGCGATCCCTGCGTCCCGCAGCGCCAGCTCGAAGGAAGTCAGCCGTTCGCGATGCTTCCCGACTCCCTTGGTGAAGAAGATCCGCTTCGGGACCATGTCCTTGCTCAATTCATTTGCCTCCAGAGGTGCGCGAGAGTTCGAGAAAA
>QIAH01000437.1 GCA_003225465.1 Acidobacteriota bacterium | reverse complement strand
TGCGGCTGCCGAAGGCGCCAAAGGTGGGGGAGGCGGCGGTGAGCCGGGCGGCGCGCCCATCGGAACTGTGCCCACCGTCAGAGTTGGAGGCGGCGGAACGGGAACCGGAACGGGTACCGGAGGTTGGGACGGCAAGACGGTTCCCCTCCAGGAAGAAGAAGTCGTCCAGGCCATTCGGCTGCTAACTCGCTTCGGTGAAGTCTCGACCAGTCCCAACGTCGCCACTGAAGACCTGCAGAAAGAACTTGGTAAGGCCGACCCGAACACTCGGGTCAATCTCACCCAACTCCTCGAGAGCCTGGCCAGTAATGTCCAGACCGACAGCGATACGCCTTTGCTGATGAAGGCGGCCGAGCATATGGCAATCCGCTTCGCCCTGGAACGCTATCAGAAGGGCGAGGTCAAGGTGAATGCGGTGCACACGATGCTGGAGCACATGAGCCGGCAGATGGACACCCTACGCCAGATTCTGCGCGTGCAGGAAGAGAAGATGGGGAAAGCCGGCCTCCTGGTGGAGTCGCACGCGGACATCCTTGACCGGATGTTCTGGGCCGAGGTGCCCGAGGCTGGCAAGAAAAGCGTTCTCAGCTCGAACGAAGCGCCTTGCGTGCCGCCTCGCAACGTGCGGCAATTCGTGGAACTTCTGTTGGAACGCGATGACAAGGAATCCGCTGACGCGATCCTGAGAAATTATTTCAACTGCCTGGACGCGAAGGATGCGGAACCTCGGCGGAAAATTGCCACTGGTCTCGCGCAGCTTGCCGATTTGTACCCCGGCCCGGGCGGAGACCTGATGGCGTGCGCCATCCGCAAAATTGGCGAGCACATCTGCAAGGAACCCGATACTGAACTGCAAGGCATGTTGAGTGCGGCGTTCGTGCGCTTGAGCCAGGAAGCCAGCACCCGCAAGAGCTACGCCGCCGTGGCCGAGGTTTGCACCACCATGGAACAGGTTGCCAAGACGCGTCCCGTCCTGGCCACCGATCTGCGGCCGCGCATCGGCGTGGAAAATCGACTTCCCGAATTTATCGAAGAAGCTTTACGGACCGAGCAGCTTCCGGAAGATCTGCTGCAGGTCCTGCGGCGCACCAGCCAGGCCGCCGTCGAGCACCTTGCCGATCGTTTCTTCCGCTGTTTGCGGCGCGATGAGTGCGACCGCATGATCGAACTGGTCCGTGAGTTGGGACCGAACGCGATCACGCAGATGCGCGAGATGCTCCGCGCCGGGCAACCGCGGCAGGCTGCTTCCGTGGTCGGTCTGCTCAGTCGCCTCGACGTTCTTACCTTGCTGGAGTTGCTGCCGGTGCGTCTGCCGGAGTTCAACCGCTTCTATCACGACGTGGTGGTGCGCCAGATCGCGTATGGCGCGGCCAGCGACCGGGGACGCACATTGATGGAATTGCTCGAGATCCTGGACCCGCTGGTTATTCCACAGGCCGTCGACGACATTGGGATGAGCGGTGACCGCACAGCAGTGGCCCCGCTGATCGCGATGGCCCGCGCTGGAGACGCTGAGAGCCGCTCGCCATTTCTGCAACTCAAGGCGATCGAGTCGCTGGGAAGGTTACGCGATACGGAAGCGGCCAGCATGCTGCGCGAGCTTCTCGAAGCGAAGAAGATGTGGAAGTGGATGCACCACCGCGAGCTTCGTATTGCTGCGGCGCAAGCACTGGCCAAGATCGATCCTCGCTACGGCAGCCAGATTCTTTCCGATAGCGGCCTCGAACCGGGCGAACTCGCCATCGCAGCCCTGGATTCCGCACCGGCTTGCCCGTGGGTGCGGCAGCGACGCTACGAGCGCATCGTTCTTTCGAAAACCCTATCCGCGACTATCAGCAGTTCGTGGGGCAAATCGAGTATTTTGATCCGCGAAATGAGTCTCGGCGGCGGCATGGGCACAAAGGAAGACAACCTGCGCATTGGCTCAGAGGCCAACCTGGATATTTCGATGGGCGTCCGGCACGTCCGCGCCCAGGTGCTTCTGCGTCGCGCCCGCGTCAACGAAGTTGGTTTCGAAATCGTCAACACGGACCTCGAAAGCCGTTACCGCCTCCGCCGGATTCTGGTCGACGCGATGCAGCGGGGGCCCGAAGGACGAGGGCAGGAGTGGGACGGAACACGCAAGGGCTGAAAACAGCTCTTAGCTTCTGGCTTCCAGCTCTTAGCTTTTGAACACCACAGAGCCACAGAGACACCCAAACGCTTTTCCTTTTTCTGTGACTCTCTCTCGAAGAGTACCTTGCAGTGCGTTGGTGCCCCAGGTTCGCGTCCGTTCTTTGGACGCTAACCTGGGGATCTTCATATTAGTTAGCGCTCGCCCTGGCTTCCAGCTCTTAGCTTTTGAACACCACAGAGACACAGAGACACCCAAATGCTCTTCCTTTCTCTGTGACTCTCTCTCGAAAAGTACCTCGCAGTGCGTTGGTGCCCCAGGTTCGCGTCCGTTCTTTGGACGCTAACCTGGGGATCTTCACATGAGTCAGCGCTCGAGTTAGCGCTCGCGCTAGCTGCTTTGTGCTTGCATTTTCATCCCACCGCAAGCGGAAACGCTCATGCGGTTCTGTGGTGATAGCGCTTAGCTTTTTCCTTCGCTCAATTGCAAAAGCCCCGGCCAGGACGGCAGAGGCTTTTGTGTTTCGGCTAAAGGCTAATGGCTACCAGCTAAGAGCTGCCGCCCTACTTCACCTTCGCAAAAATGATCACCAGGGTGTAGAGCGCCAGGGACTCGATCAGGGCGAGTCCGAGGATGAGGGCGAGTTGGATGCCCGGGCGGGCGGAAGGATTGCGCGCTAGACCTTCGGCTGCGGCCGCGGTGGCTTTGGCTTGCGCCATACCGCAGACGGCGGAAGCAATCGCCATGGCAAAGCCGGAGGTGATGGCCACCCAGTTGACGGTGGAGGCTTGGCCGGCCTGCGCGAATGCCGGAACTGCCAGGCACAGCGCGGACAGAATCATGAACACGTAGCTGAGTTTACGCATTGAGTGTGTCTCCTCGTATCAAATAGCCGCCAGTGGGTGGTTGACGTCATCCCGTGCAGACGCCCTCACGCTGATGGCTGTGAAACCGGTTTCGGGTTTCAAGTTTCGAGTTTCGACGATTTGCTCTCGGGTTTTGCACTCGAAACTGGAAACTTGAAACTCGAAGTTCTGATTGGGCTCGGTGCGATTTACCTCAGGGGCTGAAGCCCCATACTCTCTCCGCCGAATCGGACGGCCTGAAGGCCGTCCCTTTCAAAACGAACTTCTTCAAAACGAACTTCTCTAGGCGCCTTCGTCTCAAGTTTTAAGGTGTGACCGTGACCGTTCTATCGAAACTGGAAACTTGAACTCGAAACTATTCTTAGTGCTCTTCTGCGACCGCTCCTGCCAGGTAGACGGTGGTCAGCAGGACAAAAATGTAGGTCTGCAGGAACGAGACGCCCAGGTGGAGGCCCAGGAAAAAGATCGGAATGCCTATTGGCACTAGCGAAAAGAACACGAGCGTAACCATGTCACCCGCGAACATGTTGGCAAAGAGACGGATGGTCAGCGAAAGAACGCGCGCCAGGTGGCTGATGAGTTCGATCGGAATCATTAAGGGTGCCAGCAAAGGCATCGGCCCCGCGAAGTGCGCCAGGTATTTGATGCCGGCATGCTTGAATCCCTGCGCCTGATAATAGAAAAATGCCACGATCGCGCAGCCCAAGGGCACGATGGGAACCGCGGTTGGTGATTCGAATCCGGGAATCAATCCGATGAGATTGCAGAAAAGAATGAATAGCGCCAAAGCCACCAGAAAGGGCGTGTACCCCTCGCTGTGCGGGCCGATGATTTCCTGGCTCTGTTGCTCAATGAAGCCAACCAGGCCTTCGAATGTGTGTTGCAGTGCGCCTGGCCGGTCGACTGAAAGGCCGGCCCGAACGATGAAGAAGACGACGATCAGAAAAAAGCAAACCAGAATTTCCATGGCAGCCGAGTTCGATATGGGCGCCTGGGGAAAGTGGGGATGAATGCCCAATTTTTCCAGCAGACCAGTCAAGGCCGGGCCAAACAGGTGGTTCAGGATTGCCGTAAACCAGAGTTGCTCATGCATAGGGAATCAGTCGTCAGTCTTCCGTCTTCAGCCAGTCGCCAGCCCTCAGGTCGTCAGTTGCCAATCTTCAGCCAGGGCTTCGCTCTTGCTGACGACTGGTGACTGGTGACTGAACTAGAGACCACGCGCCAAGGCCACATAAACTTCGTAGGCGGCTTCGCACGCGATGGCGGCTACGGGCAGAAACAGTCCGGCTAGAAGCCCGTAGAGGCTCGCGGGGGAAACAGTTAAGATACCATAGGCTGCGAGGCCCATCAAAACGTAGCGCAGCAGGAAGCGGGCGACGATTCCCTTTCCGGACTGCGCCTTCCCCGCACCGACTACACGGTCCGCCAGCGCTTCCACGCCACGTTTCAGCCACACAAAATTGAAAAGAGCTACCAGACATCCGCAGGCTAGACCGATGGCGGTCCGTCCGCCAAAACTGAACCATGCAACGATGGGAAGCGCCACCGCAAGGATGCCCATGCAGCGCTGGATCCGCCGGAGTGCTCCCGAATAAACCACTTCGGCGGCATCGGTTGTCGTGTCAGGTTCGGCCACGCGACCACGGTATCAGAACTCTGTTGTGGCGCGGGCGCTCTCGCCCGCGAACAGTGCAGATCGCCACCAACCGTGCGGAATCCAGGCGGCTCGCCATGAAATCTATCCGTGTCCCGCTCCCTAAGTGGCGTGTGTCGTAAACCTCCGACGTGTGACATCTGACCTTGCGGCTTGAACTGCCTGTCCGCCAAGATAGGTCGCCCGCGCGTATTTGCGAGCGTCGCTTAGCGATGGAGCTAAGTACTTTTTCCAGAATATTTTGCCTATAAGTTCTTTGACATCAAAGATCTTGGTTCCCTCTCGCGCGCGTAATCCTATGACTGCAAAGGACCAGGGGGGAGGGGGGCTTTGCCTAACAACTCGCTTTTGCCCAATAAGTCCATATCTTGCCCAATAAGTCGTTACCGTTTTTTCTTGCCAGCCTTCGCGCCTACCGGATTGCGTCGCGGCGTATTCCAGTAGGGGCTTTTGCACTTTGGACAAACCTTTGGTTCCTCCGTGCCCCCCTCTCTCGGAATCCATGTGTGCTCACATCGTT
>QIAH01000436.1 GCA_003225465.1 Acidobacteriota bacterium | reverse complement strand
CGTTTGCGTTGTCACGTAGCCTCCCCGCTACTTCGTTCCGCCGTTCTCTGGCGGCTTCGCCGCTTTGTCGCCGATCTGGCGGACCTTGCCGAGCATGTCGCCCATGTTCATGCCGGTCAGCGTTTCGAATAACGCTGGCACTTGCGCGGCCATCTTGGTCAGGTCGCCGGTGATCTTGTTCAGCCCGGCAGCGTCGCCGTTGCCGGTCGAGACCACGGTGATCCTGTCGACGTTGGCCAGCGGACTCGCCAGCGCCTTGACCACCTCTGGCAAGCCGGTAAGCAATTTGTCGATAACCGCGGCCTGGTTGTATTCCTGGAAGGCCTCGGCCTTGACGTTCATCGCCTTCGCTTCCGCCTCACCTTTTTTGAAGATGATCTCGGCTTCGGCCTCGCCCTGCTGGCGAATCGAGGAAGCGTGACCTTCGGCTTCTGCCATCAACCGCTGCTTCTCGGCCTCGGCGAGCGTCTCGATGCGCTGGCGCTCGATTTCGGCCTGCTTCAGCACAGTCGCGATGAGTTCTTTCTCGCGGCGCATGATCTCGGCCTCCTGCACCTTCACCTGGCCTTCTTTCTCGACCTGCTGTACGCGCACACTCTCGGCGATGACCTGCTGCTGCATGACATTCGCCTGGATGTCATAGGCCTTGTCGGCCTGCGCCTGCTGCTTCTTGGTGACTTCGAGGTACTGCGCTTTCTTCACCTCGAGGTCGCGCTGGGCTTCGGCCTGCTTGGCCTGCGACAACGTTTCTGCGAGCACTCGCTCCTGATCGGCTTGTGCCCTGGCGACTGCGGATTCGCGCTGCGCGAGCGCACGCTTGATGGCGGTATCGCGCTCGGCTTCGGCCGCGGCAACGTCGGCATCGCGCTTGATGCGGGCGACATCGGGTTTGCCCATGTTGGTGATGTACTCGTTCTTGTCGCGTACTTCCTTGATGGTGAATGAAATCACTTCCAGCCCCATCTTGCTCATGTCATCCGCGCAGGTGGCGCGCATACGCTCGCCGACCATCTCCGGCTGCTTCACGATCTCCTCGACCGTGAGCTGGCCGATGATGCCGCGGAGGTGGCCTTCCATCACCAGGCGGATCAGGCCTTCACGCTCCTGGTCAGTCTTGGTGAGAAACTGTTCGGACGCGGTCAGGATCGATTCGACATCCGACTTGACCTTGATCTGAGCGACCGCTTCCACCGTGACCGCAACACCCTGCTTGGTATAGAGATCCTGTTGCGGAGCGACATCGAAAGACATCAGCTCCAGAGAAAGCTCGCGGCAGACCTGGACCATCGGCCAAACGATGGCGCCGTGACCTTTGACCACGCGGGTACCGCCAAAGCCGTAGACAATGAGCGCTTCATGTGGGCCGGCTTTGCGATAGAGACGCGCGAGGCTGCTCATGAGAAGCAACAGGCCCAGCACGCACAATCCGACAATGACCCAGATTTCAGTTGGTATTCCGAACGACATATCGCCTCCTGTCACAATTCGAGCCGAACTGTAAGACCGTTATGAATGCGCATACTGCTTCATGGTGTCCAGGTCGCGCACCGTGCGCGCCGGATCGTTCGTTCCAAGAAAAACTTCGCCTTCGAGCGTGGTGATGTGCACCACGTTGTTGCACCAAACGTAGGCACGCGTGTTGCCCAGGCCGCGAATGCCGTAGCCGCGCAGCGCCATCCACTTCTCCGGACGATATTTGGCAATCTGCGATTGAGGAATCGAGCGCAGCCGCAGGCCGAGCGTGCTGATTTCGAGCCCGGCCGGCGTGAAGCGGTAGTGGAAACCGTCCCACGCATGGGCCGCGATCAGCAGAAACAGCACGCCAATCAGACTCATCGCGACGCGCACGCCGGGCACTGGAATTGAAACCGCAATGGCGAACTCCAGCGCTGCCAGAGCGAGAAACAGGATCGAGAAGCCCTTCGCGTCGTGAGTCTCTTCCGCGAGGACTTGGCTGTTGGGAAGCGCCTCACCGCGCTGGGCGCGCATGTAAATCACTACGAACAGGACAATTGCGACTGGCACCGCCAGCATGAACGGCGCCACCGTGATGGGATTTCCCGTAAGGTTGTGCTCAATGATGCTGTTGTTCACGTAGAAGGTGAAGCCCGTCATGAAATAGAAAAAGCCCAGCAAGGCGAACGAGGCAGTGTCGGGTTGCGCTTTCTGCTTCAGCAGGATGACCGTGATGATCGTGAAGATGATTAACACGAACGCGGTGAGGCCGAGTCCGAAATAGAGAGAGGTCGCGCGCGGCATCCAGCCATTCGGCTGCCCATTCGCGCCGAAGTGCGTGGCCATGCGCGCCGGGAGTTGGTCCCAGACCTGCGCGTAGCGTAAAGCGGTGAGTGGCAGAGCCAGCCACATCAACGCGATCAGGATGGCGAACAGTTTGCGCTTCATGCTTCCCTCTCGAGCTAAAGTCTCCTTCCTTTTTTTCGTCCGGTTCGTCCAGTGAGGTCGTGGGTTATGCGGCGCTCCCGCAGTCGACGGGCGAGGACGCCCGTCGCTCCATTCTCTAGGGCACCGACTCGGCTGATGTTTCCTCTTCGCCCGACATCTCCGCCCACAGGCGTACGTAGGCAATTCCCTTCTCGTAGCGCGTGACGACCACCTCCGCTCCCTTGGCGATCGCGACGCCTTCCTCGCTGCGGGCGCCGCAGGTTCTGCGCGTGCCGGCCTGCGAGTAGATAATTTCGCCGGTGCCGCCTTCGCGAATCGGAATGGAAGTGCGGCCGAGCACGCCGACCATTTCGTAGTCTGCGGGATCCATGTTCTCCTCCTCGGAGGTCAAAACCTTGCTCAGAAACAGAAACACGATGCCTCCGCCGGCCAGGCCGCTGATCAGCGCGATGCCCAGCCCCATCACGAACCACACGCTCGAATAGCGAGTGAGCAGGTAGCCAGTCCCACCGAACCATGCCAGAAACGCCGTGAACGTGACGAAGTTGAACGGCGAAATCGACAGGTCGGTCGCGGCGCGCACCGGTCCGCTGGCCAGGGATGCGGGGTGTCCCGCAACGGCCGTGGCATGGGCTCCCACTCCATGTCCGCCACCACCTGAAGCGCCGACGGGCGCATGTCCGCCGAGCGGAACGTGTCCGGCGCCATGCGGGAGGTGTGGGAGGTGAAAGCGCCAGCGCGCGCCTCCGCCCAGAAACGAGATCGCGCTGAAGGCAAAGCCGACCGCAAAACAAACCAGATAGAAGTTCGCCCAGGTCACTGGATCCGCCTCCCTTCTCCGGCTCTACGACTGCGATGATTGCGCACGGCGTCGGGATCAAGCGCCTCGAGCAAGCGCTCGGCCAACCCGGGCGTGTCGAGAATCGCGCCCAGCAACAGGAAACAACTGCGCGTGTCTTTGTGGCGTGCGCACTTGATGAGCACGTTACTCACCTCGCGATCGCTTACGAAGCGCTCTGAGCCCTGCAACAACCAGACGTCGAGCTTCCCTTCAGTGGTGCGCAAGTCGGAAGTCAGCTCGGTGTGATAACCCTCCGGGTCATCCACCAGAAACCCAGGGTGCACCTTGAAGAACTTCGCCAGCAGCGTGCGCGAGGACTGCGTCATATGGCGGCGCGAACCGCGCTCGATCTGGGACAGGTATGACTGGCTGATGCTCTTGCCGAGCTCGCCCTTCACGGCGCGCACGATTTCCTGCTGGGTCATAGGCCGCCCCAGCTCGCGCAGGGAACCTTCGACTTCGCGCAGGTACCGGATTTTTTCGCCGAGCGTCATACCTATATTTCAGATCGCTATGTTTATATTGCAATTTGCAATTCACGTCAAGCTATCGATCTTGGCTGTTTCCAGTAGGTTAGCTTCACGAAATCGCGCAACTCTCGAAAATTACGCCCGGACACACTTCGCGTGATCGGCGGATTTATAGTGGCGTTCTGGTGTGGAAAATGGATTCTCGGTCGCAACGCGTCGCGCGTGTCGTGCAAGAGGAGATAAAAATTGTTCCGTATGATGCGGCATGGCCGGAGCGTTTTCGCCAGGAGAAGGCGCACCTGCTCGCCTGCTTGCCTCGCGATCTAGTGCGGCGCATCGAGCACTTCGGCAGCACGGCTGTGCCGGGTCTGGCTGCGAAACCAATCGTGGATATGCTGGTCGAAGTGACCGACCTGGGCGAAACTCGCATCCGCATCGCGCCCGTGCTCGAAGCGCAGGGCTACGACTATTTCTGGCGCCCAACGCACGGCGACGATGGGCCGCCGTTCTATGCCTGGTTCATCAAGCGTGAGCCCCGGACACGTACGCGCACCCATCACATCCACATGGTGGAAAAAAGCTTTCAGGAACACTGGGACCAACTGCTGTTTCGGGATTACCTCATCCAGCATTCGGAGGTGGCGCGCGAATATGAGCGCCTGAAGTTTGAGTTGGCGGCGAACTATGCGAACGATCGCGTCGCCTACACCAACGGGAAGAGCACCTTCATCGCGAACGTGATGCAACGAGCGCAGCGCAGATAGGAAGTGAAGCGTCGGGTGTCCCCGCATGGCGGACGGGCGAGACGCCCGTCCCTCCATTTTCAATCTCAGGATTTCAGCACTTCGTAATGGTCCACTTTTGGGCCGCGGTCAACCAGGTACTTATCGTCTTCGGGATAGTAGACGGCCTTCTCATAGTCGGGTCCGGCGAAGGCTTTGATGGCTTCCCAGGAATCCCAGAGAGTGAGCAGCAAAAATTCGCATTTCCCATCGGCGATACGGCGGAGCGTGTGGACGCCCCGATTGCCGGGCGTGTCGGCATATTCCTTCAACCCTGTCTTTTGCAGGTACTCGTAGTAGATGTCCTTGTCAGCTTCGCGAACGGTGCCGCGCCAGATGCGTGCGATCATGATGGTTCTCGCCTCAGTGTGATTTAGACGCGGGCTGATCCGATAGCGACGCAAAAGAAAAGCGCCCTCGGTGTCGAGGGCGCCGGTGTTGCTTCCCCACTGTGTACCTTACTGTCTGCGTCCGTTGTGCTTCTTGTTATAGATCTGATTGGACACGCGATTCTGCTGGCGATTGACCTGGGCGCGCTCTTGCTGGGTCAGCTTGCCGCCGTTGGCCGCGCGA
>QIAH01000285.1 GCA_003225465.1 Acidobacteriota bacterium | reverse complement strand
GGAGAACGCGACTGGCAACTACGTGAAAATCGTGCAGCGCATTCCGGTCAAGATCGTGTTCGAGCCCGGCGAAACGAAGGGGCACGAGCTGCGGCCCGGAATGTCGGTCGAACCCAAGGTCTGGATTCGCGAATGAGCACGGCAGCTCTCACTCTGAACCCGGCAGAGGAGTGGCGGCCGGCAGTCAATCCCTGGATCATCGCGCTGGCGGTCACCCTTGCGACTTTCATGGAAGTGCTCGACACCAGCATCGCCAACGTCGCCCTGCCGCACATCGCAGGCGGACTTTCCGCGGGACAGGACGAGAGCACCTGGGTTTTGACTTCGTATCTCGTCTCGAATGCGATCGTCCTGCCGCTCAGCGGGTGGCTGTCTTCGATTGTGGGCCGCAAGCGCTTTTATATGGGCTGCGTCGCCCTGTTCACCGTGAGTTCTTTTCTGTGCGGGTTTGCGCCCAACCTTCCCGCCCTCATTATTTTCCGGATTTTGCAGGGAATCGGCGGCGGCGGTCTGCAACCGAGTGAGCAGGCCATTCTCGCCGATACCTTCCCGCCCGCCAAACGCGGAATGGCCTTTGCCGTGTACGGAATCGCGGTGGTGATGGCGCCGGCGATTGGAC
>QIAH01000284.1:6855-27593 GCA_003225465.1 Acidobacteriota bacterium | reverse complement strand
GCTGCAGATTGTGCTCGACAAGGGCCAGCGCGATGACTGGTTCGAATCGCACTTCATCCTGGGATTGGCGATCGTGTCGGCCTGTTCAATCCTGTTCGTGATCTGGTGGGAGTGGCAGCATAATGATCCGATCATCGACTTGCACTTATTCCGGGAGCGCACGTTTGCGGTTTCGAACCTGCTGATGTTCATGTTGGGGTTCGCGCTGTTGGGGAGCACACTTCTGCTTCCTCTCTTCCTGCAGACTCTCTTGGGCTACACCGCGCAGTTGTCGGGCATGGCGCTCTCTCCAGGCGGGTTTGCGATTATGGTGCTCATGCCGCTGGTGGGCTGGTTGCTGTCGAAATATGACGCGCGCTACCTGCTGCTGTTCGGCTTGTCGATGCTGTCGTTCTCGCTTTTCCACATGACGAATTTCAACCTGGACATCGATTTCAAAACCGCCGTTTGGGCCCGCGTGCTTCAAGCCGTGGGACTGGCATTCCTGTTCGTTCCGATCAACACGGCCGCGTACGCGTATCTGCCGCGAGAGAAGAACAATGCGGCTTCGGGGCTCATGAACCTGGCGCGCAATATTGGCGGGAGCGTCGGGATCTCGTTCGTGACAACCTTGCTCGATCGGCGAACGCAAAAGCACGTAAGTGATCTGATGAGTCATTTGACCTCGGCGAATGCGCAGTTTCAGGCGATGCTGCAGGCTACGGCGCAGAACCTAATGGCGCACGGCACCAGTTCCGCCGACGCCCAAAAGCAAGCATATGGGGTGGTGCAGAATCTGGTGCAGCGGCAGGCCACCATGCTGGCCTACATCGATAATTTCCATGTGCTGGCGTATGTGATCCTGGCCATGCTCCCCACGGTCTTCCTGATGAAGAAGACCAAATCGAGCGGCGGCATGGCGGTACACTAGTAGTCGGAGGGCGGTATGTTCCGGATTATCACTCTGGAGCGGGAATATGGCTGCGGCTGCGCCCGAATCGCCAAGCAGTTGGCGGAGCGCCTGCACTGGAAGCTCTGGGATCACCTGCTTACGGAGGAGATCGCCAAACAGGCGAATGTCGATTGCGGAACGGTGGAACAGCGGGAAGAGAAGATCGATAGCACTTTTTACCGGCTCGCGAAAGTATTCTGGCGGGGAAGTTACGAGCACGGCATGCCTATGGCTGAACCGCAGACCTTCGACGCGGACTGTATGGTGAGAATGATGGAAAACATCACCGGCAGGATTGCGCAGGAAGGGAATGCGGTCGTGGTGGGTCGAGGTGCTCCCTATTTTTTACGCGAGCGCAGTGACACTTTCCGTGTTTTTCTATACGCGCCTCGATCGGAGAAGGTGCGCCGATTGATCGGTAACGGAACTCCCCAGGTGGAAGCGGAAGATCTGGTCGACAATGTCGATCGCGAGCGCATGATTTTCATCAAGCATTACTTCAACGCGGATTGGCCAACGCGATGGCTCTATCACGTCATGATCAATACCGTGGTGGGCGACGAAAAGGTGATTGAAACCATACTGGACACCATGCGTCTGCTGCAGGATCAGGCTCCGGCAGCGCCATCCGACATGCGTGGCGTCGCTTTGAAGTAATCACCACAGAGACACAGCGTCACGGAGGAAATTGTTCATTGCTCGTTTCTCTGTGTCTCTGTGACGCTGGCCTTGTCGGAACTGGATTCCTCCGCCATCCGGCGTCGGAATGACAAGATTTGCGAGGTAGCCGGGAAAGACTCCGTCGATGTTCACTACCTTTGGGGCTCCCGGCACGACACACCCACCCCGGCCCTGTTTTATCGTTTGTCATTTTTATCGTTTGTCATTCCGACGCCGAACGGCGGAGGATTTTTCTTCGCATCACGGCCGGTCAGATCCATTCAGGTGAGAGTCTGCACGCTAGCCAATTACAGATAATCCGCATGCCCTGGAATGGTCAATCTCATTAGGCTGATTTAACAGCAATATGCCTAAATAAGATGACTTCTTTACAATAACCCATTTATGGGTAACAATGACGGTATCACCCATGAACCGCCGGGGCCTCCAATATCTCGCCGTGATCGCCGATATGGTGAAGTCGCGTGCCTTGCCCGCTGGGCAACGCGCCCTGGTGCAGAAGCACTTCCAGGAACTTGTCGCCAATCTGAACAAAGAGTACCGTAACAGCCTCGCATCTAAATTCGCAATCACTCTGGGGGACGAGTTCCAGGGTCTGCTGACTACATCCACCGTGCTTCCTGACTTGATCTGGCAGAGCGAAGAGAAATTTCCTGATCGGCAGCTTCGGGTTGGGATTGGCATGGGGACGCTCGACACACCGCTGCAGGCGTATGCAATCAACATCGATGGACCAGCGCTCCACGCCGGACGTGACGCCATCGAAGCCGCCAAAAAAAGCAATTTGCTCGGGGGAGTGTTCTCAGGCATGGGTTCCCTCGATGAAGTGTTGAATGGAATTGCGCGCCAGCTGTGGTTCCATCGTTCCAACTGGACGAAGGCGCAGCGTACGATTACGAACCTGCTGCGAAAGGGAATGATGCAAAGCGAGGTCGCCGAGCGGCTGGGCATCAGCCGGCAGGTCGTATCCAAGCAGGTGGCTGCCTCCGGTTGGGTGACATACGCCGGCGCGGAAAAGGCATGGCGTATCATTCTGCGAGACTACGTAGACCCGATGCTCCGCAAAAAGCCATGATTGCTCCCAAAATCATCAGCGCTGAATTGCTCTTGTGTACGGAGATCCTTCTACTCTGGAGCTTTGTGTCGTACGGGATCGCCGCCGATCCGCTGAAGGAAGAGGCGCAGAGATTTCGCTGGCAAGGGTGGTCCTGGTTGTTGGCGTTTCGGGTAGTTGTCATGGCGGTTGTCGCGTATGCGATGACGCGGTCGATCGTTCTAACGCTCTTTCTGCTCTTTATAGCATTGGTGCAGCCGCTGCTTCGCTTTCGCCTGCCGATGCGTTGGGTGGCTGAGTGCGAATCGCTCTGCGTAGCCGTCGCTGTTCTTGTTCCGCTCCTCTATATCCGGCACTTTCATCTGGCTTCGCCATGGCAGCTTCAGCCTTTCGATGGGGCGCGCGTCGGTGCGGTTTGCGTGGCAGGCACGACCTTCCTTTTTATTGTGCGCGGGGGAACCTACATCGTTCGAGGAATTCTGAGAAAAGCCGGAACCCTGCCTTCTCGCAAAGAGGAATCAATCCTGACGGAAGTCACGGCCCTCGATGTTCCTCTGAGTGAGGATGGAGTGTCGATGGCAGCGTCGATCGGCGCACCTCAGGCAGACGTCGAGATTGTTTTGGAATCTGGCATCGAGATCAGCGTCGATTTAAAGGAACTCAACCGCGGCCGTCTGATTGGCAATCTGGAACGGATTGTTCTCACCATCGTGGTGGCCGCGGGCAGCTACTCAGCACTAGGATTTCTGATTGCCGCCAAAGGCCTGGTCCGCTTCGAGGAATTCGAGAAGAGCAGAGAGTTTACCGAATACTTCCTGGTAGGTTCACTTTCGAGTGTCCTGGTTGCGCTCGCCGCGGGCTTGGTGCTTCGGCATGCGTTGCTTGCACTGTTTCCGGAATTGCTGGCGTTCCAGATGCAATCCTGAACGGGACATAGACCTGCTGTATTTATGTAACGAGGTCACGAGATTTCCTACCAGATACGGAGAGGAGAAACACCATGAAGACTCATACCGTGGCAGGTGGTGGGGGCGTCCGGCTGCACTTCGTGGAGACAGGAAACCCGCTGGGCCGCCCGATTGTATTTCTCCATGGCGCCTCACAATGTTGGTCTCTAGAGCGATCGTCTTAGACGATCTTGCAGTTTCGCGTGCGGTGGATTTAGTGGGTTCGTCAGGTACATTTACGCACTCTGCAAGAGGATTAGCCTCTCAGGCTTCTCTCCTCTCGCCCTTTTCTTTTCCGGGCTATAATGCGTTTCTATTCGCTAAAGAACGACCAGCGTTACACTGTGTGCAGACATTTCCTGCATGCGGACTGTAGCAAATGCTCTCGAATAGCACCAGAGGTGGTGTCACGCACCAAAGCAAGCATGAATCGAATCAACATTGATCATCTGACCGAAGCCGAACTCGTAGACTTGAATCACCGCATCGTCCAGCGCCTCAGACTCATGAATCAGGTGCATGCCCATCAAGCCATGCTTGAGTTCCGGATCGGTGATCGCGTTACGTTCGAGCCTCAGAACGGCGGTCCTGTTGTCGGAATCCTGACTCGCTATAACAAGAAGTCCGTGACCGTGATTACGGACGACGGTCACCGCTGGAACGTATCTCCGCGCTTCTTGCGGTTAGCTGAACCAACGCATGGGGCAGCGCCGACACAAGAAGGCGCCCGTCCGGGCTCCGTGATTTTGTTTAAACAGAAATAATTCCGCCGGTCCACTTCAATCACCAGCGCTCTGACAGCCGATATGGTGGGAAAGTCTCGGTACCATCTCGAAAAGCAAGCCAACCGTGGCTTTCGCGGGTATCCCGTCGCGACCATCGCGTTTTATGGACCCACTTCCGATTTTGCGTCCAAGGTTGCGGTGGCCATTTTCCGTGCTGAAAACGAAGAAGCTGAGGTCCTGGAGCGCTTCTTCTCGGCCGGGAGTGATGTGCGTTTTGACGAGGCTATTGGCAGTCAAGTTATCGCGGTGATCCAGTCGCATGCAGTCAAATCCGTCGTCATGGCGGATCGGATCATTGGCTGCCCGCATGAAGAAGGGATTGATTATCCCTCAGGAACAGCTTGTCCACAATGCCCGTTCTGGGCAAGCCGGGATCGTTGGACAGGAGAACGCATTCACTAAAGCGGACCCACCCGGCTACACCCATATCAGAATTTGATCGAAGAGTTGCAGACTCTCGGGCGCGCCCTAGAGGACGATTTCAGAACTCCTGGGCGGGTGTGCGAGAAAATTAGCGTCCTAAAAGCGCCAGCATCGCTTTCGTGAATGGCTCGGACTGAACAGGCTCTAGCGATCTTGCTCGGCGCGTCGCGTACTCTCCGGAGGTGTGGTAAACTCCGCGACCATGGCGACGAGCGTCATGTCCAAGCCTGTCGTACTGCCCAGAGGTGCATACGACCGCGTCTTTTACAGCGGGATGGCGGTCGTGATGGCTCTTACAGTGTTGATCGGCTTCGCTCGCACCTACTACTTGAGCGCATACTTCGGCACCCACGCGACGTTTGGCGGTAGGCCATTCTCGACCATTGTCCGATTGCACGCCGCGCTGTTTACGACGTGGGTGCTGCTGTTCATAGTGCAGACGTCGCTAGTGGCGAGGCATCGCGTTGCCGTTCATCGGCGGCTGGGGGTAGCTGTCGGGACGCTGGCCGGGTTGATGATCGTGGTTGGAACCGCCACCGCGCTCCAGCTTGCGCTCAGCGGAGGTGCGCCGCCCGGAGTCGATCCTCTGGTATTCCTCGCTGTCCCGCTAGGGGACATGGTCGTGTTCGCATCGCTGGTCACGGCGGCCCTCGGGCTGCGCCGCAATAAGGAAGCCCACAAGCGCCTCATGCTGCTCGCCTACACCGCCATCCTGGCAGCGGCCGTGGCGCGCTTCCCAGGCGTGCTGCCCCTCGGTCCCCTATGGTTCTTCGGCCTGACCTTCCTTCCGGTCTTGGCCCTTGGCGTTACCTATGACTTGCTGACGCGGCGGCGTATCCATCCAGCGTACCTGTGGGGCGGCGCGCTGCTAATTGTGTCCGTGCCCGTGCGTCTGATGATTTCGACCACCCAGGGGTGGCGCTGGCTGGCGGAGAGGCTCGTCGAGGTAGCTAAGCTCTACTCGTAGAATGGGAGGAGCGCACAGCCGCACGCGATCTTGAATTGAATGCCGGCGGATACCACCCGGGAGATTCTTAGTCAGTGAGCAGAAGGAAGTGGCGCGCCCGGAGAGATTCGAACTCCCGACCTACAGCTCCGGAGGCTGCCGCTCTATCCAGCTGAGCTACGGGCGCGCAATCTTCAGTTTACATCTGGACTCCGGAGCCATCAAATGTCAGAGACTTTCCGACAGTGCGGGAAGACTTGCTCGACGTAGGTTCGAGAAGAATTACCAGCGACCGCGTCCACCACCGCCGCCGCGCTCACGGCCGCCACGACCACCACCACCGCCGCCGGTGCGTTCGGGTTTGGGACGCGCTTCGTTTACGTTCAGTGTTCGTCCACCAACTTGAGTGCCGTTCAGTGCAGCGATCGCTTTCTCTCCGTCCTCGGCGCTTGCCATTTCGACAAAGCCAAATCCGCGCGAGCGTCCAGTGTCGCGATCCGTCATGATGCTGACTCGATCCACCTGGCCGTGAACTTCGAAAAGTTGACGCAGTTGTTCTTCGGACGTGTTGAAATCCAGGTTTCCAACAAAGATGTTCTTCACGCGAATGCCTCGGGGGTGAGCTATTTGAGTGTGGGCGCTTCGGCAGGGAAGCAGGTGGCACCTGAGCCCTTCCTGGAATCGAGGCCGGAGTGACGAACAGTCAAATGCGGGAGGAAGTATAGCAGGAAAAACCCAGACCGCTAGCAACCATCCACGCGCCAATATCCCTCGCGATGGTAGCCCAGTTGGAGCAGGCGATTCTTGGGATCATGACGCTTCCCGCAATTTGGACAAACCAGGAAGCGATGCCATTGTGTACCTTCACGGTCGTATTTTTCGGAGACCGCAAAGCTGACACCGCAACTGCAGGGGACCAGAAACATGCGCAAAGACTCATCCGCGACGACCGGCTGACGCTCGCGCTGCTTCGCCACTACGGAGTCTCCTCCACCATGACCGCGCCCGTGCTCTTCTTGCGCCGGTTCGCCTGCAAGGTTTTCTTGCGCAAGCGCAGAGATTTGGGAGTGATCTCGACGAACTCGTCATCGGCGATAAATTCGATCGCCTGCTCCAGATTCAGTTGCCGACAAGGCACCAGGCGAATGGCTTCGTCCGAGGTCGATGCCCTCATGTTGGTGAGCTTCTTCTCGCGCACGACATTCACGTCGAGATCGTTGTCCTTGGCGTTTTCCCCGATGATCATGCCTTCGTAGACATCGATACCAGGACCGATGAACAGCTCGCCGCGTTCCTGCAAATTGTAAAGCGCATGCGAGGTGGAGAGGCCCGGGCGATCGGCTACCAGCACGCCGGTGGGCCGATGCGGAATCTCGCCCTGCCATTCGGTGTATCCGTGGAACAGGGAATTCATCACGATGGTGCCGCGCGTGTCGGTGAGCACCTGGCTGCGCAATCCGATCAGACCACGGCTGGGCACGCGAAATTCGATGCGCACTCGGCCATAGCCATGATTGTGCATGTTAGCGACTTCGCCCTTGCGCGTACCGAGTTGCTCCATGACGACCCCGACGAACTCCTCGGGAACGTCGACGGTCAGATATTCGACCGGCTCCATGAGCTTGCCATCCATGCGCTTGGTGACAATTTCCGGCTTGCCCACCATCAGCTCGAAACCTTCGCGCCGCATCATTTCGATGAGGATGGAAAGCTGCAGCTCGCCGCGACCCAGCACCTTGAAGGAATCCGTGCTGCCAGAATCCTCGACCCGTAGGGAGACATTGGTCAGAAGCTCTTTGGCCAGACGATCACGCAAGTTGCGCGAGGTGACGTAGTTGCCCTCGCGTCCGGAGAAGGGCGAGGTGTTTACGGTGAACATCATCGCGATGGTAGGCTCGTCGATGACGATGGGCGGCAGCGGGGCAGGGTTCTCCGCGTTGGTGATCGTTTCTCCGATGGTGATCCCTTCGACCCCTGCGACCGCGACGATGTCTCCGAGTTCGGTCTGGGTGATGTCCACGCGCTTCAAGCCGGTAAACGAGAACAGCTTGGTGATCTTCGTTTTCTCGAACGATCCGTCGCGCTTGGCGATGCTGACCTCTTCGCCGGTCCACATGGTGCCGTTAAACACCCGCGCAATCGCCAGTCGTCCGAGATAGTCGCTGTAATCGAGATTCGCGACCAGGATCTGCAGCGGACCTGCTGGATCGCCTTGTGGAAGAGGAATGGTTTTTACAATCGCGTCAAAGAGCGGCTCCAGGTTCTGACCGCCGCCCTGGATGTTGGTGGAAGCGGTACCCGCCTTGGCGTTGGTGTAGAGGACGGGGAATTCCAGCTGATCTTCCTTGGCGTCGAGATCGATGAACAGATCGTAAATCTCGTTCAGCACCTCCTGGGGGCGCGCGTCGGAGCGGTCGATTTTGTTGATAACGACGATGGGAGGCAGCTTGGCTTCGAGCGCCTTGCCCAGAACGTATCGCGTCTGGGGCAGCGGACCTTCGCTGGCATCGACCAGCAGCATCACGCCGTCCACCATCTTGAGCGCGCGCTCGACTTCTCCGCCAAAATCGCTGTGGCCGGGAGTGTCGACAATGTTGATTTTTACGCCGTGATAGAAGACGGCGGTGTTCTTGGCAAGGATCGTGATGCCGCGCTCGCGCTCCAGTTCATTCGAATCCATGATGCGATCGACATGAGCTTCGTTGGAGCGAAAAGTTCCGCTCTGCTGCAGCATGGCGTCCACCAGCGTGGTCTTGCCGTGGTCGACGTGCGCGATGATGGCGATGTTGCGAATACTTGAACTCAAAGTAGAAATTTCCCTTATCGAAGATGCCGCGAGGAGGTCCGCGCAGGCCGCATCTACTACTGTACTATGGCGGCCTCAAAGTGGAGAGTCTGAGATCGCGGATTGTGTCGGACGCAAAGAAAATCTTAAACCGCAGAGGGCGCAGAGAACATCCGCAGAAGATCGCGGAGATAAGCTGCTACGCACAGGCACAAATATTGCTTGCAGGGCATATTCCAAACAGCTGGACCATCAAGCAGAAAGCTGAACGGCCCATACTTCCTGATCGTTCGGCATCGCTCGTCCCGCGAGCCGATGCTCGACCTCCTGCACAACTCGGCGGGCGCCGGTGATTGCCTGGGTCGTGCTTGAGACCGGTCCTTCGGCGTCGGTGTTGGCGAAAAACACGCGATCGATGGGGGCGCGCAGGAGCGGCTGTATCTTCGTATACGTGCCGGGAGTCGACATGTACATGGGATGTCCGCGCCGGTAGAGATGCACCTCGATCGGATCCACCTTGGTTGCGGGAAGCAGCTTCTGAAAATCTGTGAGCACATCGCCGGCGATCTTGCGAGCGCCGGTTTCATTGAGCAACAGGCGGCGTTCCTCCTCATGCAGCGGGGTGTAGCAACTCAGGATGTTGTACTTGGGATGGTAGCCGGGCTGGTTGCGAATGACCCAGTCGGCCACGATGAAATCGGTGAATGAATTTCCCGGACACCAGTTGTCATATCCCTTGCGATACACCTCTTTATCGAAAATCAGATTCACCAACGCATACGGGATATAGCGCATCTGCTGCATGGCCTCGTCCTGTTTCTCCGGAATGCCCTCGACGATGCGCCGCGTGATGAACTTGGGCGTGGCCATGATGACCGCCTTGGCGGCGACCGTCTTCAGTTCCGCGCCCTGCATGTAGGTGACATTGACCGCGTTCTTCTCCGGAGCGACGGCGATTATGGTGCTGCCGGTCTGCATCCGCTCGCCATGCTTCGGTTGCAGGATGTCGACCAGGTGCTTGCTGAGCGCGCCCAGCCCTCCCGGCCAGGTGTAGCGGTCGTCCTTGCGATGAGGGCTGGCCATCCACTGCAATTGAGAAACGGCCAGAGCGGCCGCGGTATCTTCCGAGCGGCATCCCCAACTGGAGGCGCCGAAAGCGTCCCACCAAAGCTTGATATCGGGCGGGTAACCCTTCAGGAGATCCGTCAGCGGAACATTCCAAAGCTCCTTTTCGCGCTTGTCGTAGTCGATGGCCAGTGTTTCCTTGCGGAATTTCTGGAAGGACTCACGGACCGGCGGAGGATAGGGAAGCTTGTCGATGCCATCGCCCCAGGTATCGGCAACGAACTCGCCATTCACGATGGTGGGATCGAAATTATTTACGGGCAGCGGTTCGAGCCCGACTTCCTTGGCGAACGCGACGGCGACTTCATTGTCGGCAAAGGCGGAGCCGGTGGCATAAGCCTGTCCCTGGTATTCCATCAAATAGGCATTGCCGCCAAAGTGAGGTTCTTTTTCGAGGAGCAGGAAATCGCGTTTCTGCAAGAGGTAGGCCGCCGCCAGCCCGCTCATGCCGCCGCCTACAATGACGACATCATGGTTGGCGGAGACGGGCGGGCGCGAGAACATTTTTCCGTCGCGCACCTGGTGGCAGATCTTGTTCTCTTCACCCTCGATGCTGGGCGCGGTTTCGGCGGGGGCAGCAAAGAGCGCCATATCCACGGGACAGCCTGAGGCTACCGCACCTGCAACCACAAACTTGATGAAGTCCCTTCGATTCGGACTCACGATTCGGCTCCTTGTACAGCGGTTTCGATCAACTCCGCAGCGACTTCCGGCGATCCTTCTGCGCTCCTGCGCAGGCGATACCAGAGGACAATCGCCACCAGCGAAAACACGAAGATGATGGTTGAGATGGCATTGATTTCGGGCGTGATGCCCCGGCGCAGACGGCCCCAGATTTCAAGCGGCAACGTGTTGTCGCGGCCGATCAGGAAGAAGCTGACCGCGATTTCGTCCATGGAGAGCGTGAAGATGAGAAGAGCTGCGCCGATGATTGACAACCTCAGATTGGGCAACGTCACGCGCAGAAAGGTCTGCCAGTAATTCGCGCCGAGATCAAGCGAGGCCTCTTCCTGAGCCCGATCAAGCTTCTGCAGGCCCGCGAACACTTCGGTCGTCGCAACCGAAATGAGTGCCGTGCCGTGCCCCAGAACGATGGTGAGCAGGCTGAGCTTGATGCTTGCCTCGTTGAACAGCATGAGCAGCGACAGGCCGGTAATTATCCCTGGCAGAATCAGCGGCAGAAGCACGAGCCGGCGGAACAGGGTTTTGCCCGGGAATTGGGCGCGGTCCAGCGCGAGTGCTGCGGGGATTCCAAGTCCCAGAGCGATGACGACCGCCACCGCGGCGACGATGAGACTGTTTCCCACCGACTCCCAGATCGCGCCGTCGCTAAAGAGCGTGCGGTACCAGTCCAGGGTCAGGTTGCGAGGGGGAAACCCTCCTACGCCCGCGCCGTTGAACGAATAAACGATCAGGACGGCGATGGGCAGATAAAGAAATGCAAACACGAACACCGAGTGCAGAAGCAGCCAGCGTGATCCACGAATTGAGCCGTTCGTTGCGCTCACGAGAAACTCCATTTCTTCTCGAGCCGTTCCGAAACGAAAAGCAGGCTAACCACCAGCACCAGCATGCAAAGCGAGATCGCCGCTCCCAGCGGCCAGTTGTAAGCCGCGCCGAACAGACTGACGACGATGTTCGAGATCATGATGCCGCTCGGCCCGCCGAGTAACAACGGAGCCAGGAAATCTCCCAGGCTGAGCACGAATGCGAACGTCGCTCCCGCCAGCACTCCGGGAATAGAAAGCGGAAAGATCACCCGCCAGAAGGTTTGTGCGGGAGAGGCGCCCAGATCGCTCGATGCCTCGACGAGGTTCCGCGGAATGTGTTCCAGCGACGCGTAAATCGGCAGAAACGTAAATGGAGTGTAGATATGTGTCAGCGTGAGAACGACTGCGAAAGGACTATAGAGAAGGAACTCGAGGGGATGCTTTGTCAGATGCACGTACTGCAGCAGCGTGTTGAGGACGCCGTCGCTGCCGAGGATCGTCTTCCACGCGTACGCCCGCACCAGGTAGCTCACCCACAACGGAATGATGACGAGTTGGTAGAAGAGGTCCTTTTTGGCGCCTGCATAAAAGGAAAGGAAGTATGCCAATGGATAACCCAGCAGTAGTGAAAACAGCATCACGCGCGCGGCGATCCACATGGATCGCAGGAGCGTCTGCCAGTACACGTCGACGGTCAAGAGTTGGCGATAGTTGGCCAAGCTCCAGGAGTGCACAATGGTTTGCGAGGTCGAAACCATCCAGAAGCTGTAGCAGAACATGAGCGCGTACGGAATCAACAAGAACACGGTGACCCACAGCAAGGGAGGCACGGTGACCACGGCTCGGTAGGCGCGCGAAAACATGCTAGGCGGCCTCCGAGTTGCGAACCGGGAAGGCGTCCGCTGGGTCGAACTCGAATTCCAACTCGCCCTGCCAATCGCTGCGGGCTTCGGTGCGCACGCTGAAGAGGAGTCCGTCGGCGCACTCGATTTGCAGGAGTTCGCTCGCGCCATGAAACGCCTTATGTCGCAGCTTTCCGCGAAACCGCACTTTACCGGGCACGCCGGACGGCGCGGCGACTTCGATGTTTTCCGGACGCAAGGAAAGCAGGGCGGATCCGTCCGGCAGTTGCGATGTCCAGAAGAGCGAGCCGCAATGCGCGACGCCATCGCGCACATCCGCCCGCAGCAGATTGGTGTGTCCGATGAACTGCGCCGCGTAGGACGTTGCCGGACGACTGTAAATTTCACGCGGCGTCGCTACCTGCTCCAGTTCTCCGGCCCGCAGAAGCGCGATGCGGTCGGACATGACCATCGCTTCGTCCTGGTCATGGGTCACAAAGACGAACGAAATTCCGACCTCGCGCTGCAGCGACTTCAGTTCCAGTTGCATTTGACGGCGAAGGTTCGCATCCAGCGCCGAGAGCGGCTCGTCCAGAAGCAAAAGCTGTGGCCGCTTGACGAGCGCTCGCGCCAGGGCGACGCGTTGCTGCTGGCCGCCGCTGATCTTCGAGGGCTTTGCCTTCGCGTAAGCCGTCATCTTGACGCGGGCCAGGGCTTGTTCGACCTGGGCGTCGATCTCCGAGGCAGAATGTTTGGCGACGCGCAGCCCGTAGCCGACGTTCTGTTCGACAGTAAGGTGAGGGAACAGCGCGTAATGCTGGAAGACGGTGTTGACGCGCCGCTTGTACGGAGGCAGCCGATCGAGCCGTTCACCGCCCATCCAAAGTTCGCCGGACGTTGCGCTCTCAAAACCGGCAATGATTCTCAGCAGCGTCGTTTTCCCGGAGCCGCTCTCGCCAAGAATCGTCAGAAATTCACCCTCAGCGACTTGCAAAGAAATGCCTCGCAGCACGACATTCTTCCCAAAACTCTTGGCGATTTTGTGAATGTCAAGCAGCGTTGAGGAGGTTGCCGACGCCTCCAAAGCTGCGACGGGTTGTTCGCGGGTGAGCATATTCGAGTCTTGGCAGAAGCCGGCGCTGGAACAACGCAGTCCCCGCTAATCCACTATTGCGCGGCTTTCACTTCGTTCCAGATTTCGTTGTATTTGGCGCGCCGGGGCACATCCTGCCAGAAGTAAATGCGTTTCTGGTAGGCGTCCACGTCGTCAAGGTGCAATCCCTGGCGCTGCTCGGCGGTCATCAGCTGTCCAGCTTGCGGATTGGCGGTGACATAGTTGGTCACATCGGCGACCTGTTTCTGTGTCTTGGCTTCGATCATGTACTCGAGGAACTGGTAGCCGAGTTCTTTATTCTCGCTGGCGGAAGTAATCATCAAATGATCGATCCAGCCGGTCGTGTTTTCCTTGGGAATGGTTTCGCCCACCGGGAAACTTTTCTTCTTCAATTCGACCGTATTGAGCGGCCAGCCCATGGCAGCCACCACTTCGTGATTCTGAAAAAGGTTCGTGAGCTCGCCCCCGGTCGACCACATTTTGCGGATGTTGGGCTTGAGTTCGAGCAGCTTCTTCTTGACCGCTTCGAGCTCCGCGTCGCTCAGGTTGTAGAGATGGCTCGGGTCGGGCTTGTCGTAGCCAAGAATCTGCGCCGCCATGTAGACGGTCGAGAGGTCATCCCAGACGGAGATTTTTCCGCGATACTTCGGATCCCACAGCACGCTCCAACTCTCGGGCGCCCGCGGAAAGGCGCTGCTGTCGTAGATGAGCGGATTCGGCCCCCAGGTGAAGGGCACGCCGTATAGCTTTCCATTCACGCGCACCAGGGGCAGGGAAGTGAGCTTGGGAGAAAGCTGGCCGTAAGTTGGTATTTTCGAGAGATCGAGCGGCGCGGCCAAGCCGGCCGAAGAAATCATCGTAGCCACATCGCTCGACGGGGAGATGACATCATAGTTGCTCGCGCTGCCGCCACGCAGCTTCGCGACCAGTTCATCGCTGGATCCCATGTACGAGGCGGAGACTTTGCACTTGCACTGCTCTTCGAATCCTTTGACAAACGAAGGATCAGCATAGCCCTCCCAGACGAGAAGATTCAGGGTGGGTGACTTCTTCGCGCATGAGTTCAGGCCGAGCAGGATGAGCAGCAGGGAAGAGAGCAGAGCCGCGCGCTTCATGAAGTTGTCGAACAAGTTCCCTCTCAGTGCCGGTGTAATTGTTTCAGAACGTCGGTGGAGTATTCACCCACAGGACCCAGGTCTCTGAGCGCCCTGGGTTTTTCCAGCGATGCGGGGTCGCGCTTTCGAAGTAAAAGCTGTCGCCTGACTTGAGGCGAAATTCCTGGCTGTCGAGCGCCAGATGCAGTTCGCCGCGCAGTACCATGAGGAACTCCTCGCCCTCGTGCGTGTAGGATTCGCCGCTCCCCGCTTTGGGCGCGATGCGAAACAGGTGCGGCTCCATCACCGTGTTGCCCCACGCCAGCAACTCCATCCGTACGCCCGGCCCAGCCTCCAACACTTTGCGCTCGTTGGGACGAACCAGTCGGCGGCCTGATTCCGCGGGATCGAAGAAATCGAGGATATTAGTTTTGTAAAAGCGAGCCAGCCTGCGCAGCGTGCCGATCGAGGCGCTCATCTGGGAACGCTCGATCGCGCTCAGAAAGCCGACCGAAATTCCCGCTGCCTTCGCCACCGGGGCCAGCGACAATCCTCGCCGGATGCGCAGCTGACGCAAGCGCGCCCCGATCGCGGCCGCGGCGCCGTTCGGCGAGGAGCGCACCAGGCCCTCGCGCTTCAACAGTTCGACAATTGCGGGCGCGTTCAATCCGCGCACTCGCCGCAAGAAACGCGCGCGTTTTAAAAGCTTCACATCGTCGGCGGTGTAGAGACGATACTTGCTTTCGGTGCGATGCGGCTGGGTGAGACCGAGGCTCTCCCAGGAGCGGATCACCGAGGGCGAAACACCCACCATGCGCGCCACATCGCCGATTTTCAAGTAAGGTTTGGCGCCGTTCGGCTTCATGTCTTTACAAGCCAGCTCTGACAGTTCACTTCTGCGTGGAATCAGTATTTTTCGCTTGACAGTGTCCGGGAGGTTCTCTAACCTTGCGCGATTATAGCAAGGTTTGTGTTCCGTGCAAGCTGGTCTGTTTCGGGAAACGGTTCGCTGAAAACTTCTCTCGCACTCCTCGGAGGCCCCATGCGGTCATTGAAAGCGACGCGAGTTCTGCTTGCTCTTTTCTGTCTCTCCTGTTCTACCTGGCTCACAGCGCAAAGCACCGGCGGCCGCATTTTGGGCCGAATAACAGACCCGACGGGAGCCCTACTGGCGAACGCCAAAGTCGAATTGGTAAATCAGGACACGGGCGTTAGCCGCGAAGCCATTTCTGATGCCGATGGAGTCTACAACTTCGTCGAGGTCCCGGTTGGCACCTATCGCCTCGAATTTGACCTCGCCGGATTCAAGAAGAACATTCGCAAGGATGTGCTGCTGCAGGTCAATCAGGTTGTAACCCTGAACATGACCATGCAGGTCGGTGAGGCCAGAGAGGTCGTCGAAGTTACCTCCGAAGCACCCTTGGTGGATACGACCAGCACATCGCTGGGGACGGTCGTGAACGACCGCGCGATTGTGCAGCTGCCCCTCAACGAAAGGGACACTTATCAGTTCTTGTCATTGCAACCCGGCGTGTCTTCGCAAACCGGCGCCGACCTTTATTTCGGTAGCGGAAACGTGGGCAGCGTTTCCGTGAATGGTGGGCGCGGCCGAGCCAACAATTTCAGCGTCAATGGCGGCGATGCAAACGACATGTTCGCCAACCTGCCTACCGTGCAGCCGAGTCCCGACAGCGTCGAGGAGTTCCGCATTCTCACGAATACGTTCGACGCGGAGTATGGCCGCAACTCCGGCTCGGTCGTGAACGTGGTCACGAAGTCAGGAACCAATCAGTTCCACGGAAATATATACGAGTTTCACAGGAACCGCCCGCTCAATGCGCGTGGCTATTTCGACACGACCAAGCCGGCGTTCATCATGAATCAGTTCGGAGGCACGTTGGGCGGGCCCATCAAGAAAGATCGGACTTTTTTCTTTGGTTCCTATGAAGGGCTGCGAAGAAGGCAAGGGCAATCCGGTGATGTGGTAGCCGTGCCCGATACGCTAGAGCGGCAGGGCAATTTCTCTGAAGGCGCACCTTTCGGAGGAGTAATCGGCGATCAGACCGTGGCGGACGTTTTGAACAGTCGTGCAAACCGACAGTGCCAAACGGATATCGCAGCGGCCCAAGCAGCTCAGGGTGTTCCCCTGGTGACTCCGGCTGCCGGTGTCAACTATGCCGACATCTTCCCCGGGAACGTAATACCGGCAAGTTGTCAGGATCCCGTCGCGGTTGATCTGCTCCGATTTGTTCCGGGGGCAAATACCTCCAATGGTTTTTTCCAGGCTGTTGAGACCGGCCAGGACCGCTCCGATCAGGCCACCATCCGCATCGATCACCGAATCAACAGCAAGCAGCAGTTCAGCGGATATTACTACTTCACGGATCAGTTCACGTCCAACCCGTTTAACAATTTCCAAGCTGCTGGTGCGAACGTGCCGGGCTTCGGAGCCGACATCAAACAACGTTTCCAGCAGTGGAACCTGAGTCACACCTGGACCGTCAGCAATAGCCTCGTGAACGAGTTCCGTTTTGCTTACATGCGAGAAGCGCAGAGGACTTTCAACCACTCGGTACACACCAATCTGGTGACTGACTCGTGCGTGTCCCCCGCAGCCAAACCCTTCTGCTTCACTGGACTCTCCGATGCTGGAGCGGTCAACGATCCAGCAAACAACGTTCTGGCCGGCACCCAGTTCGCGAACAAGATTGGCATCACGCCCGGACTGGGCGCGGGTCGCGAAGGGGTACCAGACATCACGGTTTCCGGCGGGTTTACGATCGGCAACAACTTTGAGGGCGAATTGCCGCAGGTCGGAAATTCGTTTCAATGGTCTGATAATTTGACCAAGATCAAAGGCAATCACACCATGAAGTTTGGCGTGGATTTGCGCCGAATGCGCTTTGATCAGACCCTCTATTTTGAGGTCAGCGGCTATTACAATTATTTCGGTGGCGGCACAAACGATGTCGGCTATTCCAATGACTTATACCCGAACTACTTGTTGGGCTTGCCTGACACCTACCAGCAGGGAGCGGCACAAAACGAGAATGTCCGAACCACCTCGGTGTATCTGTTCGCGCAGGACAGTTGGAAGATTCGTCCCAATGTCACACTGAACTATGGCTTGCGCTGGGAACTGAACACGCCGCTTACAGATATCGGTCATCATGTGCAAACATTCCGGCCCGGCCAAAGTACCAGCATTTACCCCTGTCAGATATCTCCATACGGCTCCGCGCTTTTGGGTGGCACAACCGACTGTACGGGAGAATTTCCAACGGGTTTGGTCGTACCTGGAGATCGCGGCGTCCCCGCCGGCATGACCCAAACGTATTACAAGTCGTTCGCCCCACGCATAGGGATCGCCTATAGTCCCGGTACTTCCGGTAAAACCAGCATTCACGCCGGCTGGGGAATGTTCTATAACCCAGTCGAGCAATTGGTGCTTGAGCAATTCAGCGCGGAGCCACCGTTCGGCGGTAGCACCTTCCTGGTCCAAACCTTCTTTAATACCCCCTTCTATGCGCAAGCAGGATTTCCATATCCGAATCCTTTCAACGGCATACTGAATCCTCCTCGCGGCCAGCCGGTGGATTGGTCCATCTTCCGTCCCATCCTGTTGTTTGGCGAATTCCAGCCTCACATGCGGTCGCAATACTCAGTGCAGTACAACTTCAGTATTCAGCGTGAACTGGCGAAGAATCTGAGTCTGGGGTTTGGCTACGTGGGCTCGCAAGGCCATCGTCTTCTGGTTTCAAACGACCTGAACCGGGCGACTCCGCAAACCTGCCTCGACATCGCTGCCATTGCGAATATCGATCCGAACGCGGTTACCTCATATGGAAGTCCCGGAACTTGCAATCAGTTCGCCGAGGACAACCAGTTCAGCGTCACGGTGCCAAGTGGTTTCAACTTTCATATGCCGGGCGGCCAAACTGTTGGGGGGGCGGGACAGACGCTCAACTTCGTAGGCATTCGTCCCTATTCGTCTCCAAATTGCCAGGCTGACGGTACGACCTGTCCCGCGGACCAGGTTCCAGTTTTCTCGAATATCTTTGCGCAAGATACGATCGCAAACTCCAACTATCATTCGCTGCAGCTCAACTTGGAGAAGCGGTTCTCGAATGGTTTGCAGCTACAGGGCGCGTATACCTTCAGCAAGTCCATTGACCAAGCCTCCAGCTTCGAGGACATTCTCAATCCTTTTAATCCGAGCGCGACTCGCTCCTTGTCCTTGTTCAACGCGGCGCAGCGGTTCGTTCTAAGTTACTACTATGAACTGCCGATCAAAAAGTTCTCCGGGTTCACTGGAAAAGTGCTCAACGGATGGGCGGTTTCCGGCATCACGCAGTTCCAGACCGGCTTCCCGATTCACCTGCAGTCATTCGACGACAACGAGCTGACCAGTAGTATTGACTTCGCCTCCGCGGGCGAACCCGATCAGATTGCGCGCTTCCACAAGCTCGATCCTCGCTCGAATCCCAATCATTACGCGTTCGATCAGAACAGTTTCACGTCGAATGCTTCTACCCCGCCCACTGCCGATAATGGCATCTCGAATTGTTCCGCTGGCCCCAGCTTCAACTGCTACCAGCCGTCGCTGTTTGGCCGCTACGGTACTGCTCCCCGTAGTATTTGCTGCGGACCGGGGCTCAATAACTCCGACATTTCGCTACAGAAGAGTACGCAGATCAGCGAAAGATTCCGGGCCGAATTCCGCTGGGATGTCTTCAATCTTGCGAACCATACGAAGTTCTTTAATCCCGATGGGAACGTAACCGACGGATCTGATTTTGGTCGTGTCAAACGCGCTGGACCGCCGCGTCTAATGCAGCTAGCTTTGAAATTGTACTTCTAGATGAGACAATGACTGTCTCAATCCCAAGTCCCGGGCGGCTTCCCGCCCGGGCATAATCTAATGGCCGTCACCGGCCTGAGCATTCCTGGAGACTCCCGATGTACCCCGAACTGCAGAAGGAGCTCGAAACTTTCGAGCGCCGCACGCCGAAATCCGCCGAGGCCCATAAGCGCAACTTGAAGCGACTTCCCCTGGGCGTCGCCAGCAACTATCGCGCCTACGATCCCTATCCGATCTTCGTGAAGGAAGGCCAGGGCTCGCATTTTCGCGATCTCGATGGCAACGATTACCTCGATCACAACTTGTGCTTCGGCGCGCTCATGGCCGGGCATTGCCATCCCGCGGTGATGAAGGCGGTCGAGAAGCGGCTTTCGACCGGCACGATGTTCGGCATGCCGCACGATATGGAATGGCAGCTTGCGGAAGAAATCTGCAAGCGCTTTCCGGTCGAGATGGTTCGCTTCGGTTCGAGCGGCACGGAAGCGACGATGCACGCGGTTCGCTTAGCTCGCGCGGCCACGGGGCGTGACAAGATCGTGAAATTTGAAGGCGGTTATCACGGGCTGCACGATTCGGCGCTGGTCAGCGTCAAGCCGCATGCTCCCGATTTCGGCGATATCAAAAATCCGGTTTCGGTTCCCGGCGGGCTGGGCGTTCCGAAAAGCGCCATTGCCAACGTTGCGATTGCGACCTTCAACGACCTTGGCACGGTGGAGCGCCGCTTCCAGGAGAATCCGGGTCAGATCGCCGCGATCATTCTTGAGCCCATCCTGATGAACGTCGGGCTCTGCATGCCGCAGCCTGGCTTCCTGGAAGGACTGCGCGAGATCGCCACGAAGAATGGCTCGCTTCTTATCTTCGACGAAGTGAAGACTGGGGCGAAGCTTGGATGGGGTGGCGCTTCGGAATACTACGGTGTGATCCCCGATATGATCTGCCTGGCGAAGTCCATTGGCGGCGGCTTCCCGCTGGCGGCCTTCGGCGCGCACAAGTCGGTGATGGACCTCATCTCGCAGCACAAGGTCTTTCACGGCGGCACCTACAACACGAATCCGGTTTCGATGGCGGCCGGTCTTGCGACTTTCAGCGACGTTCTGACCCGCGAGAACTACGCCCACGTCGAAAAGCTCAGCAAGAAGCTGGTCGATGGCTACAAGAAGATCATCGCCAAGGTCGGATTGCAGGGCTACATCGCACAAGCCGGCGCGAATGGCGCGCTCATGCTTTATCCGCAGGAGATTCAGAATTACCGCGACTGGCTGGCGATCGATGTCGACCTGTGGCGGCACTACTGGTTCGGCATGGTGAACCGGGGCGTGATGCCGCAGCCCTACTGGCAGGATGAGCAATGGACGATGTCGGTGCAACACACCGAGGCGGATATTGACAAGCACATTGCCGCGTTCGACGATATCGCCGCTTCGCTCGGAAAAGCGCAGCAGGAACGCGCCGGAAAAGCTCCGGCTCTGGCCGCGCACTAAACTGTAGCGCCGCCGTCTTGGCGGCCGTCGCGAGGGCGGGCGGGACGCCCGCCCGACAGCCGGCAAGATGCCGGCGCTACAAGTAACAGCAGTATCCCGGAGACTCGATTGTCTGAGCAGATTCACGAACAGCCCCACTTGAAGCGAGTCTTAGGACGTTGGGATCTCGTTTTGCTGTT
>QIAH01000284.1:0-6739 GCA_003225465.1 Acidobacteriota bacterium | reverse complement strand
CAGCGCTATCCCGGAGAAGGCGGCGTGTACTTATGGGCGAAGGAAGTCTTCGGCGACTTTCACGGATTCCTCTCCGGCTGGTGTTACTGGACGAACAACATGCTGTACGTGCCGACGGTGATGCTCTATTTCGTCGGCGTGTCGGTGTTCGCGCTGGGCCCCGGACACGCGGCGCTGGCCGATAACAAGAACTTTGCCATGGTGATGTCGCTCGTGCTGCTGGCTGTGCTCACCGTCCTGAATATCGTGGGACTCGGCGTGGGCAAGTGGCTGAACAACGTGGGCGCCATCGGCACGTTTGTGGCTGCTTCGGTGCTGATTCTTCTCGGCCTCACGATTTTCTTCCGCTTTGGAACGACCGTGACCGCGAGCGATTTCCGCATTCCCGCCGATCCGCGCTTCGTGCTGAATTCCTTTGGCGTGATCTGCTTCGGATTGGTGGGCCTGGAACTGGCTTCGGTGATGGGCGACGAGATTCGCGATCCCCAACGCACGCTCCCCGGAGCCGTGGCCTGGGGAGGTGTGTTGGCTGGCGCACTGTATATCGGAGCGACGCTGACGTTGTTGGTCTCGGTGCGCAAGGACGACATCAGCGTGCTCCAGGGAATCGTGCAGGCCGTGAGTCACATGGCTGCGAAGGTGGGAGTTGCTTGGCTCATCGCCCCATTCGCCGTGATGCTCAGCCTGTCGATTGCGGGTATCGGGTCGGCGTGGATGGGCGGTTCGGCGCGGATTCCTTTTGTCGCGGGACTCGATTCGTACATGCCTTCGTGGCTGGGAAAAGTTCATCCCAAATATGCGACACCGCATGCGGCGTTGATCGTGCAGGCAGTCGTGTCGCTCGTGCTGGTTGTGATCAATTTCTATGCTTCGGGCGGCGTGCAGGAAGCTTTCCAGAGGATGTTATCGTTGGCGGTGGTTCTGCAACTTGTGCCGTTCCTGTACGTGTTCGCTGCGTTGCTGAAGTTCGCAGTGCGTAAGCCATTCGAAAGCCACCGTTACAGCCGGGCGACTTTGTTATTTGCAGGCACCGCGGGGCTCGTAACGACGACGCTGGGAATTGTGCTGGCTTTTTTCCCGGCGAAGCAGATCACGTCGGTATGGAAATACGAAGTCAGCATGATCGGCATCACGCTAGCCTTTCTGTTGCTGGCAGTCTTTTTCTTTTTCGTCTACAGCCGCCTGAAGACGCCGCGTGTGACCGCAGTAAAGCACGCGCAAGCGGCAAGAATCACGTAGGGACGGACGATCTCGTTAGCCTGCCCTGAGCGGAGTCGAAGGGTCCAGCCGGGCAAAGCCCGGCGGCTTTTGAGAACGCAACTGCGCTTCGGATGAAGAAGTCCGAGCCCATCAAGTGCGCGGAGGATTTATGCCCAGTGGAGTCCAGACCGAAGTCAAAACGTACCAGATGCACATCAACGGGGAATGGGTCGCGAGCAAGTCCTCGAAAACCTTCCCCGTCTACGATCCGGCTTCCGAAGAAATCATTGCGCAGGTGCCGGACGCGAACGCCGACGACGTCAATCGTGCAGTGGCCGCCGCCAAGGCTGCCTTCGAAGAGGGCCCGTGGGCGACAACCACGGCGCAGGAGCGCGGTCGGGTTCTGTTCCGCCTGGCCGACAAGATTCGCCAGAACCTCCCGATGCTGGCCGAGCTCGAGAGCCGCAACACCGGCAAGCCGATTGTCGAAGCTGAGTATGACATCAACGACACCGCGACTTGCTTCGAGTATTACGGCGGCCTGGCCACGAAGATTCTTGGCTTCGTGAACCCTGTGCCCGACAACGCAGTCAGCCTCACCATGAAAGAACCGATCGGCGTTGCAGGGCAAATCATCCCGTGGAATTACCCGCTGTTGATGGCCGCCTGGAAACTGGCGCCCGCGCTGGCCGCCGGGTGCGCCTGCGTGTTGAAACCCGCCGAGCAGACGCCCCTGACGGCACTCGAGTTTGCGAAATGGTTCGGCGAGGTTGGGCTTCCTCCGGGAGTCGTAAACATCATTACCGGCTTCGGAGAAACCGCCGGCGCCCCGCTCGTACAGCATCCCGACGTGAACAAAATTGCCTTCACGGGCAGCGCGGCGGTCGGCAAGGTCATCGTGAAGCAGGCCGCCGACACTGTGAAACGGGTCACGCTTGAACTCGGCGGCAAGTCTCCCAACATTTTTTTCGCCGATGCCGACTTCGAGGCCGCAATCGATGGCGCGCTGTTCGGCGTCTTCATCAACCAAGGCGAGGTCTGTTCTGCAGGCAGCCGCATCCTGGTCCAGAAGCCGATTTACAAGAAATTCGTCGATGCCATGGCCGAGAAAGCGAAAAAGATCAAGCTGGGCGCGCCGCTTGACCGCGACACCAAGATGGGCCCGCTGGTCAGCAAGGAACAATACGACCGTGTTCGCTCCTACCTCGACGTGGGCAAGAAAGAAGCCAAGCTCGCCTTCGGCGGCGGGCGCGCCGAGCAGTTCGCCAAGGGCTACTACGTGCAGCCCACGATCTTTTACGACGTCGACAATAGCGCCCGCATCGCACGCGAAGAAATCTTCGGCCCGGTTGCGGCGGTGATCCCATTCGACGACGAAAAAGATGCCATGAAGATTGCCAACGACTCTCCGTATGGCTTGGCTGCTGCAGTGTGGACTCGCGATATATTCAAGGCCTTCCGTGTGGTGAAGTCGCTGCGCGCGGGCATTGTATGGATCAACCACATGCAGCCCACGTACGTCGAAGCACCGTGGGGCGGCTACAAGCAGTCCGGCTTCGGCCGCGAACTCGGCCCGTGGGGCATCGAAGAATATCTCGAGACCAAGCAGGTCCACATCAACTTGAACGAATCTCCCATCGGATGGTACTGAGATGGCAACGATCCAACTGAAAACCTCGATCCCGGGTCCCAAATCGAAGGCTCTTTCCGAGCGACGCTCGAAAGCAGTGCCCCGCGGGCTGTCGCACGCCACTCCGATTTACGTGGCCAAAACGGAAGGCGCGATTCTCGAAGATGTCGACGGCAATCGCTACATCGATCTCGCGGGCGGCATCGGCTGCCTGAACACCGGGCATCGCGCGCCGGGCGTGCTCACCGCTATCGAACGGCAACTCGACAAATTTCTGCACACCTGTGTGCAGGTGACGCCTTACGAATGCTATGTGCGATTGGCGGAGCGCCTGAACGAGATCACGCCCGGAAAATTTCCGAAGAAGACGCTGTTCGTGAACACGGGCGCCGAGGCGGTCGAGAACGCCGTGAAGATCGCGCGCGCCGCCACCGGCCGTCCAGGGATCATCGCGTTCGAAGATGCCTTTCACGGACGCACCATGATGGCGTTGTCGCTCACCAGCAAGACTCATCCTTACAAGGCAGGCTTCCAGCCTTTTCCCGGCGAGGTTTATCGAATTCCGTTTGCCTATTGCTATCGCTGTTCGTATTCGCTGACGTATCCATCGTGTGATCTGTATTGCGCGCGTCATCTGGAAGACACCTTCAAGCGCGTGGTGGCTGCAGAAGGCGTGGCGGCGGTGATTGCCGAGCCCGTTCTGGGTGAGGGCGGCTTCGTGGCGCCTCCGCTCGATTACTTCCGCACCCTGGTGGATATTTGCCATAAGCACGGCGTGCTGTTCATCGCCGATGAAGTGCAGAGCGGCTTCGGTCGTACGGGTGCGCTCTTCGCCAGCGAGCGCTACGGCATTGAGCCCGACATCCTCGTGACCGCCAAATCGATTGGTGGAGGCTTGCCGCTGGGCGCGATTACCGGCCGCGCTGAGATCATGGATGCTCCCGGCCCGGGCGGTTTGGGTGGAACGTTCGCGGGCAATCCGGTCGCGTGCGAAGCGGCGCTGGCCGTGCTCGACATGTTCGAGCAGCAGGATCTGAACGCACGTGCCCAGTCACTCGGCGACCACTTCCAGAAGCGTGCGCGCGAGTGGCAGAAACGCTGGCCCTTGATCGGCGAGGTGCGTGGATTGGGCGCCATGCAGGCGGTGGAACTGGTCCAGTCGCAGGACAAGCGCGAACCGGCGTCAGAAGAAACGAAACAGGTCACGCAGTATTGTTACGAGCACGGTGTGATCACGATTTCTGCGGGCTCCTACGGCAACGTGATTCGCCTGCTGATGCCGTTGGTGATCACGGATGCGCAGATGGATGAAGCGCTCGACGTGCTTGAGGGAGCGTTCAAGGCCGTTTACGAAAGAAAGCAGGAAGCGACCGCGCAACCGGTGTAAGCTAGATATCGGCGAAAACGCATTCCGCAATGGGTCTCCCGCTCTATCGGGTCACGATATTCTTCACGATTTCCGAGGCATGCTGCCATGAGCACCGCGATTATTACTGAAGCGAAAATTCCGCATTACATTGACGGGCAGTGGGTGGAGTCAAATGCCCGCGAGTGGTCGGAAATTGTCAATCCCGCCACGGGTGAGAGTCTGGGCAAGGTTCCCATCTCCGATGCAGCCGAGGTTACCAAGGCCATTGATGCGGCTGCCGCGGCTTATCCCGCATGGCGCCGGACGCCGCCGGAGGACCGCATTCAGCCGCTCTTCAAGCTGAAAGTGCTACTCGAGGATCACCTCGACGATATCAGCCGCCTCATTACGCAGGAGAATGGCAAGACCTTCACCGAGGCGAAGGCGGAGATGCGGCGCGCGATCGAGAATGTGGAGGTGGCCTGCGGCATTCCGGTGATGATGCAGGGCTACAACCTGGAAGATGTCGCGCGCGGCATCGACGAGATGATGATCCGCCAGCCTTTGGGTGTGACGGCTGCGATCGTGCCGTTCAACTTTCCGGGCATGATTGCGTTCTGGTTTCTGCCCTATGCGATTGCGACGGGGAATACCTTCATCCTGAAGCCGTCGGAGCGCGTCCCGCTGACGATGCGGTACGTCTATGAACTGATCGAAAAAACGGGGCTGCCCAAGGGCGTCGTAAACCTGGTGAATGGCGGCAAGGTCGCGGTCGACACATTGATTGACGATCCGCGGGTGCGTGCCATCAGCTTTGTCGGTTCCACTCCGGTAGCCCGCTACATCTACGCGCGTTCCGGAGAAAAAGGGAAACGCGCGCAGTGCCAGGGCGGCGCGAAGAATCCCGTGATCGTTCTGCCGGATGCCGACATGCAAATGGCGACGCAGATCATCAGCGACAGCGCGTTCGGGTGCGCCGGGCAGCGTTGCCTGGCTGTGTCTGTAGCAGTCACCATCGGCGAAGCGCAAAAGACCTTCCGCGACGCCATCGCGGAATCTGCCGCGAAGTTGCGAGTGGGCAATGGCCTGGAAGATGGCGTGCAGATGGGCCCGGTGATTACCAAGCAGAGCAAAGAGCGGATCGAATCGCTCATTGGAGTTGGGGAGAAACAGGGAGCCAAGGTGCTGGTCGATGGCCGAAATCCCAAGATCCCACGCCATGAGCGTGGCAACTTCGTGAAGCCGACGATTCTCGACGGGGTGCCTGCGAGCAGCGAACTCTCCCACACTGAAATTTTTGGGCCTGTGCTAAGCATGGTGCATGCCAACGACATGGACGAAGCGCTTGCGTTTCTGGAGCGCAATCCGTACGGCAACCAGGCCTCGCTGTTCACCTCGAGTGGCGCGGCCGCTCGCCGCTTCCGCTACGAAGCTCCGGCCGGGAATATCGGCATCAACATCGGCGTCGCCGCGCCCATGGCCTATTTTCCATTCAGCGGATGGAAAGACAGCTTCTTCGGCATCATGCACGGACAGGGTCGGGACTCGGTGGAGTTCTACACGGAGAAGAAAGTCGTGGTCGAGCGCTGGGCCAAGGAGCACTCGCGCAAGTTCTGATCACAAGTCCGAGCGTTAGTGATCACTGAGAACCTCGTGGTCGCCGCCTATTGTGCGCTGTATGCACCGCGAGATTCGAATGCCGGGCTTTATCACCACAGAGACACAGAGTCACAGAGAAAACGAAGAACAGAAAGATCCACGAACGGCGCCGATCATCGGCGCAGCCATCGAAGTGCATCGCGCGCTCGGGCCGGGACTGCTCGAATCGGCTTATGAACAATGTTTGTGCCACGAATTGCATCTTCGCGGGTTAGCTTTCCAGCGGCAAGTCGATCTGCCTGTGCCGTACAAAGAATTGAACCTGGATTGCGGGTACAAGATGGACGTGGTAGTTGAAGATGAGGTAGTTCTGGAGTTGAAATCGATCGAGAAGATGCTCCCAGTTCACGAGGCACAATTTCTTACGTACATGAAGCTATCGGGGAAACGGGTGGGGCTCCTGATCAACTTTAACGTGCCGCTATTGACGCAGGGAATTATCCGAAGAGTTTTGTGATTTCTCTGTGTCTCTGTGACTCTGTGGTGAAAAAGAACTGGCGTTCGCTTGCGAGGACAGAATGAGTACTACTGAGGTAGTTCCAACTCTCACCGGCCAGGAAATCGTCGACCTCACCAAAAAGCACACCCTCTTCGAGTGGTCAGCTCAGTCGAAGGTCGATCCCATCCCGGTCGCCCGCGCCAAGGGCATTTATTTCTGGACGCCGGAAGGGAAGCGCTTCATCGACTTCAACAGTCAGCTGATGAGCGTCAACATTGGTCATGGCGATGAGCGCGTGATTCGCGCGATTCAGGAACAGGCCGCGACGCTCGCCTACGCCAATCCCTTCATGGCGACCGAGCCGCGCGCTCGCTTAGGCGCAAAGTTGGCCGAGATCACTCCGGGGGATATCGACACTTTTTTCTTCACCAACGGCGGCGCTGAGGCCAACGAGAACGCCATC
>QIAH01000435.1 GCA_003225465.1 Acidobacteriota bacterium | reverse complement strand
CCCTCCGCCTGGCCCGCGCCCACACCGGACGCACGAAGTTTCTCAAATTCGAAGGCCACTATCACGGCTGGTACGATCCCTACTGCCTCAACGGCCACAGCCATCCCATCGGTCAACTCGGTCCCCCGGAAAACCCCACCAAGATTCCCGACTCCGAAGGCATTCCTCCATCGGTCTTCGACGACGTAATCGTCGCACCCTGGAACGATGTCGCCGCTCTGGAGCGCATCCTGCGCGAGCACGGCCGCGAACTGGCCGCCATCATCACCGAGCCGATTATGGCCAACATGGGCTGCATCCCGCCGCGCGAAGGCTATCTGCAAACCCTCTGTGACCTTGCCCACCAGTACGGCGCGCTCTTCATCCTCGACGAAGTCGTTACCGGTTTCCGCTATGCGCCCGGAGGCTGCCAGCAACTCTTCAATCTCAAGCCCGACCTGTCCACCTTTGGCAAAGCGCTGGGCGCAGGATTTCCCATCGGCGCCGTAGCCGGCCCGCGCTCCATCCTCGATCGCATGCGCTGGTCCGAGCACATGGTCCTGCACTACGGAACGTTCAACGGCCATCGCTTGACCATGAACGTGGTCGCCGCCAATCTCGATCTGCTCAACAGCGAAGGCACGTACCGCAAGCTGTTCGCCATTGGCGATGGCGCAATCGCCGGGCTGCGCGACGTATTTCGTAGAAAAAACATTCCAGCCATCGTGCAAGGCTTTGGCCCGATGTTCCAGATTTACTTCACCGATCGAGACGTCATCCACGGCTATCGTGATTACTGCCAGTACGTGGACACGAAGAAATATTCGCGCTTTGTTCACGCGCTGCTCGACCGTGGCATCTATATGACGCCCTCCAATGGCCTGCACTGGATCATCTCGACGGCCCACACCGGGCAGGACGTCGAGGCGCTGATCAAGGCGGCCGATCGGGCCTGTGCGGAGCTTTCGTGAAGGCGACCGTCTTTCTTGGTGGAGGCCGCATCACCGCAGCGCTGCTCGCAGGACTGCGCCTCGCAAACTACCGAAGCCCGATCGTCGTACACGATCGCAATCCGCATAAGCTGCGCGCGCTGCAAAAAGAATTCAGCGTGATGGTAGAGCCGAACCTCAGGAGCGCCGTTTCGCAGGCGCGTCTTCTGATCATCGCCGTACGCCCGGGCGACGTGGCCGCGATTCTTACCGAAATCAGCCAAGCCGAATCACAGGCGAAGCGCGCCCGGCGAGGCGGGCCCGCGCTCATCGCTTGCAGCCTCGCCGCAGGAATTCCTTTCGCCAAGCTCCGCGCAAGGCTCGGAGCGCCGGTGCGCTGGTCGCGCGCCATGCCCAGCCCCGTCGCCCGCACCGGCAATGGACTAACCTCCGTGACCTTCGACCGCGGGTTTCCAAAATCCGCGCGCAAGCTCGTTCGCGATTTCTTCGCGCGCGTGGGCGCAGTAGTCGAAGTGCCCGAGCGAAAGTTCGATGCCTTCATGGTCACTTTTTCTCCGAGCCACGGCTACCATGCCCTGGCCGCGCTTGCCCAATCTGCCCAGAAATTAGGCCTCGATCGCTACACAGCCTTCGCGGCCGCCTCTCACGCGCTGGCCGATGGGATCATTTCCTGGCGACAAGGAACCGAATCCCTCGAAGGCTTGCTACACGAATCCGCCACTCCCGGAGGCATTGCCGCTGCTGTCATGAACGCGATGGACCAAAGGGGATATTCAAAAACGGTTGCACGCGCCCTGAAGGCGGGGCTGGCCCGTGCCCGCAAAAATGCAAATTTGTGATTGAAATCGGCCTTTTTATCGTTACGGGATTCGATTCAGTGCCTGCTTTCTTTGCGTCCTTCGCGGCCCTTCTTAGCGTCCTTTGCGGTTAAAAGCTTTTCTTCGTGAGTTCCTCCGTGCTCATATCGGCTGTTTCGTATCGGGCGTGCGACGGAAGAAAAATTCTCGTGAGCAGTCGGGCAAACCGGACGATTCGATAGAGAAAGAACAAAGATTCAGGTAAACGCACGAGCCGCCATTCACCAAGACTGGGGGTAAAGATCAATCGCACGAAGAAGCGGACCTTGTCGGCAACGCGCTCGCGCAATCGAATCATCAGCCAGAAATATGCCAGGAATGGAGAGGCGGGCATCCCCGCCCGCCCGGATGAGCACTCCGGGTTGTACTCCTCGCCATTTGGAAGATGCTGCGTGACCTCCTTGCACAGGCGCTCAACCGCACGATCATGCTGCAACTTCTCACGGACGCGATCACTCAGCTTCGCTTGCAGCAGATCATGGGCAAGAAGCAAGCTGACGTAAAGCATTCGCCTGATGCCAAGCCGCGCCGCGCGTTCCTCGATCACGCTCCAGTCCAGCACTTGTGACTGCAACACGCCCGCGATGTCGCGCAGCCAGCATAGGCGAATCCACGCGTGCTTGGCAGCGTGCACGCACAAACACAGCAACAGGTCTTCCGGCGAGAGAGCGCGCACGGTTCGACCACTCACGCTGGCACTCACAGCGCGCTCGAAAAATTCGCCGCAGTCAAAATCCACCGCATAGAACCTGGGCACAATGCCCCACTGCAGTTCGACCAAGTTGCGTCCCGCGGCGCCGTCGAAGCTGTATTCATATCCGGTCGCAAGGTAGACGCGTTCTTCCGCGTTCGTGAGCGACAGAGTCGGAGCGTAGCCGAGTTCCTCTACGACGGTCTTCGCCCGGAGCACGTCCGGTCGGCGCACGAGAATGTCGAGATCCGAGAAAGATCGCAGCGCGAGGTCGCCGTACACCCTCTCCGCGAGCTCTGGGCCCTTGTAGGGAATCGAGGCAATGCCGTGCGCGTCCAGGGAATCCAGAATCCGGAACAGTTCCGCGGCGAACTTCAGATTGCGGCGCGCGTTGTTTTCATAGCGCCTGTGCAAATCTTCCAGGATCGCGGCCGGAACATTTCTCGACAAGCCTCGCACAGACTGATAGAGCAGCGGCACTACGCCATGATGTTCCGCTAGACGAAGAACCTGCTCCCAATCTACGGCCGCATCGCTGCATGCACTCCCCTCGAGAGAGCAGGACTGCTGCCCATCGACGCAACAGCAAGCCAGCAGCAGTTCGAATTCCTTACTAAAGGTCACAGAGTCGAAGTGCCGCTCTGATCGAGCCGCCGGAGATGAGGCGAGGGAAGACATGGAGTGGATTTCAGGAACTGACGAGCGCGCGCGACCTGATCACTGAGAAATTGGGGAATTGAAAATTTGACTAATTTGGAATTGCTCACATCGCTCGTTTCTGACCCATTGAGATGATGTCCCCGATTCTCCAGCTAGCTCCAATTTCTCAATTCCCCGCTTTCTCCCGGCCACTATAATACAGAGACTTTCGCAGCCCTGGTTGTGGAAGATCCGGCCTGCGCTGTTCCACATGTCTGCGGTCATACTCGAATCCGTCAGCAAAATCTTTCGCCATCGCCCGGCGCTTTTCAATTGGCTCGGCCGTGAGCGCGCGGGCGAGACGGTTGCTCTCGATCACATCTCTCTTGAAGTTCCCGCGGGAAGCGTTCTGGTCCTGCTCGGCCCAAACGGCAGCGGCAAGACGACCACGCTCAAACTCATCTCCACCATGCTGCTGCCCGATCGCGGCCGGGTCGTGGTAGAAGGCTTCGATACCACAACGGATTCGCGCGCCGTGCGGGCGAGAGTCGGGTTCGCCGTTGCCGCGGAGCGGTCGTTCTTCCCGCGCCTCTCCGCACGCGAGAACCTAGATTTCTTCGCAGCTCTCGACGATATACCGAGGAGGTCGCGGGCGCAGCGGGTCGAAGAACTCCTGTCCCGCACCGGCCTCCACGATGCCGCCGACACGCTGGTGATGAAGTTCTCCAGTGGCATGTACCAGCGGCTGGGCATCGCACGCGCTCTTATTAAAAAGCCAACCGTGGTGTTGCTCGACGAACCCACACGTAGCCTCGATCCAGGTTCGGCGGCACAATTCTGGAACCTGGTCCGTGAGCTGCCCACGCAAGGCGCGAGCGTCCTGCTGGCCACCCACAACTTCAACGAGGCCGTCGCCGTCGGCAACCGGGTCGCGGTGCTCTTCAAGGGATCGCTCGCGGCCGAGCGCAACCTCTCCGGCACAGTGAGCGTGGACGAACTGCGCTCGTTCTATTTTCAGACCACGGGAGAGTTGGAAGAAGTGGAGCCAGTCCTGGTCAGGGGCATAAGATGAGTGTGGCTTCGCTCCTCGACAAAACAGTCGTCATCGCGCGCCGCGATTTGTTGACGGCGATCCGCTATCGCACCGGCTTTTTGCTAAGCGCCGTCGGCGCCCTCACCGAACTCGCCGCATTCTATTACCTGTCGCGCGCGGTGGGCCCCGCATTCCGTCCCGAAGGTCTGGAATATTTCTCGTTCCTGCTGGTGGGCACCGGCTTCTATACATTCCTGCTGATGGGCGTGCACGCCTTTCTGCAGACGGTGCAGGAAGCGCAGCAGACCGGGACATTGGAGGTCCTGATGACCACCTCGACCTCGCCGCCGGTGCTGGTCTTTCTCAGCGCCATGTCGGCCTTCGCCGCCAACACGATCACACTACTGTTCTATCTGGGCGCAGGCTTTCTGTTCGGAGCTCCACTCCATCCCAATCTGGCGGCGTCGATCGCGGTGTTCTTGCTTTCCGTGATCATCGCGGTCGCGATTGGCCTCATCGCGGCGGCCCTGCAATTAGCCATTCAGAAAGGATCGGCGGTGGTCTGGGCTGTCGGTTCCATCTGGTTTCTGACGGGGACCATGTTCCCGGTGCAAACACTTCCGAAAACCCTGCGCGGCCTGGCCCAACTCATTCCCATCACACACTCCTTAGAAGGCATGCGGCTGGCCCTGCTGGAAGGCGCTTCCCTCAATCGAGTGCGCTACGAACTCATGGTTCTAGTTGGTTTTGCGGCGCTATTGGTACCGGTCAGCCTGCTGGCTTTTTCGTGGACGCTGCGCCGCGCCCGCATGCAAGGAACACTCTCGTTCTATTGAGTTGTTTGATATTTTTAACTACTTTTGCCCCGACCTTTGTGCATCTTTCCAACCCCCCGAGAACGTTGGCAAATCTCTGGGAACCTGTTGTACACTTCCGGCACCCTCTTCTCCCCCAGGTTAAGGGTATT
>QIAH01000434.1 GCA_003225465.1 Acidobacteriota bacterium | reverse complement strand
GTAGCTGTCCTCGGGATCGACGCCGGTCAATGCTCCCAGCATGATGGTGGCGTCGCGCAGCGTGCGGCACATAGGCCCGGCAGTATCCTGGCTGTGCGAGATGGGAATGATTCCGGCGCGACTGACAAGGCCGACGGTCGGCTTGATGCCGGCCAAGCCGTTCGACGAGGAGGGACACACGATCGATCCGTCGGTCTCGGTGCCAATGCCGCCAGCGGCGAAATTGGAGGAGACGCCAGCGCCTGTGCCGGAACTTGATCCGCAGGGATTGCGGTCGAGCGCATAGGGATTTTTCGTCAGCCCGCCACGTCCGCTCCAACCGCTGGTCGAGTGACTGGAACGAATGTTCGCCCACTCACTCAAGTTGGTCTTGCCAAGGATTACCGCTCCGGACTTCCGCAACTGCGCCGCAACCAAGGAGTCCTTCGGCGGCTTGGGCGCGTCCACCAGAGCGAGAGACCCGGCGGTCGTCATCATCTTGTCGGCGGTGCCAACATTGTCCTTGATGAGCACGGGAATCCCGTGCAGCGGCCCGCGCACACCTTTTTCCTTGCGCTCGCGGTCGAGCAGTTCGGCAATGGCGACGGCATCCGGATTGAGCTCGATCACGCTGTTCACCGCGGGCCCTTGCTTGTCTACATCGTGGATGCGCTGCAGATATTTTTCCGTGAGCGAACGAGCGGTATATTTGCCCGACTTCATGTCGGCCTGCAGTTGGTCGATGGTCATCTCCTCGAGTTCGAATGGCGGGATTTCGGGAGCGCTTGCGTTGGAAGGGTCTTTGGCAGCTATGGCGCGGGCAGCGGCAAGCGCCGGGTAGATCGCCGCGGCCGCTCCTCCGATCACGCCAGTCTGTAGAAAAGTTCGACGACTGCTTACCCCGCGTTTCAAATTCTTAACCGGCTCTTTCAACTGAACTCTCCTTGGGCAGACTGTCTGCCAACGGCAGCTTCTCTTCGCGTGCTTTGTGTTACCTTTGCGTTCTTTGCGGTTACGATCTATTGCTGCCTGCGCTGATCATCGCCGGGTAAAAGCAAAAGCCTTTAACCGCTAAGGTCGCGAAGGTACCGCGAAGGTCGCAAAGAAAAACCGGCCGTGCCGAGGTGCCCCAAAGCTGCTCGACATGCCCCTTCAAGACCTTCACCGCAAAGCCGCGAACAACGCACCCTTCCATCGCTTCGCGTCGAGCGTCCAGCAGATTTTGGCCTTGTTTCCTTTGCGGATGACGCGCTCCCAGACCGGCAGGTTTCGCTCATCGTCCGCCACGTTCAGCCGGTCGACCACGGTCATGCCGCGCGTGAGATCGCTGTGCGTCTCGACATCCAGGTAATGCTCGCTCCAGGAAGTCCCGACCGAGGGATTGAGCGCCAGGCACATCGCAATCGGATCGGGGAGAGAGATCCCATCCTCGCCGGTTTGAATCTTGTACGCTCTGCGCGCGTGGCTGTTGCACTCAATCGCAAAATGGGCGAGCTTGGTCTTGAACGCCTCGATGGACTCAATCTCACGCTGATTCAGCACGGACTCGCCGCGCGACAGGTGCCAGCCAATCAACTCGATCGGCATGCCACTCAGCATCACCATGCGCGCGGCCTCGGGATCAACCCAGATGTTGTATTCCGCGGCCGGTGTCACATTGCCTTCGCAACATGGAGCGCCACCCATGATCACGCAACGTCCCACTTGCCTGGCGATCGAGGGCTTTTTTGCTAGCGCGAGCGCGAGGTTCGTCAAGGGGGCGAGCGTCACGATGACGAGGCCGGGATTCGCTTCCACGGTTTGAATGATCGCGTCGACCGCATGGAGCGGCTCGGCTGCGCGGTGTGGCGCCGGATACCCGTGCTCTCCCAAACCATCGGAGCCATGAAACCAGGTCGCATTCTGGTAGGGTCGGAGCAGCGGCTTATCGGCTCCCGCATACACGGGCACCTGCGCTCCGCACAGTTCGACGACGTAGAGGGCATTTCGCGTGGACTGTTCCACCGGGACGTTTCCGGCGACGGTGGTGATCGCGACCACCTGAACGTCGGGTGCGCGCATGGCCATGATAAGCGCGACCGCATCGTCGGAAGCAGTGTCCGTATCAATCAGGAAGGGGCGCGGCACGCGCGTATGATAGCAAACGGCGGAGTGCTATATTGTCACTCCCGGAGGTGCCCCATGTCCCGAATCGTGCGCTGTGGCCTGATCCAGGCGAAGAATCCACTCGATGGCCGCCAGCCGCTTACCGCCATCAAGAAAGCCATGATCGACAAGCATCTCAAGATGATCGAGCAGGCCGCGAAGAAGAAAGTCAAAATTCTCTGCCTGCAGGAACTTTTCTACGGGCCCTACTTCTGCGCCGAACAGAACGTGCGCTGGTACGAGCTGACTGAACGCGTGCCCGATGGCCCGACCACCAAGCTCATGCAGAAGATTGCCGCTAAGCACCGCATGGTGATGATTGTCCCCGTATATGAAGAGCAGATGCCAGGGCTCTACTTCAATACAGCTGCCGTCATCGATGCCGATGGGAAATATCTGGGCAAGTATCGCAAGCACCATATTCCGCACGTGCATCCCGGTTTCTGGGAGAAGTTCTACTTCACGCCTGGAGACCTGGGCTATAGCGTGTTCGAAACCAAGTACGCACGGGTTGGCGTTTACATTTGTTACGATCGGCATTTTCCGGAAGGCGCGCGCATTCTGGGGCTGAACGGTGCGGAAATCGTGTTCAATCCGTCGGCGACGGTGGCGGGACTTTCCGAATATCTGTGGGAACTCGAGCAGCCCGCGCATGCGGTCGCGAATGGTTACTTCGTGGGGGCGATCAACCGGGTTGGGACGGAGAAGCCTTGGAGTATCGGTGAATTTTATGGGAAGAGCTACTTCTGCAACCCGCGGGGAAAGATCGTCGCGCAGGCCAGCCGCGACAAGGATGAAGTGGTGGTGGCCGATCTCGACCTCGACATGATCCAGGAAGTGCGCCGAGTTTGGCAATTCTTCCGCGACCGCCGGCCGGAGACTTATGAGCCGCTGACGGAGCAGACGGGAAGGGCGGCGGCGGCGGATTGAAGGCAGGCTCTAGCAATCAGGCTCTAGGCTCTAGGCTCTCGGCTTTAGCTTGCTGCGGAGGTGTCTGATATGAGTCCTGTTTTGGAAGGGCTCGACTTCAGTCTTGCTGTAAAGATTGCACATTCATGCGGCTTTAGAGTTTTTTGAAAAGCAGGTGCCCGGCGACGTCCATGACCTCAGCGGCTAAAGCCGCGTTGAATTTGTTGCTCTTACGGCTGGGCTGAAGCCCAGCCCTTTCAAAGCCCAGCTGTCGCAGGAGTTTTTCAGCAGCCAGTTAAGCCGAGCGCTTTCAAACACAGGCTATGCGGAAGCCCTTATGTGAAAGCCGTTCCTAAAGCCCAGAGCCTAAATTCATGCCACAAAGCTTCGTTCCAAAATCGTCGGCAATCGAATCGAGCCCGCTCTACAACCCCGATCTTGCGCCCACCACGCCTGCCCAGCGCCACTGGGGAACCTACAATTACGCGGCGCTTTGGGTATCGATGTCGGTCAATATTCTGACCTACATGCTGGCCGCGAGCCTGATCCAGGGCGGTATGGACTGGAAGCAGGCGGTGTTCACTGTGTTCCTCGGCAACACGATCGTGCTCGTGCCCATGCTGCTGAACTCGCATCCGGGCGCCCGTTACGGAGTGCCGTTCCCGGTGCTCGCGCGCGCTTCGTTTGGAGTGCTGGGGGCGAACGTCGCCGCCGTTCTGCGTGCGCTGGTGGCCTGTGGATGGTTCGGCATTCAGACTTGGGTCGGCGGGGAAGCGATCAGCAGCTTACTGACAATCCTGTTTCCGGGGTGGGCACAGGTCGAGCACCGGACTGCTATCTGCTTTCTCGCGTTCTGGCTGATCAATCTTGCGGTGATTCTGAAGGGCATCGAATACATCCGGTTCCTGCAGGGAATCAGCGCGCCCGTTCTGCTGGCGGTCGGATTACTCCTGCTGGGCTGGGCCTATCGGTCGGCCGGCGGCTTCGGCCCGATGCTCTCGGCTCCCTCGCGCTTTGCGAACTTCGCGGACTTCCTCAAGTTTCTGGTGCCGGCCCTGAACGCAACTGTGGGCTTCTGGGCTACGGTCTCGCTCAATATTCCCGACTTCACCCGGTTTGCGCGCAGCCAGCGCCAGCAAGCGATCGGGCAGGCAATCGCCCTGCCCACGACGATGACGCTTTACTCGCTGATCGGAATTCTGGTGACCTCGGCCACCGTCGTTATTTACGGCACAGCGATCTGGGACCCGGTACAGCTTCTCAGCCACTTTCAATCGCCGGTGGCAGTGGTCATTTCGCTGGTGGCGATCCTGCTGGCCACTCTGAACGTCAACATCGGCGCGAACGTCGTCTCGCCCGCGAATGATTTCTCGAACCTCTGGCCGCGCGGCATCAGTTTTCGCACCGGCGGGGTGATCACCTGCTTCATGGGCATCGCGCTGATGCCGTGGAAACTGCTGGCAAATTACAAGACGTTCATCCTGGGCTGGCTTGGAGGTTACGCAGCGTTCCTGGGGCCGGTGGCGGGCATCATGATCTGCGACTACTTCGTGATTCGCGGGCGAGAACTGCAAGTCGAGGATCTGTATCTGCGCGGCGGCGCGTATGAATATCGCCACGGCTTCAATTGGAACGCGCTGGCGGCGCTGGCGGCCGGAGCGGGGACGGCGCTGGTGGGATTGGTGGTGCCTCCCCTCAGACCGCTGTACGACTACTCCTGGTTCGTTGGGTTTG
>QIAH01000283.1 GCA_003225465.1 Acidobacteriota bacterium | reverse complement strand
CACGGGCGCCCACGAACTCGTTTTCCGCATGGCGGCAGGCCAAGGCGAGTTGGGTGCGATCAATGCTGGCGTTATTGATATCGAGGAGCGCGTAACCGGCAGAGACTTCGATGGCTGCGGAGGAGCTCAGTCCCGATCCCATCGGCACCTGCCCACTCACGAGGATGTTGGCGCCCTGGATTTTGTAGCCGTGATGTTCGAGCGCGAGCCCGGTTCCGACCACATAGTCGCTCCAATCGCCTCGCGAGGTGAGATGCGGGTCATCCAGGTCAACTGACACTGTGGTGTCGAAATTCGTGGAATACACGTGAAGTTGGCGATCGGGCCGCGGAGATAACGCCACCCAGCAATAGAGATCGATTGCCGCCGGCAGAACGAAGCCGAGATTGTAATCGGTGTGCTCGCCGATCAGGTTGACGCGACCGGGAGCCCGATAGACGCGCGCGGGTTTGCCGAAGGTGCGCTGAAAAGCGTGTTCTATTGCAATCGCACTCGCCCGTTCACTGCCTTCATCGGCTTGAGTATTGGCGAAAGAAGTCATGATGTGGTCCGTAGATGGAACGCAGTTCCGGCAGCGCGTAGTGACTTCATCCCGAAGAAATCCTGAGCTAGCAGCTCTCAGGGACCATCAATTGTTTTTTCCGTGATGTGGTTGCGTACATCCCAAAGCTCTTTGTAAAACAGGTGTTCCATGCGTTGGTGGAGGACTTCGACTGGGGTTCCCATGGTACCAACCACCCCACCTCCGATGATGCGCTGGGCCAGCTTCAGGTGATGGAAGCGGAACAGGTGCATACGTTCATCGAAATCGAGCATGCGTTCGGCGACATCGTGCAGTCCAAAGAACTCGGCGTGGCGCCGGTAGAGCTCGTGGACCGTCAAGCGAGACTTTTGTAATTGATCATCGAATGCCTGGCCGAGCCGCGGGCCGATATGAAGAAGCGCTAGAAAGCCTGGGGAATCGAGGCCGCTACCGTGGCCCAGTCCCGCGCGGATGATGTGGTAGTCGTAGGGCGTGATGGTCTCCAGGACGTGCAGCATGGAGATTGGGTACTCCAACTCCATATTGGCGCGCCGGATCAGGCGAGCGGCATTCAGGAAGTCGCCTTCCGTGATCAGGCCCAGAGCCCGTTCCAGCTCGAAAGCAGAGCCCTTCATGAGCAGTTCGGAGGCCTGGTGCACAACCTGAAAGGTCATCTCATCTTTATGGAGCAGGTGCGCCGGCGGTTTCTGCAGGGCAAGAAGTTCGTCGGTGCGCAAATAGCGCTCGTAGTCGGAGGCTCCTTGCCCGGGCAGGATGGGCTTCCGCATTTCTTCGGCTTTGTTCATGGAGTGTGCGAGGGCCTTGGGGCTCATGGTCCTTTCGAGAAATCGTACCATCCGCGAGCGTTTCCGGGGCTCCTTCCAGGTGGAGAGCGGATAGACAAGTTGCGCCACGGGCAATAAACTCGTAGGGTTCGCTGGCTTCCGCGGACTCCACCAATTCCATGAAACTCGTTACTTTTGAGAATTGCACCGGTCAATCCCGTATTGGCGCTGTGACCGCAGGCAGGCGCATCATCGATCTAAATTCTGCCTATGCCCTCTATTTGCGCGACGTGCGCGACGAGGGAGCATTTGCGCGGCTGGCGGATGCGGTCGTGCCACCGAACATGCTGGCCCTGTTTGAGGGTGGCGATACCAGTCTGGAGGCTGCACGGACTGCTTTCGGGCACGCGCAAAACGAAGGGGATCACGTGACCGGGGTTCACGGAGAGCCCGTCAGCTATCCGCCTGCTGACGTGCGCCTCAAGGTACCGATCGTGCCCAAAAAGTTCTTTCACACGGCCGGAAATTTTCGGGAGCACCACGAAGAAGCTACCAAGGCCGGTTTTTCGCACCCGGTCATGCCTTGGATTGTTTTCTTTCAGAACGTGGATGCGATCATCGGACACGAAGAGCCGGTGATTTATCCCAAGCACCTTACCGAGGAACTCGATTACGAGCTGGAACTGGCAGTTGTGCTGAAGAAGGGCGGCAAGCACTTCACTCCGGAGGAAGCGCGGAAACACGTGGGGGGGTATGTCATTTTCAACGATATCACCGCGCGTGACATCCAGCGGCGGGAGATGAAGTCGGGTGTTTTCAGCTTCTGCAAAGGGATCGATACGTTCTGTCCACTGGGGCCGTGGATCGTGACAGCGGATGAAATCCCGGATCCGCACAATCTTGCGATGGAATTGCGCGTCAATGGAGAGTCCCGACAGCGTTCGCATTCGGGGAAGATGTCAGTGAAGATTCCAGAGATTCTTTCGCACTATTCTCCGATGGGGTACAGCGCGGGAGATGTTGTTTCGACGGGCACGGTATCGGGGGTCGCAGCTTTCAGTGGCGATCCGAAAGCATGGTATCTGAAGCCGGGAGACGTGATGGAGTGCGAGATTGAAAAGATTGGCGTCCTGCGCAACCGGGTCATCTCCTGGGAAGAAGCGTACGGGCACAAGCCAGAAGCGCTGGCAACGCAAGAAAGTCTGAAGTGAGGGCAGCCATGGCGACGACAACCACCGGGCAGGTCTGGGTAAGCGAACTCAACGCACGGCCGGAAATCCGCTCTGCTTTTCCGCACACCCCGGTCCGCTTTTATGACACCACCCTGCGGGACGGCGAGCAGACGGTTGGCGTGGTGTTGTCGCCGCAGCAGAAGCTGGAGATTGCCCGACATCTGGACGAGCTGGGAGTGAGCCGGATTGAGGCGGGCTTCCCGCGTGTTTCGGCAGAAGATGCCGAAGCGATTCAACTGATGCAGCGGGCCGGATTGAAGGCGGAACTGTGGGGGTTCTCGCGCGCGCTGAAAGCCGATGTGGAGGAGCTCATCCGGCTGGGTCTGCGTGCTTCGGTCATCGAAGCCCCTACCAGTGATATCAAGCTGAAGGCGTACGGCCTCACGCGCGATGATGTTCTTCGGCGCGTTTCGGAGGCAATCTCGTTTGCCAAGCAGAATGGGATTGCAGTCGCATTTTTTGCGGTCGATGGAACGCGGACGGATCTCGACTTCCTGCGCAAGATTTACATGACTGTGCTGGAAGCGGGCGCGGCTGAGATCGTTGTGGTCGATACCATCGGGGCGTGCGGACCTGAAGCAGTGGAATTCCTGGTCCGGCAGACTCGCGAGTGGGTGGGGCCGCAAGTGCCCGTGCATTTCCACGGGCACAATGATTTTGGAATGGCGACAGCATGCGGGGTAGCCGCGGTGCGAGGCGGCGCGTCGTGGATTCAGGGAACGATTAATGGCATGGGAGAGCGCGCCGGGAACGCGGACATCTGCGAGATCGCGCTGGCGCTTCGCTGCCTTTACGACGTGCCGGTGGTTCTAAATCTTGCGAAAGTGCGCGGCGTCTCGGAGGTGGTGCAGAAGGCTGGCGGATACACGCTGGAGGCCTGGAAGCCGCTGGTCGGCGAAAACCTCTTCATGCGGGAGAGCGGCGCGGTGGCTAGCCAGTTCCATATTCCCGAGGCGATCGAGCCGTATTCCGCGGAGCTGGTGAATGCGGAGCGCCACATCGTGCTCGGCAAGAAAAGTGGGCTCGACAGCATCGATCTGAAGGCTCGGGAACTCGGGGTTGTTTTCGCCGAGGAGCAGCGTGGTGCAATTCTGGCCGCCGTCAAGAAGCGGGCGATCGCGAAACGAGGTCTGGTCTCGGACGAGGAATTTCGTCAGATCGTAGACGAGTTCGCCGAAGCTTTGAAGCGCTGACTATTTTCGGAAGTGGGGCAGCACCGCGTCCCCGAACAATTTCGCTTGCCCCGTGCGATCGTCGCCCCAGATTTCCAGCATGATGTGCGTGCACCCGGCTGCACGGTACTCTTCGATGCGCTCGATACATTCTTCGGGTGTGCCCGCAATCGCGCACACCTTGCGCAGGATCTCATCGGTGACCGCTTTCGCGGCTGCTTTCCGGCCGTCTTTCTCCATGGCGTCGGCTATCGGCTGAAGTTCCTCGAAAGTCAGGCCCGCGCTCTGGAGTAAGACATCCGCAGATCCCTTGATGTTTTGCACCTTGTTGGCAAGGTACATGGCCGCCTGTTCGCGGGCTCCTTCTTTGCCTTTTTTCGAATCGCCACCGATGCTGCCGACGATGACCGAGCCGAGAATCAGTTTGGCCGGGTCCTTGCTGGCCCTGCGAGCGCCTTCTTCCAAATTCGTGCGGGAGTAGCGCACAAAGGCAGGAGTCGTAATGCTCGCCGTGAGTAGTCCGTCGCCGATAGAGCCGGCCATCTTCTGAAGGACGGGACCGGTGCCCGCAACGTAAATTGGCGGAACGCCGCGCGGTGTATGCGCATCAGCTTTCAACGGCGGAACACTGGCCTGGAACACTTTTCCTTCGTACTGGAACGCGTCCCCCTGGAGCACGCCTTTCACGATTTCAATGCTTTCGCGCATGACGGTGGCCGGGCCGACTCTCTCGCCTTCGCCCTCCCCGATTTCCTTCATGAAGATCTTTGAGGCGCCGAGGCCCAGCATGAAGCGATCGCCGGCAAGATCCTGCATGACACGCGCCTCCATGGCAATCTGCACCGGGTGACGCGTGTAGGGAGAAATGATGCCCCAGCCGAGCTGGATGCGACGCGTGACTGCCGCGATTAAGGCTAGAACGGCGGTCGAGGAACGCGCTTCGAACCCGTGTTTACGCCACCAGGGATAGGCTTCGGCAATCCAGAAAGCATCGAAGCCTGCCTGCTCGCAGGCGGTTGCCATGGCGACGGTCTCGCGAACAGGTTCCATGCTCAGTTGCAGCACGCCGATGTTGAAGGGAATGGTCATGATGTTGCGGTTCGGCTCCTCTGTTGAGTGCGAAAAGTTGGAGACTTAGTCGGGATCAATCCAGGAATGTTCCAGGCCCTTGATCAATTGCCAGAGAGCGCGATTGAGAGGCGTGGGCACGTGCGCCTGCTCGCCCCATTTCACAATCGCGCCGTTCATGAAATCGACTTCTGTCTGTCGTTTGGCGAGAACATCCTGCAACATGCTTGCGCGATGCTTTCCGGGAGCGTTGGCGCCCTTCTGAACCAATTGGCGGGGGTCGCCATGGAGTTCGATTCCGAGAGCCTTGGCGACTGCTTCGCCCTCTGCGATTAAATCGTTGAATAACGTGCCGGTCGGAGCAAAACGTGTGGCGGCTCCATGATGAAGTAGCGTCAAAGCTCCAACCGGATTCGTCGAGGCATTGAAGATGAGCTTGGTCCACTGCGCTCCACGAGCGTCCTTGAGCGCAACCGTGTTCATACCGGAGCGCGTCATCAGGCCCGCGAGTTCCTCCACGCGGGTCATGGGCGTTTTAGTTGGTTCGAATGGGCCGATCCATGTATCGCCCTTGATGTCGTAACCAATGTGGCCGGGAGCGATGGGATGGCCCGCCGGGAAGGTGGTGCCTCGAATGATGTACTTTACATGCTCGGCAAGAATCTCTTCATTGCCTACCCCGTTCTGGACGGAGCACACGGTCGAAGATTCGTCGAAAGCGTGAGCCGTCTGCGCAATCGCCTGTTTGGTGTGAATCGCTTTCGTGGCGACGATCCCATAATCGCAGTGGGGAAGTTGTCTCGGATCGCTGGTTGCGTGAAGCTTGACCGTGATCTCGGCGGCACCGGAAAGCCTCAGGCCGTGGGTGCGGATGGCGTCGGTGTGCTCTTTCCAGACGTCGTACGCCCAGATTTCGGCCTCCCCGGCTTTTGCCAAGTGCGCGGCAAACAGACTGCCTACCGCTCCACAACCGACAATCAATATCCTCATTCGTAAAGGTCCTTCTTGTGGAGTGCTGTCTACCGGGTTGCGGTTTCCATCGTTTCCTGTCCAGCGAAAAAGCGCCAGGGAACGTTCGCGAGACACTCGCCTTCCGATTTGCCGATGCGATACGTGTCCTGGGTGTACAGGCAAACTTTGCCATCGCGATCGACGACCTGCGGGTGAAGGGAGAAGATCATGTTTTCTTCGAGCGGCACCTCGCTCTTGGCGCCGATCGCCGGATATTCGAGCATGGTTGTGCCAATGGAGTGCCCCGAAAGATGTCCGAGCGCGAAGCCGTGTTTGGTGAAAGTATCGGCAACCGCCCGATGCACATTGCTGGCCAGTTCTCCAGCACGCATGAGTTTCCGGGCAGCTTCCAAAGCGGCGGGATAAGCATCCGCCATTTTTTGCGTAATCGCGCTGGGCTTGCCTTTCAGCAGCGGACGCGAAAACTCAACCCAGTATCCTCCCGCGCCGGTCACTTCCAGTGAATAGAGCAAAAGATCGTTGGCTTCGACGACGCGTTGCCCAGGCACCTTGAAGAACGCTTCGGCTTCACCGTGAGTGCCGGATAGCAGGATGTTCATCATGCGCGGTCCGGCTCCGCGGGCGAAGAAACGCTCGACCGCCGGCGCCATAATTTCCGCTTCGGTCTTGCCGGGTGCATACGCGCCGACCAGCACCCAGAAGCCGTCGAGAATGATATCCATCGCGTCGCGAACTTCGGCGAGTTCTTCCTCGCTTTTCACGGCTCGCGCCATATCGAATTGCGTGTCGAAGGGTACGAGTTCCAGAGACCCATTTGAGAGTTCTCGATAATCGCGCACGGCCATCACGAAATTCAGGCCATACACGCCGAGACGCTTCCATTTGCGCTCCAGAGCAATATCGCGGAGCCACTGGCCCGGGACCTCGGGCCATACGTGATCCTTTACCCAGGGCTTCGCCTTGTCGCCGATCCAGCGCGCTTCTCGCGGGAACACAAGTGTAGGTTCACCCTCCAATGGGAAGAGGACATACACATAGCGGTGGACGATCTCAAAACCGGACATATAAAGGACCGCGCCCTCAAACCCGGCGTACTGGTTCCCGCACACCAGGAGCGCATCCAGTTCCGCCTTTTGCATGTGGGAGCGGACATTCTTATAGCGCCGTTCAATTTCTTTCTGACTTGGCAAGTGTGACCTCGGGGCAAATTGGCCCACTACGACGCGACGCCGCATAGATCGGCGGCGGTCAGTGCATAGATCTTGGTAATGTCGACCAGAGTCTGAATTTTGACCTTCTCGCCTTCTTTGTCGCGCGGGCCGCTCGAAGGTCCGTAGTTCACCGTCTCCACGCCGTAGCGGGTCAGCACGCTGGCATCCGAGCACCAGGTGACTACCTCTCTCTGGGGAGGTGCGCCCATAATGCGCTCGTGATTGGCTTCAATGGCGCGGATCATCGGGTGATTTTCGTCAATGCGCGCGCCCGGGACCGAAACGTAAGTTTCGAATTCCAACCCAAAATCAGGATGCTGCTTTTCGAGTCGCAGGAACAGAGCCTGGATGTCGCGGCGCGCTTCGTTCATGGCAATGGTTGGGGGAACGCGCACGTCGAGGAACAATTCTGCTTTTTCAGGCGTGCGGCTGGCTCGCCATGCATGTCCGCCACGAATGCCGCCCAGATTGACAATGGCTTTCTTGCCGCCGTAAGCAGCCTTTCGTTCCCAGGTACTAATCCATTCGAGGATAGGTTCCATCAATGTGTACATTCTCCGAATCGAGTTCATCTCCTCGCGGCCTTCGCAGAACGCGGTGTGCACATAAATTCCGGCACACGCGATTCGTACCCACATGGAACCGAAATGCTCGAGGACGACGTGCATGTCGGTTGGTTCCCCGAGGATGCACATGTCGGGCAGAACGCCGTGATTCACCAGGTAATGAGTGCCAAATCCGTATCCGCGAAATTCTTTGCCCTTGAACTCTCCCCATTGGGTCTTTTCAATCTCGCCCGCCACTGCGGCAATGATGACGTCGCCCTTCAGGCGAATGCCGGCACGTTGCAGGGCTTTCACCGCGTGGGTGTAGCAAACCAGGGCTCCCTTCATGTTGTAAATGCCAAGGCCATACAGGAATCCCTCTCTCACGACAGCGTTCGGCTTGTAGCCGAGCCCGGTGAGGAAGTCTTCACGCCCGGTGTTCGAGGTGTCCATGTGGCCGTTGAACATCAGGTTCTTGCCACCACCTGTGCCGATCCAGCGGCCTACCACGTTGGCGCGCCCATCCTCGACTTCCTGCCAGGTCACATTCAAACCGAGTTGCTGCAGCGCGTTTTGCATGTACAGCGCCATCTGCAGCTCTTCGCCGGTGGGACTGGGAATGTTGATCACATCGCGGGCCATGGCGACGATCTCGTCCTGGTTCACTTCGGCGAGAATCCTCTTCACCAGATCGGGGTGGAGGCTCATCATTCGTTCTTTGGTCGGTGTGGCCAATGTTTTTCCTGTTCTCGATCGTCAGTGCCGGGCGGCGAGGCGAAAGTCGTCCGGATCGGAGCAGAGCTTCTCGTTGCCGCCGTCCGTAATCCAGAAGTTATCTTCCAGACGGAGGCCTCCGCCGCCGGGCCAGTAAATCCCAGGCTCGATTGCAAGAACCATTCCTTTTTTCATAGTGCCGGTCCCGGCCTGGTGGGCGTACGGAGGTTCGTGCGCGCGAGCGCCCACACCATGGCAAATGGGATGAGACGGCTGTCCTGGATAACCGCCTTCGGTAATTCGAGCACGGACCATGCGATCCAACTCCGGAAAACTTGCTCCATCACGGGCGAATCGGGCTGCCTCATTGAACACACTCAGTAGAAGGTCCAGAAGCTTTTGGTATGGCGCAGTCAGTGTCCCCGGACAAGCATTCTTGGTGAGGTCGGTCCAATATCCGTCGACGCATACCCAGATTTCGAAGAGCGTCGGCTCGTTTTGCTGGATGGGACGGTCGCCGGTAGCTGTGAAGGTTGCGATGCCTTTGCCCGACCAAACGAGCGTAAAAGCGCGCGCCATCTCGACTTTGCCCTTGTATCCAACTCCAAGGCCATGGACGAAACCCTCGTACATGCCGCCTACTTCGCTTTCCTTCATGCCCGGTTTCATGTGCCCGCGCGTGTAATCCATGGCCAGCGCGGCCAACTCATTGGCCAGGCGCATGCGCTCGATTTCCTGCGTTGTCTTGATCGCACGCGCTTCGCTGAGCAGGGGAGTGGCGTCCACTACCTGACCGGACACTTTGCGGAATGCATCAAAGAATGCTTGTGTTGGGGTGGTAGGCTCTCCCACCATGCGATCAGCGCTCTGGGTGCCCATGTTCAGTTCGATCGCAACCTTGTCGGTGAGCCCACGTTGTTTCAGCGTGTCCAGGGCCAGATCGAGAGAGCGGAATTGGGGCGGGCGCGGATCGCGGTCGTCGTATCCCTTGAAGAGGCGGAGGTCCTGGGTCCAGGAGTTACGCTGCGCATCCGCGAGTTGCGGTTCAAGCACAATCAGCGTCGGATCGCCTTCTTGCGGAAACACCACGGCGTCATAACCCTTCATGCACCAGTAGTTCGTGAGATACAGGACGTTGTCGGGCGCGCGAACGACAAGCGCGCTGACGGCCTGATCTTTCATCAGGGTGCGGACCCGATCCAGCTTCGATTTATCAACCGGCCAAGCCATCGCTTTGGTCTTGCAACGAAAATCGATTTCCCGAGATCAACGGCTAACACCTTCGTGGGCGACCACAGGCTGGTTCTCGTCCTTGAAACTCCAGCCTGCTTCCTTTCCTTTGATGAGGCGATAGATCGCCGTGTGCAGCGGGGCCGGAACATTGCTGCGTGCGGCTTCCCGCGCAATGGCTCCGCTCAAAAAGTCCACCTCGGTCGGCGACTGGTTGCGCACATCCGAAAGCATGGACGGAGGATGATTCGTCATCGCGCCAATTTTGTTCATGGCCCAGGGATCTTCGTGCAGAGTGATCCCGGCAGCTGCGGCTACTTTCTTCCCCTCATCGATCAAGGCATGCAGCAGGTAGCCGAGGTCGGAAAACTCCGACTCTGCGGCGAAATGTGGAGAGTGCGGAAGCCCGGTCAGGGCGGAGACGCCGTTCACGGACGCATTGAAAATCAGCTTCGACCACTGGGCCGGACGAGCGTCCCTCAATGCTTCGGCATTGAGCCCACTCTGCACCAGCAAGTCGGCCGCTTCCTGCACGACGGAAAACGGCGTACCCCGAGGCTCGAAGGGGCCAAGCCAGGTCGCAGTGTTCAGTTCGTACTGGACGTGCGTGTCGCTGTGCCGAGTGCCGCTCATGAATGTTGTTCCGCGAATCACGTTTCCCCGCGTGTGCTCGGCCAGAATTTCTTCGCTGCCCATGCCGTTCTGAGCTGAAATCAACGCGCCGCCGTCAAAGTGGCCGCCTGCGCTGGCAATCGAGTCCTTCACCTGCGTTGCCTTCGTGGCTATGATGCCGAGATCGAAATCCGGCAGCTCGGCAGGATCATCTGTGGCCCGAACCGTTGCCGTGAAATTGTGTGTTCCGGAGACTCGCAGCCCATCTCGGTTCAATGCCTCCGCATGTTCCTTCCGCCGTGTGAGGACCCAAACTTCCGTTACACGCGCCAGGTGCGCGGCGTACAAACTTCCGATCGCACCACACCCGATGATGCAGACTCGCTTCATGCTTTCGAGCCAACCCGACGCTCTACTTTCACCAGTTTCGCCGTCTGTCCTATTTCGCCGTGCAGAGCGCGGAACAAGCTGTCAGCATTGTTGAACGAGTCCTGGATGAAAACTCCTTTGTCAAACAAAGCATCTTGCAGAGCGGCCGAGATGGTATGAATCGGAGCGGCGCCGCCTTCCCCCATGCCTTTGGCCCCGCTGTAGCTGTGGGGAGAAGGCGTTTCAATGTGACCGTACTTCACGTTGGGCATGTTCATCGCCGTGATGGGGATGTAGTCGCTGAAGGTGCTGGTCAGCATGTTGCCGACTTCGTCATAGACGCAATTTTCCAGGAGGGCCGCACCGATCCCGTGGGCGGTCGCGCCATAGACCTGGCCCTCGACGATTGGTGGATTGATCACCGTGCCGCAGTCGTCGATGGCCACGTAATCGAGAATCTTCGGAATGAGAGTATCGCGATCCACCTCGACCACAGCGATGTGTAGCTGCGACGCGTACGTCATGGTCAGGTTACCGTACTTCTTCTTGATGTCTGGCACCTTGAAAGGCGCACGCCAGATGTAACGGCAATTGAGTGTAACCTCGTACAGTTCCGGAGGAAGCACTGCGCTGTTTACGTTGACGATGTTCGCGAGGCCCCAGTAGTTGATCGACTTGCCATTGGACTTTGAGCGGATTTCCGGTCCTTGTCCGCCGATGCCGAAGTCAAGGTCCTCAGGCTTGCTCTCCAGCACGTGAGCGCCAAGACGGATCATTTCTGCTTTCAATTTCTGCGCGGCGCCATGCACGGCGGAGAGTCCTGAGACCGCGAACTGGCTGGCGTAGGTTCCGGAGAAGCCAGTGTGCACGTTGCGTTCCGTGTCAAAACCGGTGCGCACGGTCACGAGATCGGGAGTGATGTTCAGTACGTCTGCGACGACCTGCGCCGCGGTGGTTTCATGGCCTTGCCCTTGCGGGCAGGAACCGACTGCGACCACCACTTCTCCGTAGATATCGAGCTTGCAGTTCGCGCCCTGTGAGTTGCCAGAAAAGGGAGCGCCGGGATTGACGATTTGCGATTGGCCGAAATTGTTGGTGCCGGAATCGAGCGTGGTGCCGATTCCGATTCCGACCATGCGTCCCTGTTTGCGGGCTTCGGCCTGCTTCTTTTTCCAGGCGTCCCAACCGATCAGACCTTTAGCGAGGTCCAGCATTTTCGGATAGTTGCCCGAGTCATACACGCAACCATTCGGCGTGGTGTAGGGAAACTCTTGGGGGCGAATGTAGTTGCGCAGGCGCATCTCGTCTGCGGGGATTCCCAATTCGTGAGCGCAGATATCGACCACACGCTCGAGGAACCAAAGGTGCTGCATGCGCGAGTAGCCGCGATTGGGCCCCACCGGGCATTTGTTGGTAACGGCCTGGCTAAAATCGATACGCGCATTCTTGAAGCGGTAAACACCCGGGAATACCTGGGACCAGATCACGCATCCGAGCGGTTCGTAGCGGGGATAGGCGCCGCAATCATCAATGTGGCGGGAGGTGAGTGCCGTGATGACGCCGTTTTCGTCCAGCGCGACCCGCGTGTCGCGAAAGGTCCGTTCGTTTCCGTGCGCGCTCGAGGTCATGTGTTCGGAGCGCGTCTCGACCCACTTGATGGGGCGGCCTCCTGCCTTCTTGGAAGCGAGTGCGCACACGGCCATCTGCGGGTAGCTGGTGATCTTAATGCCGAAACTGCCGCCGATATCGAAGGTCTGAACGCGGATGCGGTCGATGTGAACGTTGAGGTGCGCAGCCAGAAACTGTATGGCGAATGAGGGAAAGGAATTGTTGCACCAGTAGTAGATGCGCTCGTCCTTGGGATCCCATTGACCGATGACGACATTGTTTTCGAGGGGAGTGCTGGAGAAGCGATGGAAGTGCATGCGATCGATTTCGACAACCGACGCAGCTTCCCGAAAAGCCTTCTCCACGTCCCCGTACTCGAAGACTCCATTCCACACCTTGTTCGTGCCGGCATCTTCGTGCAGGATGCTCGCGTCGGTGAGAGCCTGCTCAGCATCGACCACCGGATCGAGGGCTTCGTAGTCAACCTGGACAGCCTCAGCGCCGTCATCGGCAATTGCCGCGGACATAGCCACGACCGCAGCGACGGGCTCTCCTTGATAGCGGACTTTCGACACCGCGAGGGGATAGTCGCGAATCTTGCCGCCCGCATCGGGGGCGATCTCGATGAAGGGCTGAGTCTGGGAAGCGATCTCTGCGCCGGTTAACGTGCAAACCACGCCGGGAATTTTCTCCGCTTCCGCAGTGCTGATGTTTGCGATTTTCGCGTGGGCATAGGGGGAACGTACGAATCGCAGGTAGAGGGTCTCGTGTAGCTTGATGTCGTCGGCGAATTTACCGAGGCCGCGCAGAAGGCGTTCCTCTTCTTTGCGGGGCACCGCCTTCCCCACCCACTTTTGGCCGTTTCCGCTCACAGAGTGCTCCCAGTCTCGCCGTGCAGCGCTGCCTGCAATCCATCAATCAGCTTCTGAACTTGTTTCTTGCCCAAGGGCTCGAGCAGGCCTCCAGCCACCGAGGTTAAGCGTCCGAAAACCTGCGCCTCACCTTGCCACGCAACTCTCGTAACCTCTCCCGCAAGAGCGAGGTCGAATGCGGCGACCATGCTCACGTTTCCGCCGGCCACGCTGCCTTGTCCTTTATATTGCGCGCGCTTGGGACGATCGGATTCCGCCAGGTGCAGCTTCACATCGGCGACCCCTTTGATATAGGAGATGCCAACGTTCACTTTCACGGTGAAATTCTGCGCATCTTCTACGGAGACGCCGCGAAATTCCGGCAGCAGGGGCGCGAACTTGTTCGGATCGGTCAGGAAGTCGTAGACATCCTCAGGTGTACGCCGCACCTCAAACGCGCCCGCGAACTTGATGGCCACTTCTACGCTCCTTTCATATTCTGTGCAGCCAAACGAATGGCCTTGAAGATGTTCTGGTAGCCGGTGCAGCGGCAGGTATTGCCCGCGATGGCTTTGCGGATTTCGTTTTCGCTGGGCTCGTGATTCTTTGTGACCAGCTGAAATGTGGAAAGCATCAGGCCAGGCGTGCAATAGCCGCACTGCAAACCGTAGGAATCCCCGAACGCCTTCTGAATGGGATGGAGCTTGCCGTCTTTCGCAAGGCCTTCGACTGTGAGGATTTCTGCCCCGTCAGCCTGCACTGCGAACATTGTGCAGGACTTCACGCTAGCGCCATTCAGCAAGACGGTGCACGCGCCACAATAAGTCGTGTCGCAGCCGACGTGCGTGCCGGTGAGATTGAGTTCCTCGCGAAGAAGTTCTACCAGCAAGGTACGCGGCTCGACGGCGAGCGAATATAGCTTGCCGTTCACCTTGAGCTGAATCGCGACTTTGTCAATCGTCTCAGGCATAAATGTGGCTGACCTCGACGCGCTCGCCGCGCGCACGGCGTACGGCAACTTCGATCGCGCGCTTTACGAGGGCCGCTGCCAACGTGCGTTTGTACTCTGCGGAACCGCGCATATCGGCTTGCGGATCGACGGCCTCGCGTACAGCATCCATCGCCGCCGCAACAGATTTGTCGTCAATTCGGCGATCACGCAGGGCGTCCGCCGCAGCGGTGGCTCTCACTGGGACCAATCCCACGCAGCCGAGCACGAGGTGTGCATCCTTGCAGATGTCACCTTCCATCGTGATTTGCACCGCCGCGCTGGCCGTGGGATAAACGGGGGCGGAACGTTTGAATGCGAGATAAGCACCGCCTGTGCCCTTGCCTGGCACCTCGACCGAGATTTCACGCACGAGTTCGTCATGTTCGAGCACGGTCGTGTAGGCGTCCGTGATGAAGTCTGTTAATGGCACCGACCGTTCTCGGCGTGGGCTAAGACACCAAATTTCTGTTTTCTGGGTGAGGAGGACAGCAGCCCAGTCTCCGCTGGGGTCGGCTTCGGCGAGAGAGCCCCCGATCGTGCCGCGATTGCGGATCTGAACGTCCGCAATGCCGGCCGCGCAGTCGTGCAGGATGGGAAACCGCACACCAATGGAAGAGTTCTCGATCTCGGAATGTCGAGTCAGGGCGCCAAAGCGCACCGCGCCATTTTGCTCATTGATGTAGCTCGTGCCCGGAACAAAGTTCAGATCGACCAGGTGGCTCGGATTCGCGAAACGCAGCTTCATGAGCGGAATCAGGCTCTGGCCGCCGGCGAGCAGCTTGGCATCATCGCCTAGCTGCGAAAGCATGGTGGCAGCTTCCGGCAACGAGCCCGCACGATGATAATGAAAAGGTCGAGGATACATCCTTACTCCATTTTCTTACATCTGGGCCTGCCGTGTTCGCGATCGCGTCTCGCTACTTGGGCGATTGCCGGGCGACTACCATCTAGCGCCAGAATCCCCATACTACCGCTGCGAGCGCGATCGTGACTGTCGCCGAGCCAAAAATTGCCAGTGCCGATGCGAAAACCGCGCCATGTTTGACGGTCTGCAGGATCACCCCCAGCGGGAACAGAAACGATCCTGCCAGCAAGGCAACCGCGATCCAGATTTGACTGCGCCCCCTGAAGCGGACCTGTTCAAATGCTACGCCAAGCACGATGAGCACCATCCCCAGACCGATCCAGTGCGAATGGATATCAACTTGGCGAACGTAGTCGTACTTGGTGGACGCATACGCGTTTACTGCGTCACGCGCACTTGGAGGATTGCGCTCGGCGGCGTGTACAAATGCCTGGGTAAGCGAGCTGCCCATGCGATCGAGCGTTTGATGCTCGACAAATACTGCGTAGTGTAGGCCGTACAGCATTCCGAGCGCCGCCAGCGTGATGCCTCCGACAATGAGTATCGTGCGCGCGGGACTCACTGCGTGGCTCCAGAAGCATCCAGGTGGCCAGAGTAGCGGAGTACTCCGACTAACATCCCCACGAGAGCGATGATTACGAATAATCCGCCGACGTCCGCGATTCCTCCCGCGACGAGTCCGAAATTCATCTCCAGGAGCACGAACACGGGAAGAATGATGGACCCTCCAAGCAGCGTCAGCACCCAGCCGCGCTTCCAGCGATCACTCAGATAGACATAGGGCTGCACGAATGACAGCAACATGGCAAGCAGGCCGAACTCGATGACATGGGAATGTGCGGCGATCTTGACCGCTTTTTCCGCGGCAAGGGATCCGTAACTTGCCACCTCGAAGACCGTGCCGCCCTGTCCCGCGGCGGCGGCGTCCAACATGTTTTTCAGAATTTGGCTTTCGCGCGCCTCGTGGCGATACAGATCGACGCCGGCGTACCAGGCACCGTAAAGAAAGCCGAGCAGGATCAAGGCGGCTCCTCCGGCCATTAACGCGCGCCGCTCCCATGTGCGATCGATGGGCAATTCAAGTTCCCCGCCGAGGGAGCCTCGACGACGGAATCTCCACAAGCCATAAGCCTCTGCCAGGAGCACGACAATCAGGAGTGCTCCAGCCGAATCTGCCAGCACGCTTGCCCACCCGATCACCACGAACGGGCTGTATGCGAGGCCTACGTAGTGAATGAGAAAAATGCCTACCGGCAGGAGCAGGCCGCCTATGACGAAGAGTCCTGCCAGTAGTTTCCTGCGCTTTGGGGGGAGCGCAACGTAAGGTTGCAGGAGCGCGAGCAGCAGAGCCAGATAACCGGCGTCGGTCATGTGGACGTGCGCATCCACCTTGGTGCCATGGTCCTCGAGCAAGCTGCCCACATTTTGAAAAATTTCCTTCACCGCCAGTGAGTTTCCGGCGCTGGCGGCCTCGCAAGCAGCCAGCAAGGCCTGTCCGGTCTGGCCGCCATTCTGGTGCAGGATGAATACGGCGAAGATATCGCCAAAAAGCATGCCTCCCGCAATCAGGGCAATGCCGCCGAAAATCAGGAGTCGACGCGCACTCATGGGCGCGAAGCTTGCGGCAATGTGGGGCGAAGCTAGCTGTGTAGACATTTCTGCTTGCGGTATGGCAGACATGCGGTCTTCAATCGGCGGCCGCCTTGTGTGCTGAACCTCGAAAGGCGGGCATCACCTTCTCTGCGAAAAGTTGTTGCGTCTTGATGCTCTTCCAATGGTCGAGTCCGCCGAAGTTGGAGACAATGGCCAACTCGCCGATGCCGCCTTTCGCCTGAAGATTCTCGATCTGC
>QIAH01000433.1 GCA_003225465.1 Acidobacteriota bacterium | reverse complement strand
GCACCAAGTGGACCGTAGCGGGCGGGGGCGGCGTGGACTACAAGTGGCGCGGTCCGTTCTCCATCCGCGTGCAAGCCGACTACCTGCGCACCAACCTCTTCAACCTGACCCAAAACATGCTGCGCGCTTCAACCGGGTTGGTACTGCGCTTCTAAATTGTCATTCCGAATTCCTGACACCTGAGACCTGACACCTGCTGTTCAATGCGCCCGCGCCGGCCGCTCTTCGCCTGGCCCCAACTCCGCCCAGTACTTGTGGTCGCGCAGGAAGAATTTTTCGTTCCACGAGTTCATCGCGGTCTCTAAGAAGAGTCTCGCCACGCGGAAATGCCCCATCTTCTGAAAGCGGCGATTGGTCGTGTACACTCCTCCGCGGACAATTCCAAACTTGCTGCGCGCAACTTGCTTGCTCAACAAATAGTCTTCGGCGAACTGTGCCCGTTCGTTGAACCCGCCCAATTCCTGAAATTTTTTCCGATCGAACAGCATGAACATGCCGGTGGCGAATGGCTTGTGCAGACGCGACAGGTACTGGAAGCAGTCGTTGCACGCGTACAGCGTCTTGTCGGACCAGGTGCCCTCGCGGCAAACAATGTTGGTGGTCACGCAATGCAACTGCTTCTGCTGCGCCAACTCGACCGCGCGCCGAATCACTGAAGGGTGCGCCATCTCGATATCGGCGTCGAGAAAAAGCACGTACGGCGTGTCGGCAAGCGCGGCCCCGCGATTGCGCCCGACCGCCGGCATGCCGCCGCGGATCACGCTCACGTTCAACCGGTCCCGGAAGGCCAGCGCGATTTGGGGCGTGCCGTCGGTGGAGTTGGCGTCAGCGACCAACACCCTCGTACTCGACATCTTCGAATAGTCCTGCGTCGCCAGCGAAAGCATCAAGCTCGGAATCAGTCTCGCCTCGTTCTTCGCTGGAATCACGATCGTCAGTTCGTTCGCTGTATTCATGGATGCGTACCCCCTCGTCGGCAATGGTGATGTAGGTCGGGCGCGAGTCGATCCACCCGCCTGAATTGTAGTAACGAATGCCGTCCCGTTCAGCTTGCATCGCGTCGTGAGTGTGTCCACAGAAAATGCGGTCGGCTCCATGCAAGCGCGCGTGCGCGATCGCGCCCGCCGCAACCTTGGCTGACATGCGCAGCCAGCGCGTGTTCAGCCGGTCGATCAGCCGCGCCAGTGGCTTGTCTTTCAAATCCAGTTTCTGCAGCAGCAGATAGAAGCGCGTGCCCAGATTGCTCAGCGGGACACTGTTCACGGCGAAGCCATCGAACTGGTGTCCGTGGATGGCGAGGTGCCGCAGGCCCGCATAAGTCCAGGCGTATTCCTGAAACACGCGTACACCTACCAGGTGCGACATGACATTGGTGAGGCCGAGGTCATGGTTGCCTTCGACCCACACGACTTCGACGTTGCGCTTGGGATTCGAGAGCTTGCGAATCGCGCTCAGGAATTTCCAATGTTCTTTTTTAAGACGTCCGAAATTGAGGTCCGCAAAAATGTCGCCCAGCAGGATCAAGCGTCGGAAGGAATTTTCTTTCAGCATGCGCGTGGCCGCGCGTGCGCGGCTGACCTCCGCGCCCAGGTGGACGTCCGACAGTATCAGCGTGTCGTAGACGGCTGCGTCCATACCACGGTTATAGCGAAGGCATGTTACAGGGCGATGAAATGTGCACTAAAAAGAGTGCAAGTGTAACCCGGGTGTAATTTCTCAAAATGTTCCACGTGGAACATTTGTGCTTCTCCGAGCTGCTCTTATATTAGCTATTAGCTAATACATTGGCTGGAGATCCTTTCGCGGCTAGTGCTTACAAGATTTCCAAGTTACGACCTTGTGCAGGGTTTTTCGCTCCGGTTAACGCTGACCGCGGTGAAAATCGCCTAAGGCCGCGGGCGCCGCCAACGTGCGCGGGGTGCTCCGACTTCGCTCAGCATGACAAGTTTGAGTATGAACTGGATCCTAATGACCCGGTGGAGTGCCGATGAGCTGGCCGGGTGCTTTCAGAGGCAGCGCGGCCGAGGCGGAATGCGCAAGGCCGGCCAGTTTCTCTTTCTCTACGCTCGGTACCGACGCTTTCTGAATGTGGACGGGCAGGTGACCGGAGAGCGGGATCTCTCCGAACAGAGCGCGGGCCGCGCTGATCTCGGAGACAGTCGCGTTCGAGAATGTGCAGATGTAGTTTTGGATGGTTGGAAAATCTTCCGTCAAGTAAGGCGTGCCCATGGCGAGCACGGCGGTTTTCTCAGCGGCCCGGTCGAGGATTGTGGCCAGCAGCTTCGCGGTCGAGTCCGGCAGAGAGGCCGAATTTTTCTGACCACGCGCCACGGTTCTTGTCCGGGCAAAGGAAGGCACGACATACACGGCCACGACGACCTCCCGCGCCAGATCAACCGCATGCAAGACGGTATCGGAGAGCGAGACTGCGACGCGAGGATCCACATAAATGACGATGGCGGTGATCACAGAGAATCACGAGCACAGTGCGGGCAGACGGCCTGACCCGCTGATACAGGATCAGCGTGTTCTGGTCGGACGGCGTCTGGCGCAGCGGCAAGAGCTTGCCGTTGTCGCGGACCAGGGTGATGGAATCGTCGGAGATGCGCTGGCCTTCCGCCATATTCGCCGGGCTGCCGACCAGCCTGGGGATGGCGGTGATGTCGACCAGACGCTCTTTCTGAAGTCCCAACGAGCCCTTCGCGCGCAGGATTTTCAGAACGGAAGCATCCAGCCGTTGTGAAGATATTTCTCCAGTGCGGACCGCCTCGAGCATGGCGCGATAGCTGGCATCCAGGTCCGCGGGCATGGTCAGCACATCGTTGCCGGCCTTAAACGCATCCACGGCAGCGCGCCCAACTCTCCCAACATATTGGGCGTTGAGGCCGGCCATGTCGAGCGCATCGGTGACCACCATTCCCTGAAAGCCGAGCCGGTGCTTGAGCAGGTCCGTGATAATGGCGGGCGAAGTCGTGGCCACGCGGCTGAGATCGGGATCGAGAGCGGGCACGCGGACGTGCGCGGTCATGACGGCGTCCACGCCCGCGGCGATCGCTTTACGGAAAGGAGGCAGATCGACGGCGCTCAAGCGATTCCAATCCTCGTCCACCATGGGGACACCCACGTGCGAGTCAATGGCAGTATTGCCATGTCCGGGAAAGTGCTTGGCGGTGGTGAGCATGCCGTTCGCCCGGGCACCACGAATGTAGGCCGCGACCAGATCCCCAACCTTCAGCGGGTTCTCGCCGAAGGCGCGCGTGCCGATGATCGGGTTCAGAGAATTGGTATTCACATCGGCGACCGGAAACAGATTCCAATGCACGCCCAGCGCGCGGCTTTCCTGCGCGGTGATGCGGCCGAAGGCTTCCGCATAGGCAAGATTGCCGGCGGCGCCGAACGCCATGGCGTGCGGAAAGACGGTGGTCCCGAACAAGCGGGCAGGCAGGACGCCACGCTCAAAGTCTCCGGCAACCAGCAAAGGCAGTTTGGATTCGAGTTGCAGCTGGTTCAGCAAACGGACAGTTTCGTAGCGATCGTTACCGTTAAGAAAATGGCCTTCCGCGGGTATCGACATGGCAAGCGAACCCACATGGTATTTATGGATGTTATTGCGCAGCAGCAGGTATTCGGGACTGCCCGCCGCGAGCAATTCCGCCCGCATGCGTACCATGAACAGCTGGCCGACTTTTTCTTCGAGCGAGAGAGAGTGCAGCGTGCTCTCGGCCCAGCGGTCGCCTTCGGTGAGGAAATGGGGAGTTGGAGCCGGATCGGGAGGTGGATCAGGGGACGCCGCAGGAGATCGTCCGCGCGTGAGAGCGACGGAGCCCAGCAGTGTAAACAACACGAACAGGGGGAGGGGGTTCCGGGACATCGAGCATGAGAATACAGCGGAAGTGGTGAGAAACCATCCACAGATTTGGAAACGATTTCCAATCGAAAGGCCATGTACCGTGGAACAACGGCCAATCGGGCAGGTGGGACTGTGCAGATCGTGTGGAAAAACGGGTTGATTGGTTTGGTGCACGGGAGTATTGGGAAGCGTTCTGGAGAGCGCTCTTGCGTTATGGATCGCCAGGGAGGAGAGGTGATGGAAAAGTTTGACCGGTCGCCAGTGGCTGGCTGTGGCTGGATGAGCGAATCGCCGGCAACATCGCTAGCCCACTCAATCGCAAAAAGCCGCGATTGAATGGGGCACCCCAATGTTTGTATGGGTCGCCTGTGATCTTTCAAGAGGTTGTCCATTCGATCAGGACCAGAGAAGCTGATTGTGACGAGCAATCCAGTTTCCGAGGACAGACCGAATGGACATCCACAAGAATGCCCGACTCACTCTTCGCAGTCGAGAGGCGTTGGTCGAAACCGTCATTCGCGGCCTGGGCTTCAGCCGTGCCGCAGCCAGCTTTCGCGTGACTCCCAAAACCGCATTCCCGCCATAAAGAAGCATTTGTCAAAATCCGGAGCTATCACAGCGAGCCTCGTCTTGACTCCGCCTGCTCGGCGGCATAGTGTCCCCTGCTAAAGGAGGACTCTCCATGCCACACTATGTGACACTGCTCCGCTACACGCAGCAGGGCGCTGCCAAGATCAAGGAAAGCCCGACACGGCTCGATGCCGCCAAGAAGGCCGCAGAGGCTTCCAAGGGAAAGATCCACGCCTGGTACCTGACCATGGGAAAGTATGACGCGGTGCTGATCTCGGAGTTTCCAGATGACGACGCGGCCGCACGATTCATGCTGTCCACCGGCGCTTTAGGCAACGTGTCGACGCAGACTCTGAAAGCTTTTACCGAAGCTGAGTTCCGCAAGATCGTCGGCTCGCTGCCTTAAGCGGGAAACGCCAGACATGGAGGGACGGGCGTCTCGCCTGTCCGTCGGGTGGGGACGCCCGACGCTCCACAAGCGAAGGTCAGAGGGCGGCCGACAGTGCGCTGTGGTGTGTCTGGAGGCCGCTCTGTTTTTTTGAGTTCTGAGGCAGTTGCCGGAGCTTCCCATCGGCAATCGCTATTCTCTTTGGCTTAAAGTGACTTTGCCAGTCGCGAGATCATAGACTCCGGCCTCTACTTTCAGTTTGCCGCCTTTGACTGCGTCGCGGATAACGGTTGAAGAGGTACGCAACAATTCTGCTTGAATTTTTGCATTGGCTTCGATTGCTTTGTCGAAGCTTCCGCCAGACTTTTCTACTGCCTGTCGAAGGGCCGGGTACAACGTGCTGATTTGTCCGGGGACCGCGTCCGCCTTCATTGCCGCCTTTACTGCTCCACATCCACCATGGCCAAGTACAACCAGAGCCTTGACTCCGAGAACAGCAACACCATACTCGAGGCTGGCAATAATCTCTGGTGTCACAATATTGCCGGCCACCCGTGTGACAAAGATGTGGCCAATCGTCTGGTCAAAAATCAGTTCGACCGGCACGCGAGAATCTGCACAGGAGAGCACCTCGGCGAACGGTTCCTGCTTATCCACGGTGCGCTCTTTCAGGATGGACAGGTCGTGTTCAATCGACGTCAGCTGATTTGCGGCGAAACGCTGGTTTCCCGCGAGCAATTCCTGCAAGGCCGCATCGGGAGTCAGATTGGTTTGGGCGCTGAGCTTTTCAGGAACAGCGAACTCGAATCCAGCCTGCGCTGCGACTCCAATTACTGCACCTGAGAGAACGTTCTGCAGAAAGTGCCGCCTGCCGGATTCGGTGTGCACACGGGCATTGTCTGGCATGGTCGCTGTCACCTCCTCAAATTTTGGCGCCCCATAATACTCCAGTTGCGACCACAAAAAAGGGGAGCCTCAACCTTCGAGGCTCCCTTCCTGTTCGTTTGCCTGGCGACTTATTTTTACGCACCTTCCGAATGCAGCACCCGGAACGTATTCCCTCCGTTCGACCGGACGAGCAAGAGCGCGTCCTGTCCCTTGGGAACGTCAGCCAGCGCCTTTTTCACATCGGACACGGACGCCGTCTGATGGCGATTGACGCTCAGGATCACGTCTCCCGGCCGCAGGCCAGCGTTGTCGGCGGGGCTGCCCGGCAGTACGCGCTCGACCACCGCACCCTTCACGTCGTCCGGCGCCTCGAGTTGCTGGCGAACATCGGGCGTGATGTCACCCAGGCCGAGGCCCCAACGTGGCTTGCCGGTTTCGGAACTGGCTGATTCGTCTTCGGCCTTGTCCCGCGCGCCCATCTTTTCGAGCGTCACGGGCACTTCCATGTTTTTGCCTTCGCGATTGACTGCCAGCTTGATGGTCGTGCCGGGATGGGTCTGTCCAACCATGACCTGGAGCTGGCTGGCATCGCTGACTTCATGGCCATTGATGCTGGTGATCAGGTCGCCGACTTTCAGTCCAGCTTTCGCTGCGGGGGAGTTGGCTTCCACCTGCGTCACGATGGCGCCGCGGTTGTCCTTCGAGTCGAAGAACTTCGCGTTTTCCGGCGTGACGTCAGTGATGCCGAGCCCCATGTAGCCGTGGCTGACTTTGCCATCGCGAATCAGCGCTTCCACCGTGGGCCGCACGATTTGCGTTGGAATCGCGAATCCCATGCCTGAAAAAGTTCCGGAATTCGAGATCAGGAAGGTGTTGATGCCGACCACTTCACCGCGGGCATCCACCAGCGGTCCACCCGAGTTGCCGGGATTGATGGCCGCATCGGTCTGGATGAACTGGCCAGGCTTGCGCGCATCCGAGGCCGACGGGTTCGGGCGGTTCAGCGCGCTGACGATTCCGCGGGTCACCGTGAAGCGCAGCCCGAAGGGATTGCCGAACGCGAGTACGGTTTGGCCGGGACGAAGCTTGGTCGCATCCCCCCACGGAACGCTGGGGAGGTTGTGGCCGTCCACCTTGATCACGGCCAGGTCCGTCAGCGGATCGGTGCCGATCAGCTTGGCGGAGAGCACGCGGCGATCGCTCATGGTGACGCGCATGTCGACCGCGCCATCGACCACGTGATTGTTGGTCACGATGTAGCCGTCGGGCGAGATGATGACGCCGCTGCCGATGCCGTGCTCGATTTGAGGTCCTTGCTGTGGATGAGGGAAGTTGAAACCCGGTCCGAAGAACCGGCGCATTTCGTCTGGAATTTCGGCTTGCGCCTGGTCATCGACCTTGGTCTTTGAAGTTACGGCCACGTTGACGATGGCAGGCGTGACGCGCGCGGCCAGGGTCTCCATGGCATTGTCGAGTGCGAGCAGCGCGCTCACGCTGTTGTCATCGAGCGGAGCGGCGCTGGGCGCGGGTGCGGCAGCCTTCGCGACCACCGGCTGGGCGCTGTGATAGGCCGCCAGCGACGCTGCCATGCCAACAGCCAGCACGGGAGCGATTGCCAGGCGACCAATGGTTTTCTTCCAGTTTGTCATTGTTGCTTTGTTCTCCTTTTGATCTTTCAGTTGTTCTGATCAACTAATTTGTTAGTTGTTAAACCGCAAAAAAATTTGATCCCGAGTTTTGAACATTCTCCTTAAATCGATTTCGATGGAACCGCGACTTGCTGCGCCGGTGTCTGCGAGAAAACTGTGAGCCGCCATATGCGAACCTGCCAGATCACGGGCAGGGACTGTTCACCCGAGAAGTACAGAGGGAAGGAAACACCAGAGAACTCGCTTTGATCTTCTCTGTGTCTCTGTGACTCTGTGGTGAATTCGAACACGAAAACTGCTTGCTGCATCACGATGCGCGGACTGCTCTCGGAAACGCTCGTGCGGACCAGTTGCACCGAGGGCGTCCTCTCTCCGGCTAAGCTCTTCGCCTGGTGTACTCGGGGAACGGTGGGCCGGAACGAAGCCTTCGTCTTCAACGAAGTTTGTTTCATGGTGGGTGTAGAACGAACGCCGCTGCGAGTGGCTGCCCCTTCTTTCACCCGGTTATTTAGGAGTCCACTCGCAGGTGCAATATAAGATGCCGGAAGCACGGGCGGAGTGTAGGAGGAAGCTTCATCCCTCAGATTCGCGGAAGCGGTGAGGCTCACGGGAGACGAGGTGGATGCATCGCGGAATGCCACCAGCTTCGGGGCGTGCGCGGCCACAACCAGGCATGCGACCGAGAACCCGGCGACCACCCATGGAGCCGGTTGCCAGATGCGCACGCCGTTGGGACGGCGCGCATCGAGAATCTGCAAGACGCGCAGCGAAGTCTGCCGCATGCGCCCGACCGCGGCCTGTGCCAAAGCTAGACCGCGCCGCAGGAAATTCTTCTCGGCGAGCGAGACCAGGCATTCCGCATACGCCCGCGCATTGGCGGTATGGGCCAGGACCATGTCATCGCAAGCCATTTCCCGCTCGAGTGAAAGGCGGCGCTCCACCCACCAGACGGCCGGATGAAAGAAGAACAGCGCGCGCAGAATTTTCTGCACCAAGTTCGTCCAGTCGTCCCAGCGGCGCAGGTGCGCCAGTTCGTGCAGGACGAGCGCATGCAGTTCCGCCGCCGAAAGCTCGCGCAAAGTCCAGGAAGGGAGCACGACCGCCGGTCGGAAGAATCCGATCGCCGTCGGGATCTGCACTGCATCCGACGCGCATAGCGCCACGCCGCGCACAGACCGGAAATCCTGTATGGCCTGAACAATCGCGGAATCCAAGGTGGAAGTCTCCACGGGCACGCAGCTCTTGCGGATTACATGCAGATGCCGCAAGCCCGCCACCACGCGAGCCATTCCGACCAAGGCAACCGCAGTCCAGGCCGCGAACAGATACCCGGACCACTCGCGCGGCATCACAATCGCCGCTGCGGGATGCACCATCCCAGTCGCAGAAGTGGTCTCCAGAAAAGGCGCCAGCACAATTGCACCCAAAGCACAGAACCACACCGCAAACCGGGTACCCGCATTGCGCCGGCCGATTATTCGTAAAAGCATCCACGCGAACAGAGCGATGAGCACACCTTCCCCGAGGCCGTTCAGCAATCTCTCCACCGACATTTGCGCCACGAAATGAAGGTTCAGCATGCTTCAGCGACTCTCATCCAGAATCTGGCGCAGCCGTTTCAGTTCCTGCGCGTCGATTCCTTCCTCTTCCAGTATGTTCAGCACCAGCAACTCGCGGGAATTTTGGAAAAACCGGCTCAGCAGATGCTGAATCTCGGTGCGCTTGGCCTCGTCCTGGTTCAACACCGCGCGATAGATGTGCGCCCGCCCGTCTTTCACATGCCGCACGCACCCTTTTTTCTCGAGGATGCGAATAATAGTCAGCACCGAGTTGTAGGCCAGCGGTTTTTCGCGGGGGAGGGCTTCCAGAACCTGCTGGACGGTGGCCGGCCCCTTTTCCCAAAGCACCTGCATGATGCGCAGTTCAGCTTCGGTCAGGGTTGCGGATTGCGTGCGGGGCAAAACGTCCTCCAAAGATCAATCCCAGAAGTCTGACGCGGGAGCGTCCAAAAGGTCAACTAAGTATTTAGTTGCAGAGACCCGGCATGGGGTTGCCATGGCCCTAAGCTATTGATCACCAATCATGTATGCGCGTCCCAGAAATCTCGAGAGCCCGAAGGATAGGTGACAGCTTTGTTCATGCCCGCGATTCTGCCCTGTGTTAGAGTCAGCCCAGCGGGCCCGTAGCTCAGCGGTTAGAGCAGGGGACTCATAATCCCTTGGTCCGGGGTTCGAATCCCTGCGGGCCCACTAAGCTCAGAAGGGTCCAACTCTTTCCCCATGCGTCAGTTAGGCAGGACGGCCGCTTTTGGGCGAGCCGTGGAATTGGCAGTTTGCTGCGATTGTTGTGCAGTTTCGGCCATTTTTCTGCTCGAACTCTGCTAATTGGGTTTCGGAAGTTTCAGCAGTCGCTATAGTTGCGAGATCCCGCTGCCGCCCGATCTTCAGCTGAGATTACCGTCCTCCTGGGTGTGCCTGAAACGAAGCCCGGGCGGTATCCGATAATCCAGAACGCTTCATCTCTCGCCAAACGAGATCTCCCCTCAGATACTGCCAGATGCCCTGCAATCTC
>QIAH01000282.1 GCA_003225465.1 Acidobacteriota bacterium | reverse complement strand
CTACGGGACAGAACGCGATTATTCCCAACGTGGCCGCGGAGCGCATCGATGCACTGCTGGAGGAAGACTTGCTGCAGACGTTTCCTCCTGCGCCCTCGTTCGTTCGGCGCGGGCTGGTGGTGTGTACGGGAACGGATTTCTGCAACCTCGCGCAGATCGATACCAAGGGTGAAGCGGCAAAGTTGTCCGCGAGTCTGGAAGATTGTCTGGGTACAACGGGCTCCCCGCTGAAGATTCACTGGTCGGGATGTCCGGCGGGGTGCGGCAATCACCAGGCGGCGGATGTTGGCTTTCGAGGATTGAAGGCGAAGATCGACGGGAAGGTGGTGGATGCGGTCGCAATCTATGTGGGCGGGAGGACCGGCCCCCATGCCGCGGCTGGGCGGGAGATTGTGCAAATGACGCCTTGCGATGAGACCTTGGCGGATGTCGTAGCAGACGTGATCAGGAGATACGATCCGCTGGCGGATCCGGCGCAAACATCCAATTGGAATGAAGCCGGAATACCAGAGCCTGCGTCCACCACGGGTGAGATGCAGACATCAGAAAGCCCGCGAACGAGTTCTCCGGAATAGCAGAACAATTTACGATCGCCATTGCAAAAGGAGGTTCAGTGGACTGCGTAAAGCCAAACGAGATGATTGCCGAAGCATTGAAAGTGGCAGCAAAAAAGATGGACTTGTCCGTCCGTGATTTGTTGTTGAGAGGAATTCTGGCCGGCGCTTTGCTGGGCTACGCGACTTCGCTTGCGTTCATCGTGGTTTCGCAGGGATTGCCTCCGATTGTGGGTGCGATTCTGTTTCCGGCGGGATTTGTAATGCTGGTGCTGCTGGGCATGGAGTTGGCAACAGGGAATTTTGCCCTGCTGCCCTTGGGCGCCATGACAGGCGAACTCGGGATGAGCGGAATACTTCGGAACTGGGGCTGGGTGTACCTCGGAAACTTGTTAGGCAGCGTTCTCTATGCCGTGCTGTTTTATGTCGCGATCACGAACTGGGGCACCTCCGATGGTGGAGCCCTGGGGGAATTGGTGCGGCAGGCCGCACAGAAGAAGACGGTCGCCTACATGGCGATGGGCACGAAGGGCTGGATGACGGCCGTGGTGAAAGGAATTCTGTGTAATTGGATGGTGACGCTGGGAGCGGTGTTGGCGCTGGCATCGCGTTCGACGATCGGGAAGATCGTGGCGATGTGGCTGCCGATCATGACGTTCTTTGCGCATGGGTACGAGCACTCCATCGTCAACATGTACGTGATTCCGGCGGGCATGTTGCTGGGCGCGCCGGTGTCGATCGGGAAGTGGTGGCTGTGGAATCAGATTCCAGTTACCGTCGGGAATATCGTTGCGGGCGTGGTACTGACGGCATGGGTCCTCTATGCGACTTATCACGCGAAGCTATCCGCACGCGAAGAGACGATGGAATCGTCCAATGTGGGCTCGGCGTTCCCGGCAGAAGCTGCTCGGATTGCATGACATGATGTCCGGACGTTGATACTCTGGGTGGCATGCAAGACCGCAAGGAAGGATTTGGCGGTGCGCGGGTGCTGACCTTGGAGAGCCGCCGCGCCCGCGAGATGGCTCAACTCATATCGAACAACGGCGGCCAGCCGGTGGTTGCGCCATCGACGCAGGAAGTCGCCCTCGGCGCGAATGCCGAAGTCGCGAATTTCATGCGCGCGCTGCTCGATGGGCGATTCCACAGCATCCTCTTTCTCACCGGAGTGGGTACTCGAATCCTGGCAGTGCAAGCCGAGGCGGTATGTCCGCGAGAGGAGTTTGTCGCGGCCTTGCGCCGGATTTCGGTGGTGGCGCGCGGGCCGAAGCCGGTTGCGGCTCTGCGAGAGCTGGGCGTTCCGGTCACGCTGGCGGTACCGGAGCCGAATACGTGGCGCGAGATTCTTCAGGCACTGGATGAGAACGCGGCTTTGGTTCCGCTGAAGGGGCGGAGAATCGCGGTGCAGGAATACGGAGTTTCCAATCCGGAGTTGCTCGCTGGATTGACGGAGCGTGGGGCTGAAGCGATTGCGCTGCGAGTGTATCAGTGGGCGCTCCCGGAAGATGTTGGGCCGATCGAGGCGGCGGTGCGGGCGCTGACCGGGCGCGAGGTGGAGGTGGTCCTGTTTACGTCTTCGGTGCAGCTCCAGCATCTCCTGGAAATCGCGGAGCGAATGAAACTGCGGGATGAGGCAATCGCCGCTTTGCGGCAAACTTTGGTGGGGTCGATCGGTCCCGTGACCTCGGTCGAACTGCGGCGATACGGCGTGCCGGTGGCTTTGGAGCCTTCTCATCCGAAGATGGGGTTCCTGGTGAAGGAGACTGCGGAGCGGTGGGGGGAAATGCTTCGGCAGAAACCGCCTGCTGAGAAAAACCTTTAATCACAGAGAGCGCCAAGGCTCGCTAAGCACGCAAGGAAAATACTTCAAGGCTTTCTAGATGTCGACAACCTGCGGGTGACCGTCCCTACTTTCTCCGCGCCTCCGGGCTTGGATTCTCTTCATGCTCCCGCCGTCGCGGCGCTTGCCATCTGACCGGCCCCTGGAACCTACGTTGGAACTCGTAAAGGCTATGATCCGTGGGCTGGGAATGCGATAATCCCAACGCATGTGCGGCGTCGAAGTCACGACACTGCCGGGGCTCCATGGTGCCTTAGGGTCAAAGAGGTTTGACTCGATCTTCCGGGCTGAGTTGGGACCGGACGTGGCGTTCAAGGAGCCTGGCGGCAGCTACGTGACTTGGCCTTCTGACTTGCCTCCCCAGCCAAGGATCCCCCAGTTTCCGTTCGATGCCCAGCACGCACATTCCATTCGATCGGGCTAATTGTGTTCCGTCGCAGCGTCTTTTGCGAGTCGGGCGAAGCAGACCGGCTCGCGGTTGCGATGGCTTGAATCCTGAGGAGGTCGGCATGAAGTTCCGCATTTTTTCGCCGCTGCGGTTACTCGCACAAACCGTGCCCGGCATGGGGAAACGAGTATTGATAGTTGCGCTGGGAATGGCGGTGAGCGCGCCCTGCCTTCGCGCCCAGAATGCGGCCGAAGCGAATACGGATAAGCAGACAATCCAGATGCTGCTGCAGCGAATCGAGCGGCTGGAGTCGAGGGTCGCGCAGTTGGAAGGGACGCACGCCGGCGCGGCGCGCACGGAGACGGCGATGACGGTTCATCCTCCGGCCGGGCCCGCGGCGGGTCCGGCAACGACTCCGCAGGCCGCTCCTCAGACTGCCGCGCAGACGCCCGAGCCCGAGCAGGAAAGCGAGCACCTCGAACCCGAGCGGATGGACATGAGCAAGACGCTTCTCCGGATACGCGGCTTCGGAGACGTCGATTTTCACGGTATAGACCAGCGTGGGAATACGAACGCCTTCAGCCTGGGGCAATTGAACCTGTTCGTAACCTCGGATATTTCCGAGAAATTCAAGTTCCTGGGTGAAATCGTGTTCGAGTCGGGACCGGACAATTTTTACAACGTGCCGGGGGGCCGCAGGAACGAATTCGCCGTGGACGTCGAACGGTACCTGTTGCAGTACTCGTATAACGACTATTTCAACCTGGCGTTCGGGCGGTACCACACCGCCATCGGGTTCTACAACACGGCTTATCATCACAGCACATGGTTTCAGACGACGACGGGGCGGCCGCTGCTGTTTCAGTTCGAAGACAGCGGTGGAATTCTTCCCATTCACAATGTGGGATTGTCGGCCTCGGGGCGGATCCCTTCAGGCCCGCTGGGGTTGCATTACGTGGCGGAGATCGGGAACGGGCGCGCATCGCGGAGTCCGTTGACCGATGAACCAGTGCAGAACGAAGTGGACGAGAACAACTATAAGGCGGTCAACCTGGCATTGTTCGCGCGGCCGGAGGCGATCCGCGGATTGCAGGTGGGATTCTCCGCTTATCACGACCGGCTGATGCCGCTCGGCCAGCCCCGGGTCGACGAAACGATTCTGGCGGCGCACGCAGTCTACATGCTGCCGAAATTCGAGTGGCTGAACGAGGTGGTGTTGGTGCGGCACGGGCCCGATGGAAGCTCGCACGTATTCAACACTCCGGGTTTCTACACCCAAATCGCGAAACGGTTCGGCTCCTACCAGCCGTACTTCCGCTACCAGTACATCAATGGTTCGGACCGCGAGCCAATCTTCCCCGATGTTGGAAGGATCGAAGGACCGTCGTTCGGTATGCGCTATGACGCGAGCGAGTCGGTCGCACTGAAGCTCCAGTATGACTACAACATCGCACGCCACATACAGTCTTATAACGGGCTGACGTTGCAGTTAGGATTCACGTTCTGAGAGGCCACGGCATGCGCCGACTGCTGGCACTGTTAACGATGGTGGGGGCCGCGATGCTGTTGCTGGAGGTGTCTCCGGGGACAGCCAAGGGTGACCCGTCTCCAGCGGCACAAGCCAGCGCAGACCAGAATCTCGCGATCATCGTCAACCAGACGAACACGATTGATGACATCACCCTAAAGGAACTTCGAACGGTGTTCCTTGGAGAACGGAGTCATTGGCCGAATGGTCGCCGGATCACGTTGGTCATGATGGATCCGGGAGTGCCGGAGCGGAAAGCGATTCTGCGAGATATCTGCCGGATGAATGAGACCGAGTTCAGCCGTCATTTTCTGCAGGGCCTGTTCACGGGCGAAGTGTTTGTGTCGCCGAAGACACTGTCGAGTCCGACAGGGGTACGCAAGTTTGTATTCAACGTGCCCGGAGCGATCGGGTACGTACGGGCTTCGGATGTCGACGGGACGGTGAAGGTCATTCGGATCAATGGGCACGGGGTCGACGACCCGGAATATCCGCTGCGATTTGAAGCGCGGGATTCGAAGTAGGTATGAGCGAAGCAAGCCATAACGCGAAGGCGAGCAGGAGTGCATTTCAGAGGCTCCTGCAAGCCGTGTCGAGTCAAATCGCGCGGCACAGCTCGAGCTTGCTGTTGTTCATGGTGTTCTGCGTGGTCATAGCCGTGGGGATGTTCATGATCGGAGACCTGCACACGGCCACGGACCAGGCGCAGCGCATGTATGCGGGATCGGTGCAGGGCCTTCGCCAGATCGGCGAATTGCAATACGAAGCCCAGGAGACGCGGCGTAGCACGCTGTATGCTCTCACGACGAATGATAGCAATCTGCAGGTGGAATACGCGGATCAGTCGCGGAAGGCAGATGGACTGGTGACCGAAGGTATTGCGCAGTATCTGGCGGGGGCGCATATACCGCGGGAAATGGAGTTGGGGCAGCGCCTACAACGGGACTGGGCGGCCTACCTGAAGGTGCGCGACGAAGTGCTGGCATCGATTCTGGAAGGCAGCACCAAGGAAGCGGTCGATATGGACCTGACCGGAGGCGTGCCGTCCTTTGATCGAGTGCGCCAGGACCTGGAGGAAGTAAAGCGGCTTTATGACGAGCAAGCTTCGGAGCAATTGAAGGCGGTGGGATTGTCATCGCGGCGATCGGTACTACGGTTGGTTGGGGTGCTTTGCTTCACGTTGTTGTTCGCCATCGCCTCAGTTTGGGTGATCCAGAGAAGTAAAATGCTAAGCGCGCTGAAGCTGGCAAAGATGCAGATGGATTTTGTCGCTTCCGTTTCACACGAGTTGCGGACGCCGCTGGCCGTGATTTGCGCTTCGGCACAAAACATTGCCGACGGGGTGGTCGACGAGAAAGAGAAGCTGGCCAAGTACGGGTCGGTGATTGGGCATCATAGCCGACAGCTGACCGAACTGGTGAATCAGATTCTGCTGTTTGCGTCGACTCACGAAGGGCGACACCGGTATGCGCTGCGGCCGCTGCAGACCTCGGCGATCATCGAGTCAGTACTCACCAATACGCGCGAGCTGGCGGAAGAGGCAGGTTTCACAGTGGAGAAAAGTATCGAGTCGAATCTGCCGCCGGTCATGGGCGATTTCTCGGCGATTTGCCAGTGTCTGCAGAACCTCGTGCTGAACGCAGTGAAGTACGGAGGCAGTCATCCCAGCATTGCCATTCGCGCATTTCGCGGGGGCGAGGACGTGCCGTATGGAGAAGAAGTGCGCATCAGCGTGGAAGATCACGGGATCGGGATTGATGGCTCGGAGCTGCAGCAGATCTTCGAGCCCTTCTACCGGAGCCCGGTGGTGAAGGCGGCGCAGATTCACGGGACGGGACTCGGACTGCCGCTTGCCAAGAGTATCGCGGAAGCCATGGGGGGAAGGATTTCGGTTGTGAGTAAGGTGGCAGTGGGAAGCCGGTTCACGTTGCATTTGCCGGCCAGTCAGGTTGTCGGAGCTGAGAACGCAGCAGAGCGAGTGGCACAGCTATGAAGGAAAACATTCTGTTGGTAGAAGACGAAGAAGCGTTGTGCATGGCATTGAGCGATCGCCTGCGCAAAGACGGCTATGAGGTGGATTTTGTCACCGATGGGGAGAAGGGATTCATGCTTCCGGGCCGGAATGGGTTGGACCTTTGTCGCGACATCCGTACGGCGGGACTTGGAACGCCCATCCTGCTGCTCACGGCGCGCAGCGAAATCGTCGACAAGATCGTCGGCCTGAAGCTGGGGGCGGATGATTACGTCACCAAGCCGTTTGACATGCAGGAGTTGATGGCGCGCATCGAGGCACTGCTGCGGCGAGCGCCGATCCGGACCGGCCAGGTGGTGCACCAGTTCGGGCCGATCCGGATTGAGACGCGCGGCATGATGGACCATCGCGACGTGAAGGTGACGCGCGCGGGCGCGCCGATTTATCTGTCGGCGCGGGAGTTCGAGTTATTGCGCTATTTCGTCGAGCATCCCGGGATGGTGTTGTCGCGGGAAGAATTGCTGCGTGCCGTGTGGGGATATGAGGCCGGAACATTCACGCGCACGGTGGACGTGCACGTGGCGAGCCTGCGGCAGAAAATCGAGAAGGATCCGAAGCGACCGGAGTTGATCGTGACGGTGCACAAGTCGGGATACCGGTTTGTGGGCGGAGGAGAGTACTAGGCGCCTTCGGGCTGCGGAGAGATCGAGGGCATCCCTCGCTGTCAGCGCGAATTGGACTTTGGCTCCAACAATTCGGATTGGACGGAAAGCAACGGTAGAGGCGTCTTGTTGGGAGGGGGATCTTTGACTGCCTGATCCGAATCAACCGAGAAGAGTTGGAAATGGCTAAAAGAATGGTCCAGTTCGTAGCGGTGCCCTCGATAAGCGATATAGAGCTGCGCGCTTTCCGGTAACCAGAGCCGAACGGAATGATTCTTGAATTCGACGGGAGCGTAGTTGATAACCAGATGCTCCAGGCCGAAACGGATCTGCGGAATGGGAGACGCTAAGTCAGTTTCGATCCGCAAGACCTCGTAACTGTTCCTGGCGATCCAGGCTCGTCCTTTTAACCTGGGTAGGAAGACAGAACCCCCGATTCGTATTGCCTGGAAGGATTCATTCGGATCCGCGCTTTCCTCGAAGCGCAGTTGCCATGCGGGCGAGCCGTGGGACTGACTTAATCCTTCACAGCGAAAATCAAAACTGCGGATGTGACTTGGGTGAAAGATCAACGCGAATATCGCCGTGCCCGTGTCTACCACTGAGGATGGATGCGTCCCGCTGCTTCCGCCCCGGTACTCCCTGATGACGGGATAGCGTGAGGTGTTTTCCTCAATCTGCACGACGTAGTTCCCCTGCGTGTTCGCTCTTCGACTCTTGCCCTTCTTGTCGAATTCGATCTGTTCAATGCGTTCGTCGGCGCTGAAGCGCTGCAGGCTTTGGATCAGGTCCTGGGTGCGATCGCTGGTCTGTTTCAGAATCTGCTGGATGGGGCAAGGCAGGTCGGACTGGACAGGAGGAACGGCTTCGTCGATATCTGCGGGCGCCCAGGATTGCTTTGCTGACGCGATAACATCGGGCGACTTTTCGCCGACAGTGTTGTCGCCAGCCTTGCTTTGATCGGCTCGACTCTTGGCATTGCGATTTTCGATCTGCAGGAGAAAGTTCTTCACCGCGGAAATGTCCTCGGGATTGTCCGCATATCGCAGATACTCTCTCAGCTGATTGATTTCGTTTTCGATATCGCCCTTCGCCTCGTAGATCTGTGCCAACACGAAGAGCGCGCGCGGTTCGTGATGGTCTTTATCGATGGCAACGGCACGCAAGCCACTTTTTTCCGCTTCCATCAGGTGCTGGAGTTTCAGGTTTGCCGCAGCATTGTACTCATAAGCGAGTGGATCCCGTGAGGGATCAAGCTCAAGGGCTCGCTCACTCAGTTTCAATACCTCGTTCCAGTCGTGCCCGCGTGCCGCAATGTCAGCGAGACAAAGATACGCGGGAATGTACCTGGGCGATACGGTTGAAGCCTGCAAGCAAGCCTGTTGGGCCTGGTCGGAGCGCTGCTGTGCAGCGAGCCACTGGCCGAGCGTGACCCAGGCGGCGGAATACTTTGGGTATTCATGGACGGCCCTGCGCAGATGTTTTTCCGCATCTTCGTTCTTGTGGCGTCTCAGGGCTGCGCAAGCCTGCTGATACTCCTTCTTCGCTTTGTCACCAACTTGCAGCTGCTCAGCATCAATGATAGGACTGCTGATCAGAGTGAGTGGAGGAAGCAGACAGGACTCCTCTTTGTTCTCGGTCGTCTTTTTCCCTGTCCTGTCCTGGTCAGGACCGTTGCGCATGTTGACGTCGTCCACGGTGTTGAGCACAGGCTTGGGAATATTGCTCACATCGCTTGCCGGAGCGCCGGGCTGCGGCATTTGGGCGAAGGAAGACAAGGGGGAGACAGCAGAGAACAGGACAGCGGACAGGAGCAGTGGCAGGATCGTCAAGAACAGTCGCCGGCGTGCAAGTGAGGACCGCATGGCCAGGACCTCCGAGGACAGGATGATAGCCCTGTTTGCCTAGCCTGCCAAGCAGACTCGCCGGCGGAAGGCGAGACGTTGGTAGGTATGCAACGTCCTCTTCTTTTCTACTTCACGTAGTCGTTGCGAACGACCTCGCCGCCCTTCATCACGAACTTCACGTGTTCGAGCTGCTTGATGTCACTGAGCACATTGCCGTCGACGGCGATCAGGTCAGCGTATTTTCCGGGCTCGAGCGCGCCGATATCGTCAGCCCAGCCGAGCAGGTCGGCGGCGTTGATGGTGGCCGCACGGATGGCATCGAGCGGCGACATGCCGTAGCGCGTCATCCACCCGAATTCGATCGCCTGGGTTCCGTGCGGAAAGGAACCAGCATCGGTGCCAAATGCGATCTTCACACCGGCGGCGAGCGCTTTCTTGAAACTGGCTTCGTGGATCGCCACGCGGCTGGTCTTGCCCCCGCTCATAATTAAGTCTCCCTTTTCGAGAGCGCAGCAATACACCTGCAACGTAGGGACTAAGTACGTGCCCTTAACAACCATCTTGTGGATGGCTTCGTCATCGAGCTGGATGCCGTGCTCGATCGAGGCGACGCCGGCATCGATGCAGTAGTGCAGTCCGGGACCATCATAGGCGTGGCAAGCGACCTTGAGACCCTTCAGGCGGGCTTCATCGACGATGGCCTGGACCTCTTCAAAACTGAAATTCGCGACACTCAGAATCTTGCCGTTGGGCAAGAAGCGATAGCGGTCGTTTCCATACATTTTGATCAGGTCGGCACCGTAGTTGAATTGTTCGCGCACGGCTTTGCGCGCTTCGTAAGGACCGTCGACGAGCTGCACGCCGCTGGGAACCTTCACCTGAGGTGCGTAGCCTTCGAGCTCATAACCGCCGGTGGATGAAATCCCGCGGGTAGCGACTTTCAGGCGGGGTCCAGGAATGAGTCCTTGATTGATCGCGTTGCGTACGTCGACATCGCTATACATGGCTCCTTCGGTTTCCACGTCACGCATGGCCGTGAAGCCTGCATCGAGATCGCGCTTGACGTTCAGAGTTGCAAGGATGGTTCGGTATTGGTAGGAATCCTTCAGCAGATATTCTTCGTAATGAGAGTTGTCGGTGTCGGCAAGCATGATGTGGGTGTGGCAATCGATCAAGCCGGGAAGGACGGTCGCTTGCGAAAGATCCACAACTTTGGCCCCGGCGGGAATCGGCTGCTCGCTGGCTGGGCCGACGCGATCGATGCGTTGGCCGCGAATAACGATGATCTGATTGTCAAGAAGCTTTCCGGAACGAACGTCGAGCAGCTTGCCCGCCCGAACATACTCAGGAGGCGAGGAAGCCGGTTGCTCGGCGACGGGGACCGGGCCGGTGAGGGAAGCGGTCTGCGCGATTGCGGGTTGGGCAGAAAGCGTGCTTGCTCCGAAGAGGAGTGCGACTACGCCTCGTTGCATGAGGGTGGGCATGATGTCTCCGGCGGGGATTTTGAAGGCGCACGGATTGTAGCTCAGCCGGTCGCTTACATGCTGCATGAAGGCGGGCGACGGGCGAGGACGCCCGTCGCTCCACTCGGAGTGATCACTTCACGCGCTCCGCCATCGTTACAGTCCAGCCCTGCGGGTCGAGGAAGGCGAATTCGCGCATCCCGTAGAACTGGGTCTTGAGTGGCATCACGATGCGCGCTCCGGATTTCTCTACCGCTCGGAGAATTTCCTCGATTCCTTCACATTCTAGAAAGAGGGTCATGGTGCCGCCGAGGGGATCCTTGGCAAGGGGCGGGTAGTCTTCGGCCACTGCCTTCTGGTCGTTGAAGAAGATCTCGACGTTGCCGGATGTGACTGAGGCAAAGACGTAGGGCGGAGCGTCGGGAACCGTGATTGCGGGCTTGAAGCCGAGGACAGACTGGTAGAAATGGACGGCGGCCTGAACGTCGCGCACGACGAGATTGGGCGTGAGCTTGGTGAATTTCATGTGTTTCTCTCCTTGGATGAGGTGGGCGCGGACTGGGAGTCGGCACATCTCGGGTGTGCTCGCAACTCCTCCATCCACGTCCCTTGCGAGGAGGAACGCAGGTAGGGTCCCTGGTTGGACTGCGCACAGCGGGCGGGACCCGCGAGGTACGGCCGGAAGTGTAGCACAAAGGCAGTGTCGTTTTCGGGTTTCAAGTTTCGAGCGGGCTGGCGAGCGGGCAGCGCTCGGGCCATCAAAAACTGGGAGCTTAGTCAAGCGTGAGTTGCGAGGGTTTCGACTTTCGAATGGGGACTACAAGACATGGGCGCGGCAATATGCCCACCTGAAACTTGAAACTCGAAACTCGAAATTTAGCCCTCGAGTCGCAGCTGCGGGGGCAGCCACGACGCGAAGTTTGGTTAGCTGGCCTTCTGCAGTGCGGCGCGAGCGCCGCTGCAGGATGGGCAGGCGCCAGCGCCGACGAACATCACGACAGCGTCAAAGTTGGTGTTGAACGTTTGCGGTTGACCCTCGATCCAGCGCCACTCACAAAGGGCGCACTGGTAAACGAGGGGGAGGGTACTGATTTCGTTTGCCATACTGCATTCGATGCCGAAATGGGGCAGCTGTTAAGTTACGGAGGTACAGGTCCTTGCGGGCAAGGGTGAGTGCTGTAGAGAAACGGAGGCGGAAGGCTGGGGAGAAAACTCCGATGGAGTACCGCGTTCACGGTATCGGGGGAAGGGCGAAGGAGGGATACGCTACCGATTGTAAAGTTCGTTACCGTTCCCGAGGGGTCAAAATCAGCTCACCCAGGAGGATGGAACAATATATGGGAGATCGATGGTTAAAGCTTTTTCTCGGAAAATGGGCATTAGCGGCGCTGGCCGTAGCAGCTTTTACGGTGATGGCCGGAGTTCCCAAATTGCATGCGGACGACGACTGTCAGCGGCGGGTCGCGCATGCCGATCACAGACTGCACGAGGCCATTGAACACCACGGCTATCAAAGCAGGGAAGCGGCTGAAGCGAGGCACGAATTGCACGAGGAGCGGGAGCATTGCTGGAAGGCGAACAACCGGTGGTGGGACGAAGATCGGCGTCGTTGGCACGATCAGCGAGACTGGGATGATCGCGATCACGATCAAAACTATCGGCCGTATGATCGAGATGACGACCGGCGGTGACGTCGCAGGGCCTTTTGAGGTCAACAGTTCGGCAATGGCCAGGGCTTGATCAGGGCTCCAGGTGCGATCGATTGGCCGGTAGACGCGAGGGCGGAAACGCCCTCGCAATACCCGGCCAGGCGCCGACGCTATCCGCGATTGGGAGCGGCGGCTTTTTTCGGAAACATCTCTCCAATTCGGCGAATTTCCGCGCCGATTCCCTTCAGTTTCTCTTCAATGTGTTCGTAGCCGCGGTCGATATGGTAGACGCGGTCGATGATGGTTTCTCCATCGGCCACCAAGGCGGCCAGCACGAGCGAGGCAGAAGCCCGCAGGTCGGAGGCAAGGACGGCGGCAGCGCTGAGAGGAGTCTTACCGCGCACGATAGCGCGGCGGCCTTCGATGCGGATGTTGGCGCCCATCCTCACGAGTTCCTGCGCGTGCATGAAACGGTTCTCGAAAATATTTTCGGTGACGATGGAGGTACCCTGGGCCTGGGTGGCAACGACCATGTATTGCGCCTGCATGTCGGTGGGGAAGCCCGGGTACTCCTCGGTGTTGACGTCGGCAGCCTTGAGCGGGTTATCGCCCATGACGCGTATGGAGTCGGCGTTATGTGAGGTCTTGACTCCGGCTTCCTGAAGCTTTTGCACGATGGCGGTGAGGTGCTCGGGATCGCAGTTGGTGACTTTGACATCGCCGCCGGTGAGAGCTGCGGCGATGATGAAGGTGCCGGCTTCGATGCGGTCGGGAATGATGCGATGCTTGGTCCCGCTGAGTCTGGTCACGCCTTGCACGCGAATTGTGGAACTGCCGGCGCCCTCAATGTGGGCGCCCATTTTGTTTAGGAGGTCGGCGAGGTCGGCGACCTCAGGTTCGCAGGCGCAATTCTGCATGAGGGTTTCGCCCTCTGCAAGGGCGGCGGCCATGAGGAGGTCTTCGGTGCCGGTGACGGTGATTTTGTCGAAGACAATTTCGGCGCCTCGGAGGCGATCCGCCGTGGCTTCCACGTAACCGTGGTCCTGCGTGATTTTCGCCCCCAGGCGCTCGAGTCCTTTGATGTGGAGGTCAATCGGCCGGGCGCCGATCGCGCAGCCTCCGGGGAGCGAGACGCGAGCTCGGCCACAACGGGCAAGCAGCGGGCCGAGGACCAGTGTCGAGGCGCGCATGGTCTTTACGAGTTCGTAGGAGGCCTCGGGGGCGGCCAGATTGCGGGTTTGGATGGTGGTACGGTGATGGGCTCGCCCGTAACCGAGTTCCACCTCGGCGCCCATGGCGGAGAGCAGGCGACGGGTGGTTTCGATGTCGCGTACCTGCGGAATGTTTTCGAGGATGACGGTGTCTTCGGTGAGCAGGGCCGCGGCCATGCAAGGCAGGGCGGCATTTTTTGCGCCGCTGATGCGGACCGTGCCGAGAAGCGGAGTACCCCCGCGGATGACTAGCTTATCCATGTCATTCCAGGTTGAACTTTCTAAAAAGCATTTAACCGCAGAGTGCGCCAAGAGGACGCGTAGGGCCAAAGAAAAGCGTCCGAAGAAGAGTTCGCGAAAAAGAACGATCTTCTCCTTCAGACCTGTCGTCCCCATGAAGGGACTCTTGATTTGTTCCCATCGTTCCCCCGCACTTACATGCGGGGCTAATTTCTGGCGTCGCTGCGCGACTCATTCCTCCGATTCAATTTACAGGAGAGAGGGCTATGGGCGTTTACTCTTTTGGGCTAGGGCGATCGCTTTGCGTACATGTCCTGCGGTGGCTTTCAGGGCTTGGGCAGCTTGGGCGCGGGGGACACCGGCTTTCAGCATGACGAGGGCGACGGGGACGTCGTGGCCGGCGGATTTCAGGGCATTGTGAGCCTGCTCGCGATCAACATCGGCGGCGTGTTGGAGGATGGTGATTCCGCGCTCGGCAAGCTTGCTGTTCTTCAAACGCAAATTGACCATGAGGTTGCCATAGACGTATCCGAGACGGGTCATGGCACCAGTGGTAATCATGTTCAGAACCATCTTCTGGGCGGTGCCGGCTTTCATGCGGCTAGAGCCTGTCAGGACTTCGGGGCCGACGTCGGTGACGATGGCGAAATGGGCAGCACGTTCGAGCTGGGAGTTGGGATTGCAGGTGAGGGCGATGGTCTCCGCGCCACGACTACGGGCGTACTCGACGGCCGCAATTGTGAAGGGAGTGCGTCCGCTGGCGGCAATGCCGATCACGACATCTTTCTTTGTCGGCTTGCGCTTGACCATTTCGGCGCGGCCCAGTTCGCGGGAATCCTCACTGGCTTCGGCTTCGGCCCCAAGAGCTTTGGGCCCGCCGGCAATGATGTATTGCACGAGGCTGGGAGGAGTCGCGAAGGTGGGAGGAATTTCGGAAGCGTCGAGGGCGCCGATGCGCCCGCTGGTGCCGGTGCCGACGTAGAGCAGTCGTCCGCCTTGGCGGAAATGGGCGGCCACGAGGTCGATGGCGCGGGCAATTTGAGGCAGCGCGTGCTGGACCGCTGCGGCGACTTTGGCGTCTTCGGCATTGATGATGCGGGCAATCTCGAGGGCGGATTTGAGGTCGATGTCGTTGGATTGGGGATTGGCACGTTCGGTGGTCAGGTCTTGCAGGCGGCGTGGCTTCATTCGGAGTTCGAAAACAATATTGTACGGTACGAGCGCGGTCGGCCCATGGCACAGTGTCGTCTCCTGAAGGGGACTCGGAAATTTGCCTCGGGCTGACCCCGCGCTTACGTGCCGGGCTAACTTCTGGCGTCGCTTCGCGACTTGCGTGCGGGTGTCGTGTGAGCTTGCTGTGGGGTCCACCTCTGGGCAGCGAACCACCGTCTTCAATATGCGGGTAATGGCAACAGGACTATGAACAATTAGGAGTCGGAGAGATGGAACTCTAGAGTGACTCGAAGATGGCGTCGTGGAAGCGGGGACGGATTTGTTTGATCGATTGATTGGCGCAATCGGGCCAGGTTCGATTGGTGAGGAGCGTCACGGAGAAGTTGCGCTCGGGGTCGATCCACAGCGAAGTGCCGGTATAACCGAGGTGCCCGTAGGAGCGCGAGGACAAGTAGCGGCCGGATTGGGATGGTGTGGATGGTGTGTCCCACCCTAGCGCTCGTGAGGTTCCTTCGGGAGCAGATTCGCGAGCGGTGAATAAAGCAATGGTTTCGGGTCGGAGGATGGGTGCGCCGCTGTGCAGCATGGCAATGGCGAAGATGGCGAGGTCTTGCGCTGTGGCGAACAGGCCAGCGTGGGCGGCAACGCCTCCGAGGACGCTCGCATTTTCATCCTGGACTTCACCCTGGATGATGCGATGGCGAAAGGTTTCGTCATTGGCGGTAGGTGGGATCTGGGAGCGAAGTGCAGGCGCGGGATTGAACGTGGTGTGGGTCAGGCCGAGGGGGCCGAAGATTTCGCGCTGGCAGAAATGGCCGAGGGACTCGTCGGCGAGGCGCTCGAGCGCGACCCCGAGGACGATGAATCCGATGTCGCTGTATTCAGCGTGCGAGCCGGGATCGTGGGCGAGTGGGGTCGAAAAGGCAGCCCCGAGGAGTTCATCACGGGTGCGAGCGCGCAGAAAAAGCTTTTCATAAGCGGGCAGGCCGGAAGAGTGCGCTAACAACATTCGCAGGGTGACTTCGTCACGGCGGGGATCCTCGCCGGAGAATTCTCCGACCATCGAGATTAGGGGCAGGTCGAGATCAAGCAAGCCGCGCTCATAGAGGATCATGGCCATGGTGGTAGTGGCAATCACCTTGGTGAGCGAGGCAAGGTCGAAGAGTGTGCCGGTTGTCGGTTCAGCAGAGGTGGGATCGTATGTGAAACGGCCAAAGGTACGGAGAGCGAGCAGTTGGTGATCGTGCGTGATCGCGACCGATGCCGAGGGGAAGGCGTGGGCGGCGACGGCGTCCTCGAGGATGCCGAAGGGGCGGGCGAAGCGGAGGTCTTGGTCCTCGTAGGCGGCGATCGCGGTGGGATGGGTCAAAAAACGTGCCTTGTGATCTGAGCGATGTTGTCGGTTATAGCAAACAGTGAGGGTGGGGTAAAGGAAACGGGCCGTGCCGCAGGCGGTACCTTTGGATGCGAAGTTTCGTTGAGGGGAGGGGAGCGAGTTGTGTAGAGTCGGGATATCCAATTTTGATCATGGCCAAGAAGGCGGTGCGGGTGAACGTGTGCGCGCAGGTGTCATCCCCTGAAGGGGACTCGGGTTCGGATTGGCTGCTGACCCCACACTTACGTGCGGGGCTGGTCTCTGGCGTCGTTTCGCGACTGAGAGCGGGAAAAGGGCGCATCATGCGTGCGCTTACGATCGCACTGCTATGCATTGAGGGATTTCATGGTCCTGCTCTCGCAATGACGCAGAGGGCGCCTACCTCTCTGGCGCGACTCACCGTGGTGGATGCGATTATTCAGCGGGCGATCGAGGAACATCAGATTCCCGGAGCCGTGGTCTTGATTGGGCATGACGGGCGCGTGGTGTACCGGAAGGCGTATGGAAATCGGGCGCTGGAGCCTCGGCGGGAGCAGATGACCGTCGATACGGTTTTTGATTTGGCGTCTCTAACCAAGGTCATTGCGACCACCCCGTCGGTGATGCAGTTGGTGCAAACCGGCCGGGTGCGGCTTAACGATCCGGTCGCGAAGTATCTGCCGGAGTTCGCGCAGAACGGGAAAGAGGACATCACGATCCGGCAGTTGCTGACGCACTACGGCGGATTGGCGCCGGACCTCGATTTGAAGACGCCATGGCTGGGGAAAGATACTGCCTACAAGATGGCCTTTGCGGAGACAACAGAGACGCCGCCGGGCGCGGGCCTGGTCTACAGCGACATTGGATTTATCGTGCTGGGCGCGCTGGTGGAGAAGGTCTCGGGCGAGAACCTGGAACATTACACGGAGAAGCACGTGTTTGCGCCCCTGAAGATGACGCACACGCGTTACCTGCCGCCGAAGTCTTGGTCGCCGAAAATCGCGCCGACCCAGTTTGATGAGCACAACCACATGCTCCGCGGAGAAGTGCACGATCCCACGGCGCTGCGCATGGGCGGAGTGGCGGGGCATGCGGGATTGTTCTCAACTGCCGACGATCTGGCGAAATATGCGCAGGCTTTGCTGAATGGTGGCGGCGGGATTTTGACGCCGCTGATGGTCGAGAAAATGACTACGCCGGAACAGCCTCCTACTGCAACCGGGGTCCGGGGTTTTGGCTGGGATATCGACTCACCATTTTCTTCGAACCGGGGCGATTTGTTACCGGTGGGCTCGTACGGGCACACGGGATTTACCGGAACATCGATATGGATCGATCCGACCACCAAGACGTACATCATTCTTTTGACGAACGCAGTGCATCCTCGAGGGGGCAATGCAATTGCGTTACGCTCGAAAGTCGCGACGGCGGTGGCTGCAGCGTTGCCGCTGACCGTCGAAGAAAAAGAGCGGTTACGCTGGGAAAGCATTACTGGATATAACGAGGCGCAGAGCGCGGGACGAAAGCTGGCGGCCCGCAATGGGGACGTGAAGACCGGGCTCGACCTGCTCGAGGCGCACGGGTTCGATGGGCTGAAGAGCGGCGAGGCGAAACGAAAGATCGGGCTGGTCACGAATCAAACCGGGGTGGATTCGGACGGGCGGCGGACGATTGATGTGCTGGCGCAGGCGCCCGGGGTTTCGCTGGAAGCGATTTTCAGTCCAGAACACGGGGTGACCGGGGCGGTGGACACGACGGTGATTGGCAATTCGAAAGATGATGCAACGGGCGTGCCGGTGTACAGCGTGTACGGAGCGACAGATGCGGCGCGCCGGCCATCGCTCGAAGTGCTGAAAGGGCTGGACGCCATTGTCTTTGATATCCAGGATGCAGGGGCCCGGTTTTATACCTATGAAACGACCTTGGGATATTTTCTCGAGGCTGCAGCGAAGGTGGGAATCGAAATGATCGTGCTGGATCGGCCAAATCCGATCACCGGATCGATGGTCCAGGGTCCGGTGTCGGACGCGGGTCATGAGAGCTTCACGAATTACTTTTCGTTGCCCGTGCGGCATGGAATGACGATCGGCGAACTGGCGCAGATGTTCAATGTCGAGCGCGGAATCGGGGCGAAGCTGAAAGTGATTCCGATGGATGGGTGGATGCGCGGGGATTGGTATGACTCGACCGGGCTGACCTGGGTGAATCCGTCCCCGAATTTGCGGAGCCTGCGCGAGGCGGCACTGTATCCGGGTGTGGCCTTGATTGAGGGTACGAACGTTTCGGTGGGGCGCGGAACGGATACGCCGTTTGAATGGATTGGCGCGCCCTGGATTAAGGCGCGACAACTCGCGGAGTATCTGAATGCGCGGGTAATTTCGGGTGTGCGCTTTGTGCCGGTGAGTTTCACGCCTTCGTCGAGCAATTATTCGGGGCAGGTGTGCCAAGGCGTGAGCATCGTGCTGCTGGATCGGAATACGCTGGACGGGCCGGAGCTGGGAATCGAGTTGGCGTCGGCATTGCACAAGCTGTATCCGAACGATTTCAAGATGGAACGGATGATGGAGTTGCTGGTGAATCAAACCACCTATGAGGCCTTCGCGGCGGGACAGGATCCTCGAAGAATCGCCGAAGGGTGGCGGGAAGCGTTAGGGAAATTTGAGGAGATGCGGGCAAAGTATCTGCTTTACAAATAAGGACGGTGTCGCCCCCCAAAGTGGTTTGACTTATGTGGCCGATTTTCCCAGCGATTACGCGCTGGGCTAACGAATTTTGCCGCTTCGCGGCTTGATCAAGGTGGTTGAAGGATTTTGCTTGCGGAAAGCGCGGTAGTCGCTTGCAGGGTACCTCGAACGTACAGCGTTGCGCTTGCACTCTTGGGGATGCTCAAAAAGTGTGGGGTTTCGTTAGAATGGGCGGAGCATGTTGGTTCGGGCAGGAGAGGTCGAGTGAGCAAAGCGGGAGGCACGAACCCACCGGCAAAGCCTTATTACCGGTGTGCGGGACCCAATTGCGGGACACTGAAGGGATCGAGCGATCACTGGTGGCTGATGTGGACCTCGTTCGCAGACCTAAGTATTCCGCAGTTGTATCTATGCCCGTGGGACGAGGAAATTGCGCAACGGGAAGGCACGCTGCACGTTTGCGGCGAGCTGTGCGCGCAGAAGCTACAGTCTCAATTCATGGGTAACGTACGCGAAAACATCGTAAGGCGGGGCGGATAGCTTTTGGGCTCTTAGCGGCATTTCTTTGCGCCGTTGCGGTTAAAAGCTTTCGCTACGAGAGTGCCCTAACCCTCGTCGCTCCATCGTTCCGGTCCTCTTGCCCCCCGCAGCCACATTCTCAAATTTCGTTACACATTTCGAGCGAAGCAAGCACCCAGGCGAAGTACTCACTTAGTCAGTTCGGCGGTCAACTCCGCTCGCATGACCTGCATCCTAAGCAATCAGTTTAGGCGTGTTCTTTGGGAAAATCGCCTTATACTTGGGGCGGGAGTTGGGCCTATCTTGCGGGAGTTTGCTCGGGAGATATTTATGCGCTGGATGCTGGGATGTGTATTGATGTCGGCGATGTGCTTTGGACCTGCGGGCGCGCAGGATAACGCGAGCGCGGGGGCTGCCAGGGTGGGGCCAGTGATTCCGGCAGGCACCAAGGTGGCCTTGAGTTTGAAGCAAGCCATCTCCACCAAGACTGCGAAGGAAGGCGACGCGGTGTACGCCATAACCAGCTTTCCAGTGGTGCAAGACGACCGGATTCTGATTCCTCCCGGGACGTACGTGCAGGGAAAAATCAGCCATGTGCAACGAGGCGGGCACATCAAGGGCAGAGCGGAGATTCTGATTCACTTCACTTCTCTCATCTACCCAAGCGGGTACACGGTGATGTTGCCGGGCGCACTGGAGAATGTTCCGGGCGCCGAGCACGCGACCACGAAAGGCGAAGAAGGCACGGTTCGGCAGGACAGCGATACCGGCAAGAAGGTGGAGACGACGGCAAAGACCGCCGGTGCCGGAGCGACGATCGGCGGCCTGGCGGGCGGCTGGAAGGGGGCGGGCATCGGAGGCGGGATCGGCGCAGGTGTGGGCACGGCCATCGGCATGCTGTCGCGTGGGGCTGATGTGCGCCTGGAGCCGGGCACGTCGGTAGAAATGGTCATTCAGCGGGATGTGCCGCTGGACGGAAAGCGATTGCCGCGTTCGGGAGAGTGAGTTAGTCGTCAGTCGCCGGTCGTTAGTCGTCAGCAAAAATGGTCGAAGCGGTTGTCGGATGTGGGACCGACGGTTCAGGCACCTTGCCCAGACGAGGGCGTCTGGGCCTACGTGGTCGGACGCGCTTTCTTCGTTTTTCTCATTTCAAACTAAATAATGCGTTGACGTGGGCGGTGACTGTGACCGTGTGGGGAGAGAACTCCTCGGTTGGGGCGGGAGCCGCTTCGGCTTTCATGGCCATCACACGCGGGACGATCCCGATGGGCCGCACGTTTTCGAAGGTATCGACGGATGCGTAGGAGAGTTCCCCGACACTCCGTCCGGCGGCGCGAGCCAGCGAGTCCGCAGCGGCGCGGGCGCGATGGTAGGCATCTTCGACAGCTTTGTTCTTGGCTTCATCCATGTTGTCGAGGGTGTAACTGATGGACTGACTTTCGCTCACGGCGGAATCTGCGAGCTGCTGGGTGAGAGGTCCGATCTTGGCAAAGTCTTTCAGCTTCAGCGTGACGCTGGTTCCCACGCGGTATCCGATCAGTTTCCGTTTCGCGGTTTTCCAGTCGTACATGGGTTCGATCGAGTACGACCCGATCTGCGCGGTTTTGGGATCGATGCCGTTGTCGCGCATGATCTGGCGGACTTGTTCGGATTGTTTGGAGGCTTGATCGTAGGCGGCTTTGGCGTTGTCGGCTTGCGCAGAGATGTTGAACTGCACGAGCGCCGTGTCGGGAGGAGCGTCGAATTTGCCGTCCGCGCCGGTGAACAGGGTGTTGGGTGCGGCGTTCACAGTCGGCGCCTGCGCCATGAGAAGTGCGGAAGATAGAAGAATTGCGAACAGCAAGATGCTTGGTTTCATGAGTGCCTCCGTTTCGTCGCAGAGAGTGTACACGGCGCCCCTTGCATTGAGAACGTGGGAAACGGCGGGTCTTGCCGAGGAGTGGGACGAAACGCAAACGACAGGAAGTGGGCGGAGTAGTGTCGTTGCCTGAAGGGGACCTTGGGGCTCGACTATGGCTTACCCCGCACTCACATGCGAGGCTAATCTCTGGCGTCGCTGCCGCGACGACGATCAAGGGCTGCACTCAGCCTTGCTTTGCGACCGTAGTCAGGTTCGACGCGATGCAGTCAGCGGACTGGAATTTGCAACGGATGATCGAGCCGAAGTTCGAGGGCGGTGCCTTTTTCGAGGCGCAGGTCGTGATCACTGAGCAGTCCTGCGATTGCGCCAACCCCGGCGCCAGCGCCCGCCCCTATACCAGCGCCTTTGCCTCCGCCCTTCATCGCGCCCGCGGCTGCCCCGATGCCGGCACCTACGGCGACGGCTTCGATTTCATGTTGCGTGCTCATGCCCTTGCGTTGTAGTTCGCCTTCTTCGCCGGGTTCTTTGACCGCGTGGTCTCCGGGAACGCTGGTCACGGTGGCAATCAGCGGCATGGAGCCGTGGCCGGTATCGATCTCATCGAAGCTGAGCATCATGCGTGCGTGCAGGCCCTGTTCGACGGAGCTGACGTGTCCCTTGATGGTCTTGCCCCGCGGGATGACAGCGCCGTCGCCGGCTACGAGATCTTCGGCGAGCTTCGCTTTGAAATGCTTCCCGGGTTGCAGCTTGCGGGTGTCTAGCCGGTCGTTGAGACGGATGAGAAAGCGCGTGCCTTCGGGGATCGCGTTGGGCGGAGCTTGCGGCGCTATGGCTGGATCTTGAGCAAATATGGGCAGACTGGCGAAAAGTGCCAAGACACACCACAACGCGCGGGGCCGAAAGCTGGGCATAGCGGACCTCAGTTCAAGGATTCAGCGTGCTTTCGGGTTGGATGTTCGGCCGGGGGAAAGGGCTGCCTGTTGGTAGGTCTTAGATATCAGGTATCAGGTAGGAAGTGTCGGCGCGTTACGGGTGTTTGGAATAATACATAGCGCTGTCGCGCCTGCCGGCTTGTTGATGCTGAGATGCACGCTTCAGGCTAATTGCCGGTTTTGGCGCCTGTCGCGTAGACCGGAAAGTGGTGGAGAGAAGCGTCGATTTCCTTACGCAGATCCTCCCAGATGTTTTCGGGCATCGCGAGGAAGACTTCGACGATCTTGGGATCGAACTGGCGTCCGGCCCAAACCTTGATTTCTTCCTTCGCGACAGAGAGGGGTCGTCCAGCGCGATAAGGGCGATCGGTACGGATCGCGTCGAGCGTGTCGGCGATGGAGAAGATACGCGCACCCAATGGAATCTCCTCGCCTTTCAGGCCGCGAGGATACCCGGAGCCATCAAATTTCTCCTGGTGGGAGTAGACAATCTCGGCGGCTTCCTGCAGGAACGGAATGCGCTTGAGCATGTTGTAGCCGCGGAAAGAGTGCTCCTTCATTACCGCAACTTGATCGGGTGTCAGAGGTCCGGGTTTGCGAAGAATTTCGTCGGGAATCGCCATTTTTCCGATGTCATGCAGGAAGGCGCCGCGCGCGATGACCGCGATTTGTTCTTTCGGAATCCCCATGGCCCGCGCGATGGCAATTGTGTAGGCGGTCACGCGACGAGAGTGGCCTTCGGTTTCCGCATCCTTCATGTCGAGGGCATCGCCGAGCGCTTCCAATGTGTAATCGTAGGATTTTTCCAGGTTCACGAGGGCCAGTCGCCATTGCTCGGTGCGCTGCGCGACCAGAGCCTCGAGATTGGTCTGGTAGGCGCGATTTTCGAGCTTGAGGCGCCGATTTTCGAGAGCGCGGCGAACCGTGTTGAGTAGCGCTTCGCGCTCGAAAGGCTTGAGCAGGTAGTCGTAGGCGCCGTTCCGAATGGCCGTAAGAGCCACAGAAATGTCGTGCACAGCGGTAACCATCACAACCGGCATGTCGGGGTAACGTTCTTTGGTCTTCTCCAGCAGGCCGATGCCATCCATCCCGGCCATCATCAGGTCGGAAAGCATGAGCTCGAACTCCTCGCCCGAGTCCAGCAGGGCTCCAGGCCGGAAGCTGCTTGACGGCATTGGTAGTTAGCGGACACGAGCATGGAGGAAACGATCTCGCGGATGGAGTCTTCGTCGTCGACTACAAGGATACGTTCCGAGGGCATGAGTTCGGATTGGAGTCTACCGCATGATACCCCAGTTCCTACGTTCCGAAAGTAACCAAAGGGAGGCGGAAAACCCATTGGTAACGGGTCTGCGCGTGGTATTTACAAAACGAGCGCTCAAGCAAGCGAAACGCAATGAACCTTCCACTTTGTGTCTGGTATGCGGTCGGCGAGTTCGCCGTCCCGAAGCTGACAGCCCAGGAGTCGGCCGCTTTCATCATGTTGGCCGCGACTATTCTGGTTTTCCGGACATTTCGCGAACGCTTCCTCCTGGTGTGGAGCCTGGGCTGGCTGGCCTACGGTGTGTCGCAGTGGTTTAGTGCGAATCCAGCGGCGTTCGCGACTGCGCCCGAGCTCGAGGCCATCTCGCAGTCTGCGTTTGTGCTGGCGGTGTGTCTGTTTGGGGCCTCCATTCTCCTGTACAGCCACGCTGAAAAACACATTCTGCCGCTGTTCATAATCACCGGCTCCGTGATGACGTTTGCGGTCGCGCGTCTGCTGTATTGGCCTGACGAAATCCTGCTGCGGGTGCCGCTGGAAATCGCCTACCGGGTTCTGGCCGTGGGCGCGGCGATTCAACTGATCCGATATCGCTGGGGACGACTTGAGATTGGGCCTTGGCTGCTGGGATTGAGCTTGTTGTTCTTGCACCTGGACTGGGCGCCCCTGACGGGCTGGGTGCCGGGTGGCGTGTTCCTGATGGCGGACTTGCTGCTCGGGGTAAGCATGCTGTTCCTGGTCTTTGATGACTCGCGGGCGCGGACCGAGCGGCTGGCGGTGATCGACTCGCTCACTACCGCGATTGCACGCACGCAGCAGCATGGGCCGATGATGCAGTCGGCCCTGGAAGAGCTGAAGAAAGTGGTGAACGCGAAGGGCGCGTGGTTCCGGCCGGTGGATAGCGAGCAGACGGCGGCGATCACGAACCACGTCGGCGTCTCTTCGGAGTTCCTGAAAGGCGCGAACTTGATCCATCTCGACGAAGCCGTGCAGAAGGCTTTGGCGAAGCAGGAGCCAACGGTAGTGAAGGCAACCGCAATGATGCCTTCCGTAAAAGCCTACCTCGACGACGAGAAACTCGAGCATATCGTGCTGGTCCCGCTGCACGGGAAGAAGGGAGCGGTGGGCACGATGGCGCTGGGAAAGGCGCACGCCTATTCGTACTCACCGGAAGAGATGGATTTTCTGCACACGGCGGCGAGCCAGGTCGGGATTGCCGCGGAGAATCTGCGGCTGCTGGAGCAGGTATTGCGCTCGCAGCGGCAGTGGATGAACACCTTTGATTCGATCCAGGATGCAATCTTGGCGCACGACGCGGAATTCGTCATTACCAAGGCGAATGAAGCTCTGCTGCAACACCTGGGCCTGGCTCCCGCCGACGTGATGGGCAATCCCTGCGAGGACGCGCTCCCCCATGCGTTCGCGAAGTGGACGGGTTGTCCGTATTGCTCGCGCGGGGATGTGGATTTTGTGGAGGGACCCGACCCGTGTTTTGGCGGGTATTCGATGGTCTCGACCTCGTCCTATTCGGAGCAGGGCGGCAAGCAGAAGGGAACGATTCACGTCATTCGCGATACCACGGACCGGCGCAGCGCGGAAGAGCGCTACCGGTTGCTTTTCGAGCAGGTGCAGCAGGGCGTGTTTGTCGCGACTCCGGAAGGCAAGCTGCTCGATTGCAACGACGCATTCGTGCAGATGCTGGGCTACGAGACGCGCGAAGAGTTGATGGCGCTGAATATCAACTCGGAAGTTTATGTTTCGGCGGAGCAGCGGGAAGCGTTCCGCAAGGAAATTGACGCGCACAATTTCGTGCGCAACTTCGAAGTCACGCTTAAGCGGAAAGATGGAGCGCAGCTGACGGCGGCGGAGAGCAGTTTTGCCACGCGCGATGGGGCAGGAAAAGTGGAGCGGTACCAGGGCTTCCTGCTCGATATGACCGAGAAGAAGCGAGTCGAAGACGAAATGCGCCGGCGCAACCGCGAGTTGAATGCGCTGAACGCGATGGCGGTGATCGCCACCCAGTCGTTCGATCTCGACGAAATTCTGAACCTCACGCTCCGGCAGGTGATTTCGCTATTCGGCGCCGAAACCGGGTCGATTTACCTGTCAGACGCGGATGAAACCACGTTCCGGAGGCGGGCCGGATGGGGCCAGAGGACCGAGCAGAGAGCAGGCTTCAACGCGGTCGAGTTCCCCAATGGATTTGGCGACCTGGTGATGCGGTCGCGGACCGAAGTTCTGACGGCAGAGTTTCTGCCGCACTTGCCGCCGCTGGTCGCGGACTTTGTGAAGGCAGACGGACCGGGATCGTGGATCTGGGTGTTGCTGTGGAGCAAGGACAGCCCGATCGGGATCATGGGGATCAGCAGTCTCGAGGCCCGCACCTACAGCAGCAACGACGAGAACATGATGGTTGCCGTAGGGCGCCAGCTGGCGACGACTATCGAGAAGGTCCGCCTCTACGAAGAAACCTGCAAGGCTTATGAAGACCTGCGCAAGACGCAGGAGCAGTTGCTGCAGAGCGAGAAGATGTCGGCGGTGGGCCAGTTGATCGCGGGCGTGGCCCACGAGTTGAACAATCCGCTGACGGCGATCCTGGGATACGCGCAATTGCTTGAGAGCGAAGGGCTGAACGATCGGGCAACCGACTTCGTACGGAAGTTGTTCAAGCAGGCACAGCGGACGCATCGCGTGGTGCAGAACCTGCTATCGTTCGCGCGGCAGCGGAAGCCGCAGAAAACGGACGTCGACATCCGGAAGATTGTCGATGAAACCCTGGCCTTGCGCGACTACGACCTGAAGGTCAACAACATCGTGCTGGAACGCGAAACGATGGTAGACGCGCCGTCGGTAACCGCGGACCCGCACCAACTGGAACAGGTGTTCCTGAACATCATTAACAACGCGGTGGATGCGATCCTGGAAGGCGGAAAGGGCGGGAAGCTGAAAGTGCGGATTCATTCCGCCGACGGGCAGGTTCGCGTGGAGTTCCTGGATTCGGGCGTCGGCATCAAGGATCCGAATCGCATTTTCGATCCGTTCTACACGACCAAGAGCGTGGGTAAGGGAACGGGTTTGGGTTTGAGTATCTGTTACGGGATAATCAAGGAGCATGGCGGCGATATCACAGCCCATAACCGCGCCGAAGGCGGGGCGTGCGTCGAGGTCAAGCTGCCTGCCTCGGGTCATGTGATCGAAGCGGAGCCAGTCACAATGGTGACGCGGCGTGAGATGGCGATCGAAGGGCGCGTGCTGCTGCTCGAAGACGAAGAAGCCGTTTTGGAGTTCGAGCGCGACGTGCTGGTGGGCGCGGGCGCACAGGTGGTTGCCCTCATGAGCGTGGACGAGGCCAAGAGCCGGTTGCGGGCGGAGACCTTCGATGCGGTGATTATGAACGGGCGCATGCCCGGTGGATGGAGCGCGCAGGATGCCCATCGGTGGATCGGAGTGGCTTGCCCGGGGCTTGAGAAGAAGCTGCTGTTTACGTTCTCCAACGTGGCGGAAGCGGATGTGAAGAATTATTTGCAGAGCAACGGAGTGCCGTCGCTGGTGAAGCCGTTTGAGGTGGTGGATTTGATTTCTCAGGCGCGGCGGCTGTTACAGAAAACGCAGGCGGCGATCGCGAATTAGGGAGTGTACTGGTGAATTCTGAACCCACGGCTTTGGCCGTGGGTTTTTGCTTTTGGCGTGCCTTGTGAAAGACCACCGGCGCGCGAGGATGCCCGCCGCTCCATTTCACAGGGCTTGGCGGAGCGTTTTGGCGAACTGTTTAATGGTGCGTTCGTTGCGCTGGTACCATCGCCAGTGGCCTTCCTTCTTCGCTTCCACCAGGCCGGCTTTCTGCAGGATGCGCATGTGATGCGAGATGGTGGGTTGCGAGAGGTGAATGCGGCCCTCGATATCGCAGGCGCAAAGGCCGGTATCCTTGCCGATAGAACAGGCGCCACGAATTTTCAAAACCTGCAGGATACGGCGACGGGTGGGGTCGGCGATCGCGTGCAACAGACGGCCGAAGGCTTGGTCCTGGGTGGGCATGCAGTAGAAATAGACCGAAAATTGATGGGTGTCAATGTGGCAGAAGCTGGATTGTTAGATTTCAGATTTTAACTTCCACGCGTTAGATTCGATTCAATCTAAAATCTTAAATCTGCAATCTTAAATCGACTTTCTGAGAATCCTGGAAGGGGAGGAGAATATCCATGCTCGATTTTTCTGGAGGACTGATGGCGCTATTTGATGGTGGCGACCGGAAAGCGCTCGAACAGAAAATGAAAAGTGAGGGACGGCTGCCGCCCGGGCAGTCTCTGACTCTGAAGTGGCCGGTGCTGCACTATGGATCCGTGCCTCGGTTTGATCCGGAGCGGTGGGATTTTCGGGTGTATGGGGCAGTCGACGCTCCGGTTCGATGGACCT
>QIAH01000432.1 GCA_003225465.1 Acidobacteriota bacterium | reverse complement strand
GATTTACGGAGTTGGATTTTATCGGTCGGAACGGCATACCTTGTTTATTCGACGGTTTCGGTAGGAAAAGAACAGGCTCTAGGCTGTAGGCTCTAGGCTCTAGCTTTCGACTCTCGAACTCTCAGATTCTCTTTCTCGGTCTTTGCATTACGGAGACTCATGCCTCTCACCTCCATCGACTGGCTTGTCATCATCGGGTATCTCATTGCGAATCTGCTGATCGGCGTGTATTACCGGCAGCGGGCGAGCGGGAACACGGAAGAGTTCTTCATCTCGGGGCGGGACGTTTCGTGGTGGCTGGCGGGAACGTCGATGGTGGCGACGACGTTTGCGGCCGATACTCCTCTGCTGGTGTGTGGGCTGGTGGCGCGGCAAGGAATTGCGGGGAACTGGATCTGGTGGGGCTCGTGCGTTGGCGGCATGCTGACCGTCTTCTTCTTTGCGCGCTACTGGCGGCGGGCGGAAATTCTGACCGACGTACAGCTGGTTGAGCTTCGTTATGGAGGCAGGCCGGCAGCGTTTCTTCGCGGATTCAAGGCAATCTACCTAGGTCTGTTGATGAACTGCTTCATCCTGGGCTGGGTGACGCAGGCGATGGTGAGCATCATTACTGTGCTGCTGGGACCGGCGATCGCCGCAGGGCGCGTGTTGCAGCTCAGTGTAGGCAGCTACGCGATTCACTACACTTTGGGTGATCCGCGTTCGACCGCTTTGCTGATTTGCGTCTTCATCCTGATTCCGTTCACGGGGCTTTACACGTTCATTGGTGGGCTGTGGGGCGTGCTAGTGACGGACCTCTTCCAGTTTGCCTTGAAGATGACGATGATCATCGTTCTGGCCTGGGTGGCGGTGGCGAAGATTGGCGGCATGCAGGCTCTGCAGGTGCATTTGCAGGTCATCGCGAACAATGCGCGACAGTCCGGCCTGCAGGTCTCCGATCCGACGGCGTTTCTGCCGGATTTTCATCTGGGACTCACGACCAGTGCGCTTTGGACGCTTCCCTTGCTGACGTTCATTGTTTATCTGGGCATGCAGTGGTGGCTGGCGTGGTACCCGGGAGCAGAACCGGGCGGCGGAGGGGCGGCGGAGGTTACGTTGCGCAGCGCATGTTCAGCGCGAAAGACGAGAAGAATTCGCTGGGCGCTACGCTGTGGTTCAACATCGCGCATTATGCGCTGCGGCCGTGGCCTTGGGTGGTTACAGGGCTGGTGGCCATCGTCGTGTATTCGCCTTATGGCGGACTGCATCCGAGTGCGGCCTTCGCACAGAATCCGGAGCAGGGCTATGTGATGGTGCTGCGCGATTATCTGCCGCCCGCGTTGCGGGGCCTGATGGTGGCAGCGTTTTTGGCGGCGTTCATGTCGACGATCGGAACGCAGTTGAACTGGGGTAGTTCGTATCTGGTCAATGATTTCTACAAGCGATTTTTCGTGCGCGGCGCGACCGAGAAGCACTACGTGCTGATCAGCAAGCTGTTCACGGTGTTGCTCGTGCTTGGGAGCGGCTACACGGCGACGCGACTGGCATCGATTAACCAGGGATGGCAACTGGTTCTCAACATCGGCTTCGGGACGGGCGCGGTTTATATCCTGCGCTGGTATTGGTCGCGCATCAACGCCTGGAGTGAGATTGTGGCGATGGCGGTAGCGGCGCTGATGACCATGGGGTTAAGCCGGGTGCCCTTCAGCGGAAACGACACCCTGGTCTATGCGAAGACTGCCTTGATTACCGGATTCGTGACGACCATCGCATGGGTGATTGCGACGTTCGCGACTCATCCCGAGTCCGATGCGACCCTGATTGGCTTCTACAAGCGAGTGCATCCGACGGTTTACGGGTGGAAGCGTATCGCAAAGCTGGTGCCGGAACTGCCTGAGGTGCGCGACGTTAAGGCGAACGCGTTCAACTGGGTGATGGGCGTGATCCTGGTCTACGGATGCTTGTTTGGGATTGGCAAGCTGGTATTTGGCCAGTGGATTTGGGGATTCGTGCTGCTCGCGATGGCTGGCGTTGCCGGGTACCTGATTTTCTGGGATCTCTCGCGACGCGGTTGGACCACGCTCTCGGGGAAGGATATTACAGTGGGTGCGGCCAGCGCAGTGGAAGGAGACTGAGCGGATTGGCCTCGGCAGGAACCTCTAATGTGGTGTCCCGAAATACGCGAACAAAGTCAGGCGCAATGCTAGTCCGACGTTCGCTCCCGCATCGGCTAAAGCCGCCACTCATTTTGGTGCACTTACGGCGCGGCTAAGCCGCACCCTTTCAAACGCAATCGAAATCCAAGCTTTCCGCAGCCTGTGAAGGCGAGATCTTCCAACGCCACAGATCTTCCGAGTTGTTGTTGAGTGTTGGTGGTGGGAAAATCCCCACCCTAACCTCGCAAAGAACGCGAGGTGAGGATGGGGCACCCTCCGAGCTGTTTCACCCTCCGCACCCTTTCAAAGCGCACCAAGTTATGGCGCGAACTAGCGGGCCGCCAGACTATACTTGTTAGGCCAGCCCGCCTCCGTCGACGACCAGGTGCGTGCCGGTGATCCACGTCGCCATTCCACTTGCCAGGAAAAGTACTGCATTCGCCACATCCTCAGGAGTGCCCACGCGAGCGATGGGACGGTTGGCCGCTTCGCGCAGGAAGGTTACGGTTTCCTCGCCGAGTTGTTCGCATTCACTCCGCAGCATGGGAGTATCGATGTCGCCGGGGCAGATGCAATTCACGCGGATATTGTGTTTGCCGTAGTCGATGGCCATGGCCCTGGTCAGGTTGAGAACGCCCGCCTTGGCCGCGCAATAGGACGCGGCCTGCGCGCCTCCTTTCAGGGACCATCCGGAGCCGGTGTTGATGATCACACCACTGCCGGCCTTGATCATGTGCGGGATCACTTCGCGTGACAGCAGGAAGATGCTTTTCAAGGTGACGTCGAGAGCGAGATCCCACTCGTCTTCTGTCAGGTTCGTGACATCCTTGCGGAGGATGACACCGGCATTGTTACAGAGGATGTCAATCTTGCCGAAGGCATCGATGGCTGCCGCAACCGCTTGCTGACAATCGCGACTGGAACGGACATCGCACTTCTCGAAGCGCGCCTTTCCTTGCTGAGCGATCCTCTCCTCGGTGGATTTGGCTCCCGCGGCATCGATGTCCAGGATGACGATCGCGGCGCCCAATTCGGCGAGACGCAACGCGATACCGCGCCCGATGCCGGAAGCAGCGCCCGTGACCATGGCGACCTTGCCTTCGAGTGAGAGGAGATGCTTCGCTGTTTCTGAGATCGAGGTCATCGGTCCTCGCAGAATATGGATTGGCCAGCATCATGCCATATTCTGCCGGTTTGCTTCACAACCTTCGACAGGCGAATTTCTATCCAAGAGAGTCGATTTGGGCGAGTCTCTCCTTCCGTTCGTGTGCTCGCGGGAATGAGGAACTATAATCTCGGCGCACGGCGAAAAATTCATGTGCCGAGTACTTTGCCGGGTCGAGGTGAATTGTGCGCACCGCTCTGTTGATGGCTCTGATTTTTCTCTCTGCGAATATCACCTTGGCCCAATCCAGTGAATGGAAACAGCTTTTTGATGGCAAGGACCTGGTCGGGTGGAAACATGTGGGTCCGGGCGAGATGACGGTCGAGGACGGGCTCATCCGCACGCATGGGGGAATGGGATTGCTGTACTGGACGGGAGGGAAACTGGGAGACTGCGTGATTCGCGTCGTGTACAAGATGCGCGATCACAATGACAACTCCGGCGTCTTCATTCGCATTCCGATGGAACCGCGAGAGGAATGGATGCCAGTGCACTATGGGTACGAGGTTCAGATTGACAATGAGCCCGAGAAGTCCAATGAAGATGAATACCACGTTACGGGGACGCTTTATTCGCTGACCAAGCCGCTGGCAAAACCGGGCAAGCCCGGGCCGGAGTGGAACACGATGGAGATTACTCTTGATGGTCCGCGGACGATAGTGGTGTTAAACGGCGCGAAGGTCACGGATTATGTCGAGGGGCAACCCGTGCCCGAACGGAAGTTCAATTTTGAACCGCAACGTGGGCCGCGTCCCAATGACGGCTACATTGGACTGCAGAACCATAGCGACAATGACGTGGTCTTCTTCAAGGAAGTCGCGATGAAGCCGCTCGCAAAGTAGTTAGGGTCGTCACCAGCTCACTGTGGGAGGATTTATGAAGAAGAATTTTTCCCGTCGTGAATTTTTGCAAACCAGCGGTGGAGTTGCGGGTGCTCTGGCGGCCGCGAATACGATCCGTCTGGAGGCAGAAGCGATACCGCCGGCACGCCCCGGTCCGGCGAGCGACCGCATTCGCTTCGGCATCATTGGCGTTGGGATGCAAGGCTCGGGATTGCTGACGACTTCCATCACGCTGCCGGGCGTGGAATGCGTGGCGGCGTGCGACTTATACGACGGCCGGCATACGCTCGCGAAAGAGATCGTGAACGCCCCCCTCTCGACGACGCGGCGCTACCAGGAACTGCTCGACAATAAGGAGATCGACTGCCTGATCGCGGCAGTTCCGGATCACTGGCATCGCCAGATCGTCGTGGATGCCGTGAATTCGGGCAAGGATATCTACTGCGAGAAACCGATGTCGCATTCGGTCGCCGATGGCTTCGATATGACGGCGGCGCAACAGAAGACGGGAAAGTTCGTGCAGGTCGGATCGCAGCGTGTGAGTTCGGCGATTTACGGGAAGGCGAAAGAATTGCTCGCGCAGGGGGCGATTGGAGACCTGTGCCTGGTGGAGGGCTCGCTGGGACGCAACGATCCCACGGGAGCCTGGGAGTATCCACCGCCGCCCGACCTTTCGACCCAGACACTCGACTGGGACATGTGGCAAGGGACTGCTCCGAAACGCGCGTTCGATCCTCTGCTTTTCGCGCGCTGGCGCTGCTGGAAGGAGTACGGCACCGGGGTTGCGGGCGATCTGCTGGTGCACATGATCAGCGGGATCATGTTCGCGCTGAACTTGAATGAGCCACCGCAGCGGGCCATGGCGATGGGCGGCATTCTGCGCTGGAAAGACGGCCGGAACATGCCCGATGTACATGCGTCCTTGTTCGAATATGGCAATGTACCGATTTACGCACGGCTCAACCTGGGGACGGAGAGTCCGGAGGTCGTGCGCTTCCAGGGGGCGAAGGGGTACATCGAGGTGAGCGAAGGCGCCGTCACGCATGTTCCTCAGCCAGGCGTCGACACTTCTCCCAGCTACTACGCGACGCAGTCTTTTCCGCGAGCAATGCGGCAAGAGTACTTGAAGCAGTGGCACGCGGAACATGATCCTCCACCGGGCCAAGAGCTGCTGGAGGCTGCTACGACCTATCGCGGTGTTTCTTACGATGAGCTGAAGCCGCACCTGTGGAGGTTCTTCGAGGCGGTGCGGACGAGAAAGCCGGTGGTCGAGGATGCGGTGTTCGGCAATCATGCAGCGCTGGCGTGCCACATGGCGAATGAGTCGTATTTTCGGAAGAGCGCGGTGACGTTTGACAAGGCGAGCAAGAGCATCAAGAACTCTTAGCTGGTGCAAATTAAGGCCGCTTTCAAGGAACTCGGCTCCAAAGGGGGGTGAACGAAGGGACTTCCGCCTGAAAGGGCATTGAGTTCTCGGCAAAACCGGATCACAATATTCTCGATAGGAAAACCGGTGAGGGCAGGGAAAGTGTGAGATAGCGTCACTCCGCCGACGCTGGTGGGTAAGCCCACTCCGTCGAATCGATCGCTGTTGGGAGGTGTCCCATGCGGATCCTTTCGTGCCAGAAGCTAGCGCGAAATATGGCGTGGATTGCTCTCGCTTTTTCAGCTGTGCCTGTTGTGGCGCAACTGCAAAGCGACAGTGGGAATGAAGCAGGGACCAATTTTCAGGGTGTGGTCCGCTATGAAAACAATGCCCCGGCACCATTTGTGCAAGTCGAATTGTGGACCGACGGCGAAAGCAGTTGGCGCACCATCACGACCACCGATCGAATGGGTAAATTCCATGCGGGTGTGCCTTGCATGATAATTCAATACAAGATCGAAGCCCCCGGGTATCGTCCTGTCTGGGGACGCGTTGACGTAAGCTTAAATCCGTGCCGGACTTTGGAATGGATTACGCTCAAGGCGAAAAATAGCAATATGCCGGAGGTGCCGGCAACTGGCGTAATCGACGGTCGGATTGCGTCAATCACACCCGACGCGAGGGCGGAATTCGATAACGGTCAAAGGGCGATTAACGGCGATGACTTTTCGGGCGCTATCCCTCACCTGCAAAAGGCGATTGCGCTCTATCCGAAGTATGCTGAAGCCTATCAACTTCTGGGAGTCGCCCAACTGAAGACCAATCAAGCGTCGCAAGCGGAAGCGTCCTTATTGAAGGCCATAGAGATCGAGGACAGGATGCCCCGGTCCCAATACTTACTGGGGGTCATCTATGCGAGAACAAAT
>QIAH01000431.1 GCA_003225465.1 Acidobacteriota bacterium | reverse complement strand
AACGTTGTGGTCCTGCGGATGGACTCGTCGTCGTCAACTAGCGATATGAGATTCTTTTTTACTCCCAATTGTCCCCGTAGGGCTGAATGAATGGTTTCAAGTAGCATCTCGTCAGTGAACGGCTTGCCGAGGAATGCGACAGCACCAGCTTGCAAGGCGCGCTGACGGGACACAGTATCGTAGTAAGCGGTGATAAAAATGATTGGAATCTTGCAGCCTAGCCCAGCGAGATGGTTTTGAAGTTGTAGGCCACTCATGCCGGGCATTCGGACGTCAACGATCAGACAGGATGTCTCGTGCAGCTGACCAGACTTCAGGAAAAGTTCCGCAGATTGGAACCCTGCCGCTCGAAACCCAAGCGACTGGATCAGCAGCGTTGTGGTCCTGAGGACGGACGCATCGTCGTCAACAACCGAGATTAGATTCTTTGACATTCTCAACTCCAACTGAAGTGACACTATTCCTGGAGGGGAAAGAAATCTATTGGGTATTGGTATTTCTAGATTGGCAGAAAGGAGGATGCTCGTAAGCTTTGGCTTACGAGGCTTTTTCCGAAGGAGCTTTGACCTTCTCGATCATTCTTATCAGTTCGGCGAGCGATGCAGCTTGCATCTTCTCCATCGCCCGGCTGCGCTGGACCTTTACGGTGCTTTCCGCGGTTCCAAGTTCAGCAGCGATTTGTTTGTTGAGCATTCCCGCAACGACCATGGAAACCACCTCCTGCTCGCGAGAAGTCAACGAGTCAAAGCGCTGCCGAAGATCCGCCACTTCCATGTCGTGTTTGCGCCTGGCGCGGTCCCGATCAAGTGCCACGCGAACAGCATCCAAAAGCTCCTGGTCACGAAATGGCTTGGTAAGAAATTCAACCGCTCCGGCTTTCATAGCACGAACGCTCATGGGAATGTCGCCGTGGCCGGTAAGGAAAACTATCGGGATACAAACGTTTCGCGTCGCAAGCTCTCGTTGGAAATCGAGCCCGCTCAATCCCGGAAGCCGGACATCCAACACAAGACAACTAGGAATATCAGCAGGCTTTCTGCAAAGAAAGCTATCCGCTGACTCGAAGGTTTCAGCCTGCAGCCCCACCGTGCTCAACAGAAACTTCAGGGAGGAACGTACCGATGGATCATCGTCTACAACAAAAACTAAGGAAGCCGTGGTCATGAGGGACTCTCGCCAGCTGCTGGCAGCGTAAATGAAAACACAGCACCGTGAGGCGAGTTGGTTGTGGCCCAGAGTCGTCCGCCGTGACTTTCGATGAGTGAGCGGCTAATAGGCAACCCCATGCCCATGCCATTTGCCTTTGTCGTAAAGAAAGGAGTGAATAAACGATCTTCTTGTGAACCGAGGCCCGGGCCCGAGTCGCGGACCGCAACCAACACGTCGCCGGATTCATCGACCCGGGATTCCACAGCGAGTACCCTGGATTGATTAGCGGCTCCAGTCATGGCTTCAATGCTATTCATGATCAAGTTCAACAAGACCTGTTGTAGCTGAATACGATCAGCCCGCACGAGTGGCAAAGTATTTGACAATTGACACTCGAACAAGACTTGATTCTTGTGAAGCTCATGGGCGGCTAGAGCCAGCACCTCCTGAATCACCTCGTTTACGTCCAACACTGTCTTCTCGACCGGTGCTTTCTTGATGAACCCGCGGATCCGAGCTATAACAGCGCTGGCACGGGTGCCATCTGCAACGATTTCTTCCAAAGCCCGGCGCAAAACTTCAGGTTCGAGGCTACGATTGGCGAGCAGTCTCAGGCATGCACTGCCGTTGTTCGTAACAGCAGTTAAGGGCTGATTGACCTCGTGGGCGATCGATGCTGCCAATTCGCCCATCGTCGTCAGCCTTGAAACACGCGCAAGTTCTGCCTGGGTCATCCGCAAAGCTTGTTGAGCCTCTCTCCAATCGTGCAAATCCACGACTGTTCCGAACCATTTCAGAATTCGACCGTTTGGATCTCGCAGCGGCAGAGCCCTCGAAATGCACCAACGATATGTCTGGTCCGCTGCTCTCAGCGAGCGAAATTCTTGCTGAAACGGTTCGCCACTGGAAACTGCGGTCGTCCAAGCTCGAGACATACTTTCAATGTCGTCCCGGTGGACGGTCTTCATCCAGCCCGCCCCTCGCACCTGTTCCGCCGATAATCCCGTGTAGTCCAGTGCGCGCTGGTTGCAATAGTCAACTGCTCCGTCCGGTTCGGCGCTCCAAAGCATCTGGGGAATGGTCTCCGTGAGTTCTCGCAGACTGCGCTCGCTCGCCCGCAACTTCTCTTCCGCGTTTTTCCTCGCGCTGATATCGCGGATGAAACCGGTAAATACCTTATGACCGTCTCTGGTCAGTTCACCAAAGGAGACTTCCACCGGAAATTCCTCGCCAGTTTTCCGCAACCCGGTGAGTTCCGTGCCTTGCCAGTTGATGTGCCGCTGGCCAGTAGCCAGGTAGCGCCTGAAACCACCATCATGCAATTTGCGCATCCACTCCGGCATTAACACAGTCAATTTCTTCCCGATCAATTCCGTCGGATGGTAACCGAAGATTCTCATGGTGGCGGGATTCGCAAATCCAATTGCACCATTCTCGTCCATGGTAATCACGGCGTCGCTTGCCGTTTCTAGTACCAGCCGATGGCTCTCTTCGATGTAGCGGCGCGCAGCCTCTTCCCGTTTACGTTCAGTAATGTCCGTGACAATTCCGCCGATCCCATAGATCTCACCATCTGCGTTGAACAGGGGAAACTTCTGGGCAATACTCGTATGCTCCCCGTCGTTCTGCATTGTGACGTGCTCAAAGTCTATGGGTACGCCCGCCTCCAGCACCCGCCGATCACTTGCTTGAAAAGTAGTGGCTTGTTCCGCTGGAAAAAGTTCATCGTCAGTCTTACCGTTGATGTGTTCTTCTGTGATGCTTCGGACCCGCTTGAACTCCCGGTTGGCATAAATGTATCGGCCCTTCCGATCCTTCAAGAAAATCATGTTGGGGCTGTTTTCAAAAAACACCTGTAGCTGGATTTCGCTTTGTCGCTGTTTAGCCTCAGCCTGTTTGCGGTCGTTGATGTCCTCGCAAGCAATCAAAGTACGCAATGACGAGTCATCGCTTTGATTGGGAGGAATAGCTAGTGCTTTTCGGATTAAGAACCAATGATATTTGCCGTCAGCCCGACGCATGCGCGCTTCAGTCGCGAAAGGTTTTCCGGTTGACAGACTTGCGTTCCACTCTTCAGCGAAACCTCGGACATCGTCAGGGTGGATAACGGTTTGCCAGCCTGAACCCGTCAGTTGTTGCAATGAGCCGCCTGTATATTCTTGCCAAGCGCGGTTCGCAAACTCGACTGAGCCGTCAGGCAACGCGCACACCACCATTGCGGGAATTGTCTCAATCAGCATCTGCAGGTCTAGCGGTTCGCTAGTCTGGGCGGGTGATTGTGTTTCAGCGGTCATGTTTTGCAGGCGCTACGCCGATATGCTTTTGTTTTCTGTTGCGTAGTACGGGTTGTCCCGCAGAGCGCCACGGCAAACTGCGAGAGGGTGAGCTCCAAATCCGCCGTCTAGCACAAGACGTCCAGAAACTGTGTTGATGTCGTACATACAAACGATCACACACGGATACCGAGCGGCCAACGTAGTTGCCCCACTTTCGACGTCGACGACTTCGTCTGCACCCCTGCCGGGTAAGGGAGCCTGCCCCATGCCGAGGTTGCCTAGATACCTGATCGCTATTGCTCCTTTGCCGACGGCTTTCGAAAACGCCGCGTCGATGCTGGCCAGGGTCGCGGCTGCAGAAGACTCCCGCCGCAGAATGACCAAACGCCCGTCTCGAATAACGCGATCGAGGTCGCGGCCTGCCTTTCGCAGAGTCTGCAAGACTCGCTCATTCGCTTCGTCGTGTCCGAATAGAACGGAGCACTGAGATTCGTCATCGATCCCCAACGCGAGAAAGCGAACTCCGCTCTCGAATTCGCTGTCAGTATGCCAGAAGTGGATGAGGTGGCTGCCGAGGCGGACTTCATCATCGGTAATGCCGAGTGCGATTTTGTCGAGCGAGATTTTCATCAAAGTTCACCACGGCCAACACCTTCGTCTCGGCAAGCAGGACATTGCGAGTTGACTCTTGATTGTCGGGCAGACTAACGCTTGAGCTTATACTAGGAACCTCGGCAGGTCTCTACGGTGTTTCTTGTATAAGGCAAACAGGGACAAGCTCCTGAATGCTTTCGGCAATTGAAGTGTGTATCCGAAGGTCGCGAGGGTTATCGATAAAGCGATACTGGACGCTATAAGCCCAGGTCGCTCAGTCCTTGATGGTTGTCCGGACGGCGGCCTAGGGGCCAGTGATATTTGCGATCTGATTCCGAGATCGGAAGATCATTGATGGAGGCAAGGCGCGTCGCCATTAACCCGTCCTCATTGAATTTCCAGGCCTCGTTGCCGTAGGAGCGATACCAGTGACCTGAGTCCTCACGCCACTCGTAGGCGAAGCGTACGGCAATACGATTCTCGGTGAACGCCCACAATTCCTTGATGAGCCTGTAGTCCAACTCTCTTGCCCATTTGCGAGAGAGGAACGCAATGATTTCCGTTCGTCCACGGATGAATTCCGAACGGTTCCTCCATCGTGAATCGACCGCGTAAGCCAGCGCTACTTTTTCGGGATCGCGAGTGTTCCAGCCATCTTCAGCCATGCGCACCTTTTGAGTCGCACTTTCACGAGTGAACGGAGGCAAGGGTGGGCGGGTTGTGATCATCGCAGTTGCCAAATTTTATTCTCCTTCATCTAAGCAGCGTGGCCTCTCCCGACAGAATACCCAGCCATTCTGGATCGAAACACATTCAACTGGCCTCCTCGGACCGCGATGTGTCAAGGCGCAAATAGGTCATGCCACGGAAATCGAGGAACATATGCTCGCGAACATTCACAAGACGAAGGAGTACGTGCTCGCAAGCGGGGCATCGCGCCACAAGACCAGGGCCATGCATGTATAAGTGTGCCTCAGCCAGGCATTTCGTGGTGCCACATTCACCGCACCGTCCCTCTGCAGTCGTGATATCGACAGCAAACACTTTGCTCAATTCACCCGCGGCAGCATTGCCGTCGAGGTAATCGTAGTTAGTGGAACTCATTGCGACCGCCTGTCGGGCCAAAGCGCTCCGTCCTGATCTTGTCAGGGCGGTTGCCGCAAGTGACAAGCAGGGCAGCAGTACTTTCTACGAACGATGTGGGGCCGCACACATAACAAGTCGGGATTAGCTTGGAAGACCAGTTCGTCTCGGCGATAAGAGATGCGTCGATGCGGCCGGGCAGTCTGGGCCAGTCCTTCGGAGTGGCCCGTGTATATGCGTACGTAAGCGTTACAGAACCGCCCCGACTCGATATGGCTTGCAGTTCA
>QIAH01000281.1 GCA_003225465.1 Acidobacteriota bacterium | reverse complement strand
TTTGGCTGGCGCTCACTGCCGTGGGAGTGCACCCCGGCGACAGCGTGATCACGACTGCCTTCAGCTTTTTCGCCTCCGCCAGTGCGATCGTGCGCGCCGGAGGCCGGCCTGTATTTGTTGATGTCGACCCGCACACCCTCAATCTTGATCCCCATCAGCTAGAGGCTCACCTGCGCGCGGGAAAATCTGCCCGCTTGCGCGCTCTGCTGCCCGTCCATCTCTATGGTCAGTGCGCCGACATGGATGCCCTGCGCCAGCTAGCAGACGAGTTCCAGGTGGCCATCGTGGAAGACGCCGCGCAGGCGATCGGTGCCCGCTGGCGCGATGCGCGCGCCGGATCCATCGGCGCGCTCGCCACCTTCAGTTTCTATCCTTCCAAAAATCTGAGCGCCTACGGAGACGCGGGACTGGTCACAACCAACCATGCTGAATTTGCCGATCACATGCGGCGCCTGCGCAATCATGGAAGCCCGCAGCGTTATCGCCATGAAGAGTTGGGCTGGAATTGCCGGCTGGATGCAATCCAGGCGGCGGTCTTGCGCGTGAAACTTCCCCATCTCGAGACCTGGAACCGGAAGCGCCGCGAACATGCCGCTGCCTATGATTTGCTGCTGACGCAATCTGGGCTGATCTCCGCGACCGGAGATTCGCCCGTCCGCGTGCTCACCAGATCGCCGCATGCCCATCACGTGTACCACCAGTACGTGATTCGAGCCCAGCGTCGCGACGAACTTCGCCAATTCCTGACCGATCGCAAGATCGGCACCGAAATCTACTATCCGATCCCGCTGCATCTGCAACCGGTGTTTGCCTATCTGGGATACCGCGAAGGAGACTTGCCCGAGTCGGAACGTGCCGCCCGCGAAGTGCTGGCGCTCCCGATGTTCCCCGAACTCACCGACGAGGAGCAGCAGTGGGTGGTGGAGAGTATCGCGGAGTTTTATTCCTAGTCGTCAGCTGATAGCTGGTGCTCGTTAGACGGATGGCAAGGACCTGATTGCCGACTTTTGTGATGAGACCAGCATTGCTCGGCTCAGGTTTGCTACCTGTGATAGATGGAACTTGAAACGAAATCGGAAAAACAAGGGCATTGCTATCCCGGATTTTTTGGCGAAGAGACGGCGCCGATGACATTCGGGTTCGACGTCTCCGGGATGAATCATGTTTCAGCTAAGATGGACCCTTCATGCGGACGATCACAAGTGTAATTCTCGGGTTGGTCTTTCTCTCTCCACCCATTTCCGTTCAAGCGCAGAAAAGCGAAGCACAGACTTCCCGCCCTGCTTCACCGGCGGCCCTCATCGGGCTTCCTTCGGCAACGGTCACGACTGATTCCCATGGACTCGTGGCCACGAGAATTGTCCTTGCCCGCTATACCCTTCCTTCGCCAGATCCTAATCTGAACCACACGTTCGAGATCAAGATGCGGATAACAATTTCCGAAAGCGGCGATGTAGAGACCGCAAAGGTAGTAAAGGACACTGCCAGAGATCATGGCGCAGACGAACTGTACGCTACCGCGCTGGAGGCTATCCGGCAATGGAAGTTTGAACCATCCACCAAAAGAGGACGCACCAAAAAGTTCTCTACGGTGATCTTCTTGCGCTTTGTTCCCAGTGACAGAGTCTTCCGAGATGGCTTGGAACACAAACCCGCCGGTGTCGCAGGCCAACTGATCGAATTGACTGATCTGGAAGCGATGAGCACACTCACGCGCCTGGTGCTGCCGACTTACCCGAAAGAAGCGACAGAGATCCGGTTACAGGGAACGGCGGTTATCGGCGTCACAATCCGGAAGAACGGCGCGGTGGACATCAAGCAGGTCTCAGCACATCCGCTGATAGCCCGTGCAGCGGTAGACGCTATTGGGCAATGGCGTTTCGAGCCGTACAAATTGAACGGCGAGCCCATCGATGTCGTTCAAGATGGGCCTTAAGAGTAATTCGCAGCAATCCTCAGGCAGAGACCCGACATTGGACACACCGGCTAGCTGGTGAAACATCGCCATAGCATTCATCGACAATCAGAAAGGCGAAACAAAAGCGCAAGCTTGTGCTAACGCCTGATTACGTCAATGCGATTTTTGACTTGCAATTACGGAAACGTCGCTGTAGCGTTCTTTCGCTCTTTCCGCCTCAAAGCGATGCCCCTTCCTGTTTGAAAGGGGGCGCCATCCGAGGCCAGGCCGATTCCGAAGCGCACAAGAATCAGTTTTCTACACACAAAAATCCTTGTGGCGGCGAACGGTCCACAAGGAAACTAACTGCGTTTTTCTGCAAACAAAGGAGAAAAAACATGTTGGTCATGAACCGTTTCTTCATGGCTTCTGCACTGGTTGTGCTTGTCTTGAGCGTCGCTGCGATGGCACAGGACAGAGAAACATGCTCAAACGCAAGCCTGCACGGCAGTTTTGGTCTTCGTGCGACTGGGAATACCACGACTGGAGGGGCTTTGATTGTCCTCGGAAGATTCACATTTGACGGCCAAGGAAATCTAACAGCCAAGTTGTACACTCGCACGCCGACGGCGACGAACGTGGTGGACACCTATACCGGAAGCTACTCAGTTGATTCGGATTGCATCGTTACCGACTTTTGGCGATCTGACACAACAGGAGTCCAGACGACTCATGTCTCCGTACTGGTAAATAACGGTAAGGGCTACTACGTACTGAACACGACGGACGGAGCGCCGAACATCATTAGTGGGGAAGGGACGAGACAATAGCACGCCTAACATGACAGCGTTGAGCACAATTCGCACACACAAAGAGCAGCCACCGTGACGCGATCTGACCGCCCAAGCGGCAGCAGTATTAGGCGCTAATATCCAATTGACGATAAATCCCCGTTACACAGTCGATGAGTATTCGGAAGAATGTTTCGCGCCCTATCCCGAAGACTAAGGAGTCGCGTTCTCAAAGATTTTTCTGCAGTTCTCAGACGCAAAAACCCTCAGGCATTGCCATCAGCCAACGACCATCCGCCAACAGCGCTTCTTCGCTGACGAGTAAAGACTGAAGACTGACGACTATTTCACCGTCTCCAGACACTTCCCCATGAACTCCGCCAGGTCTCTCGTCATCTTCGCGTGCGACGCGCCGTCGACGTAGACCATGTGGCCCGCCTCGTAGCTCGCGAACGAAATCCTCTTCTGAGCGTCAGGACCGAAATTGAGGTGGTCGATCGAGTAGTTCGCGGCCGCGTACGGTGTGGCCAGATCGAAGTAGCCCTCCATGACCAGTACCTTCAGATACGGGTTCTTCGCCAGCGCGGCGCGCAAGCTGGGGGCGGTGTTGGGGAAACCTTTCACTGCTTCGCCCCAATCCCACTTCTGAAACGCAGGCTCGTCCCAGGCAAAGACTTTGTAGGGTGTGTCCACTTTGTAGCCAAGTTCCGTACGCAGGTAGTTGTTGAAGACCGCCGTGTAGGGAGGAACGATCGCCGAGCCCGTGGGATCGTATTGGTGTGGAGTGAGCACGCCTTCCGGGTCAGGACCGGTGAAGCGTCCATCCAGCCGCCCCACGCGCACTTTCTGATCGAGCAGCAGATTCAGAGTGAACTGCTCGACATCGATTCGCAAATTGGCATTGTCGATCAGCTTCCGGTCGAGCCCGGTGTAGCGCGCGTACGCATCGATGATTTTTTGCCGCTCGTCGGCGGAAAGCGCGTCGCCTTTCGCAAGCGCCAGGGCATAGTCATTCGCGGCCCAGTGCTCCACTTCCGTGCGCGTCTTCGCAATATCCTGCATGAGATCGGGCGCCAGCCGCTTGTGGTAAGCGGCAATCATGGTGAACGAGGGCACCAGTAATACGTACGGCAGATCGTTCCCCTTCGACCACTCCAGCGTGCCGAAATCCATGGCGGTCGAAAGCAGCGTGATGCCGTTGAATGAAGTGCCGTGATCGGCCAGATAGCCGGCGATGCCGGCAGCACGCGTCGTGCCGTAGCTTTCGCCCAGGATGAACAGGGGTGAGGGCCAGCGATCGTAACGTGTGATGTAGAGGCGGATGAACTCGCCGAAAGCGTCGATATCTCCTTTCACGCCGAGATACTTCTTCTGCAGTTCCGTATTGGCGGCGCGGCTGAAGCCGGTCGCGATCGCGTCCACAAATACCAGATCGCTTTTATCGAGCAGGGTGTTGGAATTATCTGTAATGCGGTAAGGCGCGGCAGGCATAAAGCCATTGGGCTGCAGGACCACCTGCTTGGGTCCGACCGAACCCATGTGCAGCCATACCGAAGCCGAACCCGGGCCTCCGTTGAAGCAGAAGGTCACGGGACGCTGGTTCGCCTCCTGCCCGTCCAGCGTGTAGGCGACAAAAAACATCTCGGCTTCGATCCTTCCGTCGCCGCGCTTGATGGGCAGACGTCCGGCCGTCGCCGTGTACCGGAGGGTTTTTCCCGCAACAGTCATCTGGTGATGGGTAACGACGGGCGGCACCTCCGTCATGTCGAAATGCTCTTCCTTGTCGGCGGCCGATTCTTTGCCGGTATCCGGCTTGGGCTCGGGAGCGGGTGTCGTCGGCTCGGTGATCTTGGGCTCAGGTGCGGGTTGCGAAGACTCCGGCCTGGTTTTTTTCTCGCGCGGTTTCGCGGTCTCGGCAGGTTTCGTGGTATCAGGCTGCTGGGCAAACAGGCTGGCACACAATACACAGGCCAGCAGAAACGAGCATTGCAACAAGCGCATGGTTTCTCCGGAACAGAACGATCTGAATCGCATCACAGAGGCAGGCACGGAATTATAGACGCACGCGACGCGTGACGGTGAGATGGAACGAACCTACCCGTGTGCTCTCCTGGTCATTGCCCCGCTAGAGTTGTGCAGGAAACCGCCGATGACAGACGGAGAAGCCATGGGCACACAAGCGCAACCAACTCCGGAAAAACCTAGCCCTTGCATCGCGCGGCAGCCCATCCTCGCCGCCGATGAGAGCGTGATCGGCTATGAACTGCTGTTTCGCCACAACGCCGACGAGCGTCACTTCACCGCCGATGCCGACAGCGCCACCCGTGCGGCCATCGATACTCAAGGTGGAAACCCGGCAGGATTTCGTGAATGCCAAGCATAGCGGATACACGGGATACTTCTTCCGGCAGCCCGAACGTATGCGAGCCCGCCAGATTCCCGCCAACCACGCCACCTACGTGCGCTTGCCCCGGCTTTCCATAACCTGCTTCAGGTTCTAAGCATCAAGGCTTCTGGGTCATGGCGAGCCCGGGAACTCGTCCCATAAATCGAAAAGGCAAGAACCGGAAAGCTAGAGCCCAGAGCCTAAAGCCTATTCTCGCCTCTTCCGTCGTTTCCCTTTCGCCGCTGCCGCCGGCTTCGCCGGCACTTCTCCGGGCGCGAGCACGCGGCGCACCATGGGCGTGTTCAATTTGTATTTTCGCTCCACGACGTTCCCACTATCGTCCTTCACGCGCAGGATGAAGACCGGCAGGTCGCCTTCTTTTCCGAAATCCTCGTGGGTCACGGTGACGGGCAACACCCCATTCAGGTTGCGCTCACGGTACGCGGTCTCGTAACGATGGCGCTTCACATTCCAGGTGAAGACATGCACCTTATCGAAATCGAAAGGCTGGCCATCTTTTGGTTCGGTCAGCAGTGCAAGGTATTGCGGAACTTTCTTGTCTTCGTCCTGCACGTCGTTGAGTTTGAAGAACGCGACGAAGCGCTGCCCCTCGGCATACTGCGCGATTTCGAGCGGCACGTCGAGATCGACCATGCGTGCCAGCAGCCATCCGACATGGCCCTGCGCGTCGCGCGCTAACCACCAATCCTCCATGACCGGGCCCGGCGCCTTATCTCTCTTGCCTGGACTGGGAGGCGCAACCACGCCGCTCCGCTCGGCCATGCCGCGCGCCAGCACTGAAACCTTCGAGGCGGCCGGGAGCAGATAGAGGTGGTCCGTGTCGCGGCCCGGCTCGATGTGCAGATTGGTATCGTTGCGGGTGCTGCCGGTAGCCTGGATGGGATCGTTCTGGTGATCCTTGGTGAGGGACTGAAAATGATCAAACACTTGCTGGGTGATGAGATAGCGCTGCTCGATCCAACCCTCGATACCCGTGGAGGTGCGCACCTTGACAAAGCGTTTCTCGCGGTCGAGCACGTCGAGGCGGTCGCCGTTCTTCACGGTTGCAGTTTTGTTGTAGACGGCGGCCACGCGATCCCGCAGAAATGCCTGCGGCGCGGACACATACATGACTTCCAGCGTCCGCCCTCTACCCCGCCCGCAGGCGGGCAGCAGCGCCAACGCGAACAGCAGCGCCCAACCAGTTTTTCTGAGTTGCACTTGCCGAGAGAGTTTCACAGGGTCTGAATCAATATATCGCGATGGGGCGTGGGTTGGGGCGTATCTGAGGTACGAGGCGGGCAGGTGTCAGGTCTCAGGTGTCAGGTGTCAAGGTTTCAAGCCTCCGAGTTCAAAGATTCAGATTTCATATTCAGGCATTCGGCACGAAGCCGCGAACACCACGATGAAGGCTGAGACCTGACACTTGAGACCTGGCACGTGGTTAGGTTAGCTGTTAGATAAGAATTGCGCTGGGATGCGTCAGGACGCGCCGAGCGGGCTCGGATGAAGGGGAAACCATTGCCAACCACCCAAACTGCGTCCATATCGCTCCTAAACGCATCTGGCGGGCATTCTACGCGAAGACCGGAATCCCATTTTAGGTCCTGGCGCCGCTTCTACGAACTTTCAATAACTTAGCTAAAAGTGAATCAAATTGAGATTCCTCTCTGTGTATCAATCGAAATCTCTTTTCAGACCTGGAGGTCGCCTCGAACCACGCACCTGCGGAGCCGGACTACTGCGTTACCGTAATCGTCAGAGTGCCGCTTGCGTTGTCGGTCGTGTCGGTGCCCGTGATCGTCACGGTACCCGGCGTTCCGCCCACGGTCCCACTGCTGCCGCTCGAGATGGTGATGATGCTCGAGTTGCTCGAGGTGAACGTGGTGGAACTGGTCTTGTCAGTTCCGTTCAGCGTTGCCGTGAAGGTGATGGCGGTCCCCGTGGGACTCGTGGCCAGACTGATGGTGGTACCTAAGCTGGAGGTAAGAGTCAGTGACGTCGACTGTCCCACCGTGAGGTTGATGGATCCAGAAACGACGGAACCACTGGAAGACTGGGCCGCGGCTTGAACCGTGGCCGTTGTGCCTGCGGGCGAAACCTTCAAAGCAGTCGCCAGCCCCGACTTACTTACGCTGACGAAGTCCGGGTTCGAGGTCACGCTCCAGGTAGCGGTTCCCGTCAGGTTCTTGTGGCTGCCATCGTCGAAAACTCCAGTGGCCTGCAGTTGCACTGTGTTGCCCACATTCACCAGGCTGGTCGATTGCAGAGTCTGCACCGTCATGCTGGTGAGCGTGGGGTCCACAAAAAATCCGTTGCAGCCTATGGCAAGGGCGATCAGAAGAAGAACGCTCAACGATCCGATCACTTGGAGCTTACGACGGGAACGGGCACTCGACATAAACACAAACCCTCGCTGGCAACACTCGATCTAGTTTCGTTGGGGTAACCAAAATTGTAGCAGACTACGGGCCTGCGCTTCGCTCATCCACAACAATCCAAAGGACGTGGGTTAACTAGCAGGCTTCGTCGGAGTGACTCCTCGGGATGTTGGCGCCGTGCCGACCGATCCAAAGCCGAGACTTCGGCGGCTTATAATCCCTTCAACCCAATCCTCATGAAAGAACGGACTATTCGCCTGGGCTTGCAGCATTTTCTGCTGGCGTTTTGCCTTCTGGCCGACGTGGCGGTTTTAGCACAGACGGCCGCAAGTCCCACAACAACAGCGCCTTCCGTACGCGCCGGGAATGTTGCAGAGCAAGCCTCGGGCGGTTCCGCCCCAAGTGTGTGCGCGCGTTGCATCCGGGCGCACATGGAGTTTCTCGCCTCCGACGCTTTGCGCGGACGCGGCAGCGGCACGCCGGATGAATTGCTCGCGGCTACCTACGTGGCGGCGCAATTGGAGCAATACGGCGTTGCGCCCGCGGGCGACCATGGCACCTACATCCAGCAGGCTCCGGTGATCCGGCAGAAGCTGAGCGCGCCGCCCACTTTGTGGTTCATGACGCCGGGCGACGGCATCCCCGCGCAGCGGATTCAATGGACGCACGGGAAAGAGATGCTGGTGCTAAGTCTTTCCGACTCCGAGTTCAAAGGGAGGCTGAAGAGCATCGATACCGATCGAGACGGCGCATCCCTGGAGCAGATGTCGTTCTCTGAAATCCGAAAGCAGGATGCGCCCGACGCAACCGCAGACACACGGGGCGCAGTCGTGCTGATCCGGGGAAAGGATTCCCGGAAAGTTCGGGCGGCTGCCTTGGCGGCCGAGGAGAGTGGCGCGATCGCCGTGCTTGTGCCGGCCTCCGGCGAGCATCTCCTGCATTGGGACGAGCGGGCGAAGGAATTGCCCAAGCTGCCACTGAAACTGGAGGGCGTGAGCGGCGGCCTTGCGCTGGGAGAAGGCAGCCGCAACGAATTCGCGCTCAGCGATGAAGCCCTGGCAAGCCTCAACGGCATTCCCGATGGCACCACTTTTTATCTGGAAACCACTCCGGCGCCGCCAGAAAAAAGTTCTACCTGGAATGCGGTGGGCAAGATTACAGGAAGTGATCCCAAGCTTCGCAATAGCGTGATCCTGCTCAGCGCGCATCTGGATCACCTGGGGATCGGGCCGCCCGTGAATGGCGACGCGATCTACAACGGCGCGGATGATGATGCTTCCGGCACTACCGCCGTGCTGGAGGTGGCGCGTGTGTTGGCCCGTGGACCAAAGCCGAGGCGCACAGTGGTGTTTGCGCTGTTCGGCAGCGAAGAAGACGGCGGGCTTGGTTCCAGCTGGTTTGAGGCGCATCCTCCGGTGCCGCTGGCGAATATCGCGGCCAATCTTGAGTTCGAAATGATCGGGCGGCGCGATCCCAAATATCCGGACGACTCGCTTTGGCTCTCCGGTTGGGGTCGAACGAACCTGGGGCCGGCACTGGCAGCGCATGGAGCCAAGCTGGTGAAGGACGAGCGCCCGGAGGAGCATTTTTTCATGCGCTCCGACAATTACGTGCTTGCGAAGAGGGGCGTGGTCGCGCAGACCGCGTCCAGCTTCGGGCTGCACGCCGATTATCACCAGCCGAGCGACGATCTTGCGCATATTGATTTCCAGCACATGCGGGTGGTGATTGCATCGCTGATCGAGTCGGTCGAGTGGCTCGTGAATTCGGACTTTCGGCCGCGATGGGTGGATGGGGGGAGGCCTTAGTCGTGGTTCAGTCGCCAGTCGTCGGTCTCCAGTCGCCAGCACGCTGGCGCCTGGCGACTAGACTCTACCGCCTTGCAGATTCAGCCTCCAGTAATCGAGCAGGAAGGGGGGATTATCATTCGCTGCTTGGCGGGTCAGTTCGGCGAGGAAGTTTTGACGCAACTCTGCCTGTGGCAGACGCTCGAGGTGGCGATGCAGAATGACGCTCTCCACAAAGCTCTGGAACTCGCCGGCGGTTTCGAACTTCGTGGGCGCTTCCTCCAGGCTTGTTTCGACCTGCTCGAAACCTGCTTTGCGCATGCGGTTCGCGGCGGTCTCGGCATCGGAGAACTCCCAGGGAAACCGATAGCCGACAAAATGTTTTGCATACGCCGGGGACTTCATCAGCCGGGCAACGCGCGCCAGCAAGCGCGCGAGATTGTTGCCGCCTCCGCATTGCGCAATCAGAGAACCGTCCGGACGCAGCGCGCGATAAAGATTGCGAAACAGCCGGTCGTGGTCGAGCACCCAGTGGAAAGAAGCTGTGCTGAAGATCAGGTCGAACTCACATTCAAAGGGCATTTCGAGGAGATCGCAGCGAGCGAACTCAACCCGGATGCCAAAATCGGGTTCGAGGTAGGCGCGAGCCGTGTCGAGCATGTTCCGCGAAACATCGAGTGCAACGACGTGTCCGCGAGGCAAAGCTTCAAGCAAGTCGCGCGTGAGGCGTCCGGTGCCGCAACCGGCGTCGAGCACCCGCTCGTCGCCGCGCAACTTCACGCGCGCGAGCACCTTTTTGCCCCAGCTTACTTGGGGAGCGGAGATCTGGTGGTAGAGGGTGGCGTTCCATTCCTTGGACATTGATTCAGTCGTCGGCCTTCGGTCTTCGGTCTTCGGAAAATCGTCGTTGGTCGATAGTAAGCGGCCTGTGGCGGATGGTCCCTGGCTGATAGCGAAACCCCTAGCCGTTTGCTGAAAAACTCTCGCGACAGCCGACCTCAGCGGCTAAAGCCGCAGTGATTTTGCGGCTCTTACGGCTCGGCTGAAGCCGAGCCCTTTCAAAGCGTGGGCGTCGCCGAGCAGCTTCTTTTTTCAACAAGCTGTTCAAGCCGCAGAGGGAAATTCCTGACGTCGAAGATAATTTTGCCGCAGGCTGCCAGGTCTCGGCCATTCGCCAACGACTACCAGCCATCAGAGTTTTGCTGACGACTGAAGACTGGTGGCCCCTCTACCGCTTCTTCTTGCCTGCCCGTTCGATGCGCTCATCGATGGGCTTGCGGCCGGCGAAGCCTTCTTCGGGCGAATGCCAGTGGGTGATTTTCTCTTCGCCAAGTTTCCAGCAGAGCAGGAGAATTTCTCCTTCGACCTTGCAGGGGAAATCGAGCAATCCGATATCGATGTCCTTGACCTGCACTCCGGTGGCGTGAATTTCAGCGACCGCATCTTTGGCGCGCTGGATGGCGCGTTCCCGTTCGGCCTTACGGCGTGCCACTTCCACGACCTTCACCAGGGTTCCGCCATTCAGAAAAATGCGATGGGCAAGATCCTGGACTTCGGCGTCCACCTCTTCGATCAACTGCTTGCTGTTGATGGCTGTGCGCAGCAGGGACTCCAGCGTGGGAAGTAACATTTGCGCGTCTTGCAGAGTAAAAGTACGGGTAGACATATAGTTATCTCTATTCTAATTCATGGGTCGTTGGGGGGCGAATCACGCTGGGAACGTTACTGTCAGGTCTCAGGTGTCAGGCGCCAGGCACGATTCCTCGTCATTACTGCTCACGGATTAGTGATTTCGGAGTTGGGGCTGGCGCCCAGAAGGGTCTGCTGCCCTGCCCGAAGAAGCGAAAGGCTCCGTCGATGTAAATGAAAGATTCGATCCAGGAGGTTTGCGCGTGCGCGCGAATTGCAGCCATCAGATCAATCAGCATCGCGGCAACATGTACCGTCCTCATTTCTTCGTCTCCGTCCGCCTGAGTTCCTTGATCGCCAGGCCTGCCGCAGAGTCCTTAATCAGCTGGGCCAGGCGCTTCTCCCGCGTGGGCTCCTGCTTCGCGCTGATTACGCGATAGGTAGCTGTGCGTTGATACCAGGGCGGCTGTGACTGAAAGAATGCCCAGGCTTTCTTGTTCGCGCGAAATTTCTTCTCGTAGGCAGGCGGCAGCTTGGCGCTCTTACGCTGCTCGTAGGCATAGATTCCGGTTTTGTCGCCTTTGCGGGCTTCGAACGCCTTTATGCCCGCCGGCCGCATCAGGCCAAGCTTTGTCAGTTCGGCGACGCGTTTGACGTTGACCGCGCTCCACGTGCTGGATGGCTTGCGGGGAGTGAACCGGATGCGGTAGCTGAGTTTGTCGATCGCGTTGCGAACTCCGTCAATCCAACCGTAGGTGAGCGCGGCGTCGACGGATTCAGGCCAGGTGATGCTGGGCTTACCGGAAGCTTTTTTGTAGAAGCCGACAAACAATTCCGCTTCGCTCGCGTGATTCCGATCGAGCCAGGCGCGGAACTCTTCAGCGGTGGAGAAGAAGAGCACTTGCTTCATTTTCGATCTCGCTCCAATTTTCCGGGGCGCGCCAAGCGGGCCAGGGCTTGCGTGTATTCGCGCATGGTTTCAGGGACGGCGCGATTGTGAATGAACTGGCCGTCGCGGCGGCATTCGATCAGGCGGGCTTCCATGAGGATCTTCAGGTGATGCGAGACCGTGCCGGGGGACAAATCATGTTTGTCGATGATCTGGCCACAGTACGTGTTCGGGTTGGCCGCGATCGATTCGTAGATCTGCAGGCGGGTGGGATCGGCGAGAGCTTTCGAGATTTTCGCGAGTTCGTCGGTAGTCATTGGATTAGTTCTAGGCTCTAGGCTCTAGGCGTCGCCCTCGGCTTTGCGTTGGTCCCCTAGTCTTCTAACGTGCTTCACCCTTTGAGTCCAGCGGTACGGTACGGCCATTACCACTGGATGCCCCCGCCTGTGGAAAAGGAAACTGAAACTTTATATTTCGATAGTCATCAAAGTATCGAAGCAAGCCGAAGAAAGCAAGAGGCGGAACGACAGAATCACAGGACTTGATCCGCATCTTGCTCGACAGGCGCTTCAGAGATTGGAGGACATTATGCCTAGACTGACAGGGAAAGTGGCGGTGGTAACTGGCGGCAACAGTGGGATCGGGTTGGCGACGGCCAAGCGGTTTCATGAGCAAGGCGCGAAAGTGGTGATTTCGGGACGCGACCAGAAGACGCTGGACGAAGCGGTCAAGACGATTGGCGATGACGTGATCGCGGTGCGCAGCGACGTATCGAAGCTGGGCGATCTGGATAAGCTCTACAAGATCGTGGCCGAGAAGGCGGGCAAGATTGACGTGCTGTTTGCGAATGCCGGTATCGCGAAATTTGCTCCCGTGACCGATAGCACCGAGGCGCTGTTCGACGAGACTTTCGACGTCAACGTGAAGGGCGTGTACTTCACGATTCAGAAGGCGCTGCCGCTGCTGAATGACGGCGCGTCGATCATCATCAACTCCTCGGTAGCGAGCGAGAGCGGAGTGGCGGGCGCGAGTATTTATTCAGCGACGAAAGCGGCGATCCGGTCGTTTGCGCGGACGCTGACTACGGAGTTGGTTACTCGCGGAATCCGGATCAATGTGGTCAGTCCGGGACCAATCCAGACGCCCATTTTCAACCGCAACGGGCTTTCCCAGCAGGAGATCGACGAGGTGTCGCGCTATTTGGTTTCCAAGGTCCCGATGAACCGATTCGGCAAGCCGGAAGAAGTGGCCGACACGGTTCTGTTCCTGGCGAGTCCGGAATCGTCCTACATCACTGGCGTGGACATCAATGTGGACGGCGGCATGGGGCAGGTGTGAGGGAGCAGTTGTCAGTCGTCGGTTAAAAGCAGTCGTTGGTCGTTAGCCGTTAGTCGTTGGCGAACACGTCATGCGAATCGCCGCGGGCCAGCTTCAGGGATGCAGGGTCAAACTTGCTTCGCGGAGCAGAGATGAATTTTAGCGTGCGGGGCTTTGTCACCCACAACCGACCACAGAACATCGCGCAAGAGCCGACGGGCGGGGACGCCCGTCACTCCATGGACGAGGTCCGCCAACGACCAACGACTAAGGACCAACGACTGGTTTTCAGCCCCCGATGTGCACCATGGTGCGCGAGGCGGGGATGAAGTCGGGTTCTCCGATGTGGTGGCGTTCTTCTTTGTGAAGCACGACTTCGCGAATGAAGGCTTCCAGTTCGGCGTCGGTGGCGCCGCGGCGCATTTGGGCGTGCAGGTCGTGATCCCAGACGGAGAAGAGGCAGGTTCGGATTTTGCCGTCGGAGGTGACGCGGATGCGGCTGCAGTGTCCGCAGAAGGGGTGCGAGACGGGCGCGATGATGCCGATTTCGCCCAGGCCGTCTTCGAAGCGGTAGCGCCGGGAGGTTTCTGAGCGTGCGTGCGGGATCTCGACGAGCGGGAGATATTCGGACATGCGTTCGAGGATTTCGTCGAGCGTGACAACGACGTCGGGCGACCAGACGCGGTCTTCTTCGAGCGGCATGAATTCGATGAAGCGCAGCACGACGCCTTCCTCGCGCGCGAACTTGCCAAAGGGAATGATCTGATCTTCGTTGAAGCCGCGCAGCAGCACGCAGTTCACCTTCACCGGTTCGAGGCCGGCGCGCTTGGCGGCGCGAATGCCGGCGAGCACGTTGTCGTAACCGTTGGGCACGCGGGTGATGCGGGCGAAGCGGTCGCGATCGACTGCGTCCATGCTGACCGTGACGCGGTCGAGGCCCGCGTCTTTGAGCGGCTGTGCCATTTCGGCGAGCAGGTGGCCGTTGGTGGTGATCGCGAGTTCGAGGGGCTCGCCATCAGCACTGCGCAGCTTCGCGAGATCGCGCACCAGTTCGACAATTCCCTTCCGCAGTAACGGTTCGCCTCCGGTCAGACGAACTTTCTTGATGCCGAGTGCGGCGAAAACGCCGGCCATACGGAGGTAGTCGGCAATGGGGAGATCGCGGTAGAGCGCGCCTTCGTTGCCGGTGCGGCAGTAGACACACTTGTAGTTGCAGTGATCGGTGATCGCGATCCGGAGATCGGTAATGGGGCGGCCGAATTTGTCGAGAAGAGCAGCCATTAGCAATTAGCAGTTAGCATTTAGCCCTTCGAGTTCGTGAACGGACCGTCGACTGGCTAAATGCCAAGTGCTAGTTGCTAAGTGCTTACTGGAAAAGGACACGCACCCGGGACGGGCACGTCCGGCGAGTGTCTCCTTTCCAATGCGCTCCTTGCGAAGCGCGGGAGGCGACGGCGTTTCCACCGGCACCCTTTGGGTGGTTTTATGAAAACCAGCCCTCGCCTCCATAGCCCGGGTATGCCCTTGGGCGGTGGAGGTCGGAAACTCGTTTTTAATTATAGAACTTTTTCGACATCGGGATACGGGTTTTGGGGTCTTTGGTCGGGGGTGACATTTCCTTTGCGGCCTACACAGCTGCCGAGCTTTCGCTCGGCTGGACAGGCGGGGGCGCCTGTCCCTACGTGGATCGTGGCTGCCGTTTGGCTAGGGTGAGAAGTCGGCGACGCCTACTTCCACGAAGAGCGCTTTCTTGGCAGGCACTTCGTCGTTGCCGGACTCTTCTTGCTTCGGCTTTTGGGGCTGGGGGGATTTTTCTTCTCGCCCGGATTTCTCCTCAGGCATGGCCTTCGCGGGCTCCGCAGTTTTTGAGGCGGCGGACTGTTCTTCGGGCGTGGCCGTGCGCGCCCAGATGCCGTAGACCTTTCCGCCGTAGGCAGCAATGCCCATGTAGTCGCCCATGAAAATGTCTTTGGGATCGGAGGGCTGGGTACTCCAGGCATAGTTTTTGAAAGTCTGGCCTCCGTCGGTGGACCGGGCGAGGGTCATGTAATAGCTGCGATTGCCGGGATCGGCGCGGCGGTCGCAGAAGATGACATTCTCCGAGCCATCGACTGGGTCGGCCGACATCCACTGAAAGAACTGATCTTGGCCATTGTGCAGGGGATCGTTGTTCACGCGAACCGCCGGCGACCAGTGCTGGCCGCGATCTTTCGAAGTGGAAGAGAAGACATCGATATCGCCATTAGTGTAGTCGGCCCAGGTGACGAACAGTTGGCCGTTGCGCGGATTGACGGCGATCTGTGGGAAGCCGTTGCCGCGTCCCACGGAGGTTGGGTCAAAATACGACGGCCCGGTTTTGAGGATAGTGCGCGAGCGGGAGAAGGTGCGGCCGCCATCTTTGGAAATGGCCAGCACGACTCCCGTAATATCGCACCAGGCGACGTACAGCGTGCCGTCGGCGGAGACTGCTCCGGTAAAGCCTTCGACGGCGCCGTTGTCATCGCGCGGGAGGCCTTCGTGGGTGCTGATCTCGATAGGTTTCGACCAGGTCTTGCCGCTGTCGGTCGACCGTGAGAAAAGCATGATCGTTTTTTCGAGACTGAATTCGGTCCAGCCGATGTAGAGGTTGCCGGCGTACTTCGAATGCGTGGCGTCGGCGACGATGTAGGGTTTGTCTTCGAAGGGAATGCCGGGGTCGCTGGGATGGGCGATCACCGCGACCGCATCTTTTTCCCAGGTCTGGCCGCCATCGAGCGAGCGGCGCACGAAGATGCCGTTGCGGGTGGCGTTGTGGGCCCAGTAGTTGACCGTGCCCAGCTTGTCGAAGGCGATGTAGCAGAGGAATGTATGGCCCTGATTGTCGTAGACGACGGAGACGTCGCCGGAAACCTTGTAGTCGGGAGGCGCAGCGCCTTCGGCAAGGTTCCAGGTCTGCCCTGCATCGCGCGAGTAGGCCACCGCGGTGTTCTGGAATGCGCCAACCAGTTGTCGGGGATTCGAGGGGTTCACGGCAATGGAGGGCTCAGTGAATTGACCGGGACTGGGCGTGAGCTTGATGACGCGGGCGCCCGGCGGCGATTGGAGCGCGCTTTCGGCCGGAGACGTCTGGGCGCGGAGCGATGAGACAAGCAGGCACACTGCCAGGAACGCACGAGCCATGAACATCAGGCGAAGGAGAGTTGCCAGGCGCGGTAGCAGCAGAGGTTGTGACGCGCTTGTGTCAGCCATGCTCAGTGGGCGGCGCCCGATAACGCCTGCGCGATCGCGGACTCCGCGAGCGGCGCCATGACTTTGTAGCCAGCCTTGTTCGGGTGGAGGCCGTCTTCGGCGAGATCTTTCTTGAGCAGGCCCCTGTCGTCGACCAATGCGCTGAAATAGTCGAGATATACGTGTCCATTCTTTTCGCAGTAATTCCTGAGCCAGCGGTTCAGTTCGAGAATCTTGGCGGGCGAACGCTGCGCGAATAATTCTTGTGATTGCGGGGTGTAGTTGTGGACAGGAAGCACGGAAGAGAACACGACACGGATGTGATGCAAGGTCGCGAGTTCGGCGAGGGAGGCGTAGTTGGCTTCGATTTCGTCGAGTGTCATGGGGCCGGTGTTGCCGGCGATGTCATT
>QIAH01000430.1 GCA_003225465.1 Acidobacteriota bacterium | reverse complement strand
GCGTGCCCGTACCGCAACCTAGATCAAGGACACTACAAGGCCGTAGTCCTGCGAGCGAGAGATAAAAGTCAGCATCCTGCGCCCAGGGATTAGCGAGGTCGTAGATCTCTGCGATCTGAGATTGCTGGTAATCCATACTCTTGTCACGCCGCCGCCGAGCCCTTTCGTCGGCCATCGTAAAGAACGGCTTTGTCAGGAATTTCTTAATATTAAAGCGCGTCTCCCGCAAACATTTGGACGGCTGTAACTGTCGGTAGCAAGCCGAGCGCGCGGAGATTCGGCGATCGAGGTTCGCAAGCAGAGAGCTGAGGCCGTGTAGCGACTCGCCACAGATGGAATGTTTCGCCTGATTCCACGCTTCGTTCGTCCAGGAACGTCATTCCGGGAGAGTTCCGCTATTTGGGTTCGTAGTTGGCGATAAATCGCTATCGCACCAACGATGCCGAAGTAGATCAGCCAGCCGTGTCAATGGGTGCTATCGCCTGCTTACGTCATCAACCGATATCGCTTGACAATCCTTCAGTTTGCGCCCATTGTGCTCCTGTCTGCCGTCCATCACCTCACCAGACTACTCGACAGAAGACCTGAGCTGTTCTGATTGAGAGTGTGCCCTTTCCGAAAATCTCGGGCGCTCTCCCGATATGCCTCCACTCGCCAGAATTGTGGATTGAGCAGAGGAGATTGTCATGCGGATTCGTTCTCAGCGAAAAAAACTCTTCATTGCAGTGCAGAAAAGAAACTCGGGAGCTTTCAGAAAATGGCGGCATAAATCGTTCGGGGGGAATAGTACGGAATTCAACTTTAAGAGGAGAGGAACATGACCACAAAGAACCCGACGCGGATCATCATCCTAATCGCCACCATGGTAGCCTTCTCGGTCGTTGCGGCCGCGCAGCAGAACCAGAATCAAAACCCAAATTCAAACCAGACAAACCAGAACCAAAACCAACCGCAGAATCAGCCGGCGCAGCAGCAGCAACAGAAGAAGAAGAGTGTTTGGCAGAAGGTCAAGGACGCCCAGAACGCGGTCCAGCAGCAGGGCCAGAGCACGACCCAACAAAGCGGCACGGTTCAGCAGACAGGCCAGCAGGTGCAAAACGGCGTGCAACAAGGGCAAAGCGGCGTGCAACAAGGGCAAAACGGAGCGCAGCAGGGGATGCAGGGTGTGCAGCAAGGTGCGTCAAACGGATTGCAAACGAACCAGGCAAGCGGAGCCTTCAGCGGAGGCGGTGCTGGAGCCTGCGGACCGAGTTGCTTCGATGCAGGCCCGTTCCAAGCCAACGTTTCGCAGATGACCATGAGCCAAGAGGGCGGCTGGCACATTCTCCGCATGAACATCCTGTTCCACAACTCGACCAACCAGCCGCTGATCGTCGCCTATCACGACGGCTCAATGGTGATGGTCGACAATAACGGTAACACCTATGTCCCAGCCGGAGGCAACCCCGGCCAACTGCAGGGCATGGGCATCGATCGGGGCAACCAGACCGACTCGCAGTTCGTGCTCGCCCCCGGCCAGACCGGCAACGCGCTGTTCTCCGTCGCGCGGGGCCGCGGCCCGAATAGCCCGGTCGGTACCGGCTATACCTACAACTTGACCATCGACGAACTGCAGCCGCAGAACGGCGCTATGGCCATCCCGGTACGGACGTACAACCTGAATTTTCCAAGCCTTGTCCCGGGAACCAGCAATGCCGCGTTCGCTTCGGGCCCCTCGCCGGCGAGTGGATTTGTGGGAGGCGGCAATGGAACCAGTACTGCAGTGCCCCAGGGGAATGCGCAGAACGTATCCGGACAACAGGGAGTTGGCGTTCCGGCACAGCAGCAACGAACAGTCAACGGCAGGCCGGCGCCTGGGACGACCGTGCAGACAACTCCAACGCCGGTGGTGAAAAACACCGCGGTGAAGACTCCGGTAACCACAGCCAAGCCATCCGCAGCCCCGGTCAAGCCGATCCCGGCCACAACTGCGACCAAGCCGACCACGACCACTACCCCAAAGAAAACGTCAACTACGACAACTCCAGCCAAATAAAGAACTGCAACGAACCGGAGCAATCGCCGGCGCACGCTTTCTCCGCGTGCGCCTGGCATTGCAACCCATGCCCAACACTGGAAGCGACGTAACACTTAACGAGAACGGCTCTGTCCGAGTTGTGTTTTCCTGCGACGATCAGTTCGTCACCTTCCAGTTCTTTCTGGGAGCGGAGAAGGCGGGTGATCCGCAGCGCCTGAGTCGCGCTGAGGCGGCGAAGATCGTCAAACCCGGCGTTCACTTCGACCTAGAAACCGTGAGGAGAAGCGCAGACTACGGCCTTTGCATTGATTGTGACTTCTATAAATGTTGAAACATCCCCATTGCACTGGTTGAAATTCAGCTAAAACCGTCTTCGTCAACTACCACTCCTGAACGATTCCACCCGTCTTGGTCCACCTGCTATGCTTTTGCGCCGTGGGAGAATTCAGCAAGTTTTTCGGGCTTTCGTTCAGCGCATTGCTGCCGCTGGTGAATCCGCTGGGTAGCGCGCTCGTTTTCCTGGGACTCGTCGGCAGTGCGCCTGCGCCTCCGGTTGTTTATCGGACTCTGGCGCGGAAGATCGCGATCAGCACGACACTTTTCCTGGTTGCGATCGAACTGATCGGCACCGCGATGCTGAAGTTTTTTGGTATCTCTCTGCCTGTCATGCAGGTTTCTGGTGGTCTGGTGCTGGCGGCCATGGGCTGGAGCCTGCTGAATCAGGAGGAGCCGGAGCCGAAAGACGAAGCTATCGACGCGGGTGGCGCCGTGTTCGGATCACTGGAACGGAAAATCTTCTACCCGTTCACGTTTCCGATCACAGCCGGCCCAGGTTGCATTGTGGTGATGGTGACTTTGAGCGCGCACGCATCCGTAAAGGGTTTGCTCCCGGACATCACCGCGCACGCGGGAATTGTGCTCGCGGTGGTGCTGTTAAGCATAGCTGTGTACTTCTGCTATGGCTACGCGCCGGTCATCACGGCACATGTTTCTCCGCAGACGGCTCATGGCATCCTGCGCGTGATCGCATTCGTCCTGCTGTGCATCGGCGTACAGATCACCTGGAATGGCGTCGAGGCCATGCTGAAGATCGCGCTCAAATCCTAAACCACTGCCAGTCTGGCGGACTTACGACGGCATTCTTCAGATCGAAACGGGCATTGAATTTTGGCAAAGGCTTATATTACTTGTAACCGTATGGTTACAAGTGTAATCTGGTTACATCAACAATCAATTTCCTCACTCTGGACCATAATTCCGAGTCGCCCGTCATCCTGGCCTGGTTGATGACGGGCGCCATACTCCGTAGGTTCAGCCCGTCCCGCGTCAGTTGTTTGAGCCACTCGGTAAGCCGCTTCACCTGCTCTCCGTTTTAAACCTGCCATCACGACTGCTTGGCACGACGAGATTCGGGCCAAACGCCGCGTCCAGCGCCCCGTCCCAGACTTGACACCCTCTCCCACGTTGTAAGACAGTTCCTAAACAGCTGTCTTTGCCAGCTCACCTTGCAGATCCCGCTGCCGGGTGGCCCACATCGGAGTTGAGGATTAGCAGATGGCTCCGACATCCGTTGTCCCCTTTCTTCCAGTGCTCCCCAAAATCGGGGGAGCGGTCGGTCTCTAAAAGGAGGACCCTTGAAAATTCGACGTGTCTGTATTCTCGTTGTCGCCCTTGCTCTCTCGTCCAGTCTCTTCGCCCAGAAGCAACCCACCTACAACATCAACACCCTCGCTGGGAAGGTCGCGTCAGTGAAGGGCACGGCCGGGCTGCAGATCCGATTCTCAGCTTTCATCGAGGAAGAAGCAGAGGAGAGCGGGATGACCATCCCCAAGGTCGCCGCCGCTCCAATCACGCCAAACATCGTGCTCAGCAGTCCGCTTGACGGCACCAGCATCACGGCGCCTGACGTTCTGGTGAATCAGGACACAGCCGCCGCACCGCAGAACGAAACCTCGATCGCAGTTGATCCCAATAACCACAATCGCGTGGTCGCCTCGGCCAACGACTACGTCTCTCGCACCTGGTCTTGCTCTATCTCCGGAACGCCATGTAGCGCGCTGGGCGACGCCTACTCCGGCACCTATTTCTCCAACGATGGCGGCGCTACCTGGTGCTGCTCGTCCAGCGATCCGGCGCATCTGGGCACACTCATCCCTGGAGTCGAGCGTCTGACCGGCGGCATCTACGACGCGGGTGGCGATCCCAGCGTCGCCTTCGACAGCCAAGGCCACGTGTTCTACGCCGGCCTGGGCTTCGACCGCACGGCGCCGCCCAGCACCGTCGCCGTAAACAAGGGCACCTTCGACGCCAGCGGCAACCTGACCTGGAGCGCACCCACCTTCATCAATCAGACCACTTCGCCTTCCACCCTCAACGACAAGGAGTGGATCACGGTTGACCACAACTCCTCAAGCCCCTTCCGCGATCGCGTTTATGTCACCTGGACGCGGTTCATCTTCAATGCCCACACGGGAGCCTACGTGCAGTCTCCCATTTCCGAAGTCCACTCCAGCGACGGCGGCAAAACCTTCAGCTCTCCGCAGCTGATCGTGGGCAACGTCCTCTACGGGCAGGGCTCGCACCCGACCGTCGGCCCCGATGGCACGGTGTACGTGTTTTGGGATGGTTCCACTCGCCTCGCCGCATTGGACAGCATCTGGGTGGTCAAATCCACCGATGGCGGCGCGAACTGGAGCAAGCCGGTGAAGGTTTCCGACATCGTAGACATTCTTCCCATCGCCAACACTGCGTTCCGCAACAACAGCTATCCTGCTGCGACGGTCGCTCCCAACGGTGACATCTACGCCACGTGGTCATCGCTGCTGAGCAACAGCGGTGGCCTCTGTCCCGCCCGTACCAACAACGGTTGCCACGCCGCCGTGCTCTACAGCAAATCCACTGACGGTGGCGCCACCTGGAGTTCGCCCGCGCTCGCGTTCCCAGCACTTGACGCCAGTAATCAGACCCCGGTCGGGTATCCCGTTAATCAGCCCGACGGCAGCCAACTGATTGCACCTACCCACAGGGTCGATACACTTTTCCCGGCGCTGACATCCACGCCCTCCGGTCGCGTGTATATCTCTGCTTACGCTGCCGACGTAGTCTCGCCCTGGCAGCCCTGCGCCAGCGGGCCTGCGCCGCCGGTCGGTCGCATCACCTGCGACGTGCTCGGCAGCTACATCGACAACGCCCGGCTGGACTACGTGGTTGGTGATCTGACGACGGGCTCAAGCTCCATCGTCACCACTCAACCGATTAACACGCGCTACGGTTTCGGCGGAGGCTTCTTCGGCGACTACACCGATATCGCTGGTGGTTCCGACGACGTCTACCACGCGCTTTGGACCGACAGCAACAACGTGCAGAACGTAACCTGGTTCTATGGGTTCGAGTTCGTACCTACGCCCATCCACCAGCAGGACATCGCCACCGCTAAAGGGAAATTTTAAGATCTGTCGTTACCTGACCCACGTTGCCAAACGGGAATCGGTAAAGGGCGCTCCACCCGGGGCGCCCTGACTTTCCAGTCATCCTGAGCGGAACCGTGCCACGCGCTTTGCTCGCGACCGAGACCCCCGAGATCCAATCGAATTATTTTCAGGACTGGCAGAACTCAATCTCCGAGACTCACATCGAAATCGGCTATCCCGAAACTATCAAGCGGCTGGCAGCCTGCCTTGACAACTGAACGAACGGGTAACTGTCGCAAAATCTCCATTTCACTCGTAACCAAACGGTTACAAGTGTAATCGCCTGTTTTCGCCAGTTATGCAAGATGGTTTCTGAGGGGATTCATGTAAACTCTTGCGGATGAGCGGGTATCGGAGGAAACGATGCATCGAGAGGACCAGTTCATCCCAGAATTGATCGTGCGTAACGGACCTGCTGCGCTCGATTTCTACAAGAATGTCTTTGGCGCCGAAGAAGTACACCGAATGATGAAACCGGGCAGCGAGAAGCTCATGCACGGCGAATTGACTCTGGACGGACACAAGTTCTTCGTCTGCGACGAGTTCCCCGCGAGCGAAGGTGGAACCTGCAAGTCACCGGAGATGCTCGGGGGAACGGGTGTTCGCATTACCCTTCTGGTTGACGATGCAGACGGGGTTGTTGAACGTGCGGTGGCTGCGGGTGCGCGGGTAACCATGCCCGTGCAGGACATGTTCTGGGGAGGACGTTACGGAAAGATCGTCGATCCTTTCGGCCACGAGTGGGGAATCAACCAACAGGTCCAAGAGCAGAGTCACGCAGAGACTCAGATCGCGGCCGACGAATTCTTCGCGAAACAAAAATAATGCTGACCTTCCCAAGTCGGCGAAGGCACGGACAGTCGTCCTAAGATCGCCATTCCTCTCATTGACCGACCCAGCGCAAAGCTTCCTGGCGGTCGGCGAAGGCCCTCATCCCGACTATCTCGCCACCACGCACTGTATAGACGTCCGCAAGCTTCACATCTTGCCACTCTTTGCTATCTTTGGCGCGAAGCCGTGCGTGAACAAATACGACGATCCGGTCGCCTGCAGTGATGAAGCGCTCCGGCTCACTGCTTATGTCGGCCCAGGCGGCCCGTGACTGCGTCAGGTATTGCTTCACGCCATCGCGCCCGTGGTACGTTCGCCCGCCAGGAAACTCAGCCGGTTCGGTCCACTCGATCTGCGGGTCGAGTCCTCGCACGGTTGCATCCATATCCCCTCGGTTGAATGCCGAGTATGCGTCTCGAAGAGTGGCAATCGCTCGCGCCAGCTCTGGTGTGTTCTCCACAACCGTCTCCTTCCGCGACTTGGTGCATCCGCTCAGGCACAAGACCGCAATAATGACGAGGGCAAATAGTTGGCCGGCTTTCGCTCTCCTGCCGCTTCGGACCCCTTCCAATAGAAATAAGAAGAGCCGGATAAAGTCAGTAGCGCTCGTTTTCATGGCTTTTTCCAAAGACAGTCGTGCATCAGTCGATGCTATTCGATTCCGATAGCAAAACGGGCATCGACTCCCATACGCACGTTGCACATTCGCAACCAAGGCGCACGCCTCCCCCAAATCGGGGGTTCTAATAAAGACTCTATAGAGGTACGACAGATCACGCGGCCTGGAAACGCCTGCGAAAGCGCGGCGCCTTCTCTCCACGCACAGACGCCCATTGAGACTACAACGCCGCGCCAGCACACGGTAAGGCGAAGCACCTACCACCTTAGTACTCTGGCCCGCGCAGTACCGAGCATCTAGGATCTGAGGAAGCCGCAAACCGAGAGTGTAGACTCCCGGCTCGGCCCTGCAACTACCACCCTGATTCGAGGCTGCCATGTCTGGCAACAACTTTAAAACAGACGGTCGCCGCGCCGCCTCCATCGGTGCCTTGTTCATCATTACCATCGCCGGCTGGGTAGTCCCCGGACACCCCACTATTAACGCTCTGAAAAACTTGCTCACGCCCAGGCCGCGCCTGGTCGTGCTCAATACGATTGGGGCCGCCTTCGATCAACTGGAGTTTGACAGGGTCTTTGCCACGGCCCCAGAGTGCCACGGACTTACCTTGTCCCGCAGCGCAGTGGTCCCGGACGGGGCAATCTATATTGCGGGCACGGTGCTATTGGACCGTTGGAGCTGGTCGATCAATGGCTTCACATTCGAGGCAGCTCCGGCGAATGCAGCCCGAACGGTCTGTGCGCTCGTAAATCACGAAGGTGGGAAGTTGGTGCGGAAGACGGGCGCTTGAGCCGAGCCTAAGCGCACCTATTCGCAACCAAAGCTTGCCCCGCAGAAACAGAAGGAAAGGCCAGATCTCTCAAGGGACGTGCTGGCTCTGCCAGTCGGCATCGTTAACGCACGGGCGCGTCCCGCCTCTGCGGGTGCTAAAGACAAAACTTCCGCCATCCGGCAGTGCATGGACCAGCATCAGGTCTTTACCCGCGTACGCCTGCAAAAATCGCCATTGGACACATCGACCCTGACCGAATTGGCCTGCGACTCTGTCACTGCGTCCCATCGCCGATTACAACAGTTATCCGAACGTACTACGCGACGGGGAGCGCTAATGCAGCCTCCCCTACCCCGCCTTGGCTTGCTGTCTTTGACTGCGTTACACTGCGAAACACCGTCGATCCAGACCCTTCTGCGGATACTCTGCCAAAGGAGATTGGCTATGTCTTTGATGCCAGACCCCACCTTCTATCCTTCACCGGGCATGGCAATGCAAGCCCCGCCAGAACGTCTCGCTTACGTCTCGCTGCTCAACGTTGGGAGCAACGGACAGCGCGATGCCATGGGTGTGATTGATCTTGATCCGAGTTCGTCCGAATATGGCCGGCTCGTCGGGCAGGTGGATTTTCCGCGCGGCGATAATGAGCTGCACCATTTCGGCTGGAACGCTTGCAGCGCCTGCCTTTGTCCACAGTCCGCGCATCCGCACATGGAGCGTCGCTACCTGATCGTGCCGGGCATCGGGTCATCCCGGATTCATATCCTGGACACGAAGCCGAACCCCAAGCAGCCGAAAATCGTCAAGGTCATTGAGCCCGAGGAGTTCATCAGGAAGACGGGCTACACCTCGCCCCACACCATTCATTGCGGCCCAGACGGCGTCTATGGGAGCGCACTTGGATCGGCCAGCGGAGACGGCCCGGGCGGAATTTTCTTGATGGATGCGAACACGTTCGAACTCAAGGGACAATGGGAACAGGATCGTGGACCGCAGCAACTGGCCTATGACTTCTGGTGGCACTTGGGACACGACACGATGGTGACCTCGGAATGGGGCACGCCCAACATGGTAAAAAACGGCCTCAACCCGGAGTTGTTGCTGGGCGGCAAGTACGGACACAAGATGCATATCTTTGATCTCGACAAGCGTCGCCATGTGCAGGAACTGGAACTGGGCGCGGAGCAACAGATGGTACTCGAGCTGCGACCGGCTCACGATCCGAAAAAAACATATGGGTTCGTCGGTGTGGTCATTTCGCTCAAAGACCTCTCGTCCTCGATCTGGATGTGGTACCGCGAGAACGCCGGTAAGAACGGTAAATGGGCAGCCCGCAAAGTGATCGAAATCCCCGCCGAGCCTGCCGAGCCGGAAAAACTGCCGCCGCTGCTGCAGGGCTTCAAGGCCGTGCCCCCGCTGGTATCGGATATCAATCTTTCCCTTGACGACCGCTTCCTCTATGTTTCGTGCTGGGGGACCGGCGAGTTCATCCAGTACGACGTCTCCGATCCCGCCAATCCGAAAAAGACAGGTTCGATCCACGTGGGCGGCATCGTGCGCCGCGCGGCTCACCCGAGCAAGCCTAAGCAGTCGCTGAACGGCGGCCCGCAGATGGTTGAGTTAAGCCGCGATGGCAAGCGTGTCTATTTCACCAACTCGCTTTACTCTCCCTGGGACGAGCAGTTCTATCCCGATGGGGTGAAGAGCTGGATGGTAAAGATCGACGCGCATCCCAATGGCGGGATCAACCTGGATAAACAATTCTTCGTCGAGTTCGACGGGCTGCGCGCACACCAGGTGCGGCTGGAAGGCGGCGACGCTTCGTCTGACTCCTATTGCTACTCGGACGGGAAATGACGCATGCGGGGCTGACTTCGACGATGGTGGGGTTGCTGCTGCTCCTCGGTGCCTACCACGGAATCAACCCTGGAATGGGTTGGCTCTTCGCGGTAGCACTGGGGATGCAGGAACAAAAGGGGAGCGCGGTGGCGAGAGCGCTCGTCCCCATCGCGCTCGGCCACGCATTGGCCATCGGCACGGTGGTTCTGGCTGCGGCTCTACTAGGCACGGCACTGCCGCGGGACGTTATCCGCTACGCCGTCGCCGCACTCCTGGTCGGTCTTGGAATCCATTGCCTGGTTGGCCATTGGCACCCGCGCTGGGTCCGCATGCAGGTGGGCTTTCGGGACCTGACAGTCTGGTCGTTTCTGATGGCCTCGGCGCACGGCGCAGGTTTGATGGTGCTACCTGTGTTGCTGGGCAGCAGCACAGTCGAAGCCGCAGTAGCAGGTCACCATCACATAGCAGCCACCGTCAGTCCTCTCGCTGGAATTCTCGCCACACTGGTCCACACGACAGCCTATCTTGCAGTCATCGGCCTTCTCGCGTGGATAATCTATCGTAAGGTCGGCCTCTCCCTTCTTCGCAAGACATGGTTCAACTTCAATTTGGTCTGGGGAGCCGCGCTCGTGGCCACCGGTCTGTTCACGCTCCTCTTATAACGTGGACACCGTGCTTCTGCATGAATCATGGACCGAAGTTGTGCGGGATGCCTTCGGTGCGCCGACCAGAAACTGTGAGCTACGGAGTGATGACGATGGTCCGGTGAGGACCGTCGGCAATTCGAAAACCATGCAGGAGTTGGCGAAAATCGCCATTTCACTCATCTTGGGGCGAACAAAGGGCGCAAGCTTGTGCTAACGCCCTGGTTACATCCACCAAGCCGAGGTCGCTCTACCCAACCGTCGAAGTAGTGCGCACGCCACCGGCCATTTCAGTTGACGAGAGCCTCGGCAAGAACTGGCGACGCGCCGTTGACAGCGAAATGCTCTGGTACGGAATTTCGTTCAGCCCTGTGAATTCCCGATGGCGCTTCTGCGCGTAAATCCAAAGGTGCCAACCCCAGTGCGATGCAAGTCGATCCTCGACCGAGCGGGGCAGCACCTTTCCGATACCCGGGAGCCAGTTCGGATTCCAGAACATGATTTCTGTTTTGAGACTCTTGAATTGCCAGAACATTCGCTGCGCCGACGCTCTTGAGAAAACTTGTGAAAGTGGGTTGTCGGGGCCGTCGGTATTTCGGTTGAGCAGATTTTGCATCTCTACGTAAGAACCGGGGTCCCCGCGGATGAGTTCTGCATGCCGCCGCAAATCTTGCTCTGTCTCGCCAAAGATTGCCCGAGACAGCTTGATACCCAGCGCTGTTCTGAGCAGATACGCGCGCAAGCGGCGGACGATTCCGAGATTCACGTAGTAATTGAACGAGTCGCGATAATAGAGCATAACCACGGCCCGTCCACCTGGAGAGAGCACCCGGTGAACCTCGCGGATAGCTCGGGGTGTATCGGGCGTGTGGTGAAGGACTCCATGGGAATAAACGAAGTCAAAAGAGCCGTCAGGGAAGGGCAAGTTCTCAGCATCGCCCTGGACGAACCGTCCTTTCAGATTTGCCAGTTGAAAACGTCGCCGCGTTATGCTCAGTGCCGCGTTCGTCAGGTCGACCGCTGTGTAATAGGCACCGGCGCGAACGAAGCGTTCGGCCTCGCTGCCACATCCGCAACCGATTTCGAGCACCCGTAAGCCGCGAGTTTTTTCAAAGCCAATTGCCGATTGTAGACGCGGATGCACTTTATACCTGTGCTCGTCGAGGCTCCGATAGAAGGCGACAGTCCCGCGCGGCTCATTCGTGAACCATGAGTCACAGGGTGATTTCTGCCAGAATCTCTGAACCTGCCTTTTGATGTTTGACGAAAGCGGAAACGATGGGGAATCTACGCGCTGTTCGGATACTGGGAAAAGCGCAGAGGAGGTGAGCAGCGATTCAGCCATAGTGCGCCCCAATCTCCGGACTCGAATGTCGAGACCGGCTCAAGTGCTCAACTTTTGGGCGCATTATAAGTTCATCGTTTTGCTTACGCCAGTGCGCGTCGCGATAGTTGGCGAAAAATCCCCATTTCACTCGTGGACTGATCCGAGACCTGTTTGCGTCACGTAATTCTTGTCTTCCAAGTTGCACACAGAAGGGACTTTATCGGGTGCTCTGGATGCCTTCATCGGCCTCCGTTGTTTTTGGCTTCGCTTACATAGACTATATTTCCACAATTGTTTTTTTCACCGCCAACGGAAACCCGGCATCCGGGTTAGTCATCATACGTATACGGTCGCTTCTGCCACTGAAGGGATGCCTTAGCATGGCCCGTACTGCCTTCCTCTGGTTCTGCGTCTTGTTGCTCGCGATTGGCGCTCTCTTCCTTGGCCAGAATGGCTGCGCTGGAAGCAACACGTCAGGGAACGGTGGAGGCAACTCGCCAACTAACGGTGGCAGCAGCTCGCCAAATAAAATCCAGCACGTAGTCG
>QIAH01000429.1 GCA_003225465.1 Acidobacteriota bacterium | reverse complement strand
GGACAAACTCGAAGAGAGATTTCGCAATATCGAGATTCGCCAAGACGGTCCTCTAGGGCTGGTGACATTTAATTACGATTTTGTCATCAACGACAAGGTTCACCATTCAGGCCTCGAGGTCTGGCAGGTGTGCAAAATTGATGGGCAGTGGAAGATCTTGTCCGTTGCCTGGACGATCTATTGATAGTCACAGCTAACAGCCAACACGCTCTAGAGAACAAGGCGAACTTCCGCCTTGGTGATTGCGCCGGGCCTCTGAAGAAAGTGAAATCGGAGTGAAATCTGGGACCGACGGAAATGACCCCAACTGATGGGCCCCGAGTGGGGAAATTCGCCTTTCTGTGATTCCGTGATACTGACCGAGAGGAGCGTCTTCATGGGGACTTTGCTTCAGGATGTTCGCTATGGTTTGCCGCATGCTGGCCAAGAAGCCCACATTCACGATCGTGGCTGTCCTGACGCTGGCCCTGGGCGTGGGAGCCAACACGACCATTTTCAGCATCGTGGATGCCGTGTTGCTGCGTTCTCAGTGGAGGTAGCGTGAACAGATTAGCGTGTAGAGTAATGGTGGCGGTCGCCGGCATGGCGATGCTCGGGATGACCGCAACGCCGGCCGGCGCACAAACCCATCCAGCGACTTATACACTCAGCGATGTGATGCAGGCGCCGTTTGCGTCGGACATGCTGGCCGCGCCCACAGGCGCAGCCGTGGCGTGGGTATTCAACGCGAAGGGCTGCAGTAACATCTGGGTAGCAGACCCATCCCATGGCGCGAAAGCGCGCCAGATCACACGGTACACAGAGGATGACGGTTTCGATATCGGCGAACTCGCCTGGTCGCCAGATGCGAAGTCGATCGCCTTCACACGGGGCCAGAGTCTTGAGGACGATACTCCGGCCAACGTTAATACCTCCCCGGAAGGCACAATGCCCAGGGAAGTATGGGTGGTTGCCACGGCCGGCGGCGCGCCGCGTAAGGTCGGCGCGGGAGACTCCCCTACCTTCTCACCCGATGGCAGCCGGTTGCTGTTTGTCGACAAGAAAAGAATTCTGACCGTGGCCGCGAGCGGCGATGGCGACGCTCAGCCATTGCTCATCGATCAGGGAACCGTGGACTCGCTGACCTGGGCGCCGGACGGCAAGCGACTGGCGTTCGTGAGCCATCGAGGCGGCCATTCGCTGATCGGCGTTTACGATTTCGTTGACCAAACCATCGTCTGGTTGAGTCCGAGTCTCGACTACGACAGCTCGCCCGCGTTCTCACCGGACGGCGCACGCATCGCCTTCGTTCATGTGCCGGCCCAGAAAACTCCCCCCGAATTCTTCTCTCAACGCAGCGGACGGCCGTGGTCAATCTGGACGGCGGAAGTGAAAACCGGCCAGGGGCGACGTGTCTGGATTGCCGACGCGGGACCAGGAAGTGTATTCCGTCCGATGCGCTCGGCGACGAACGACGTTCCCGACCTTCCCTCGGCGACGAACCTGTTCTGGACCAACCATGATGATCTCGTGTTCCCCTGGGAGAAAAGCGGCTGGCTGCATCTATATGCCGTCCCCGTGCGGGGCGGGGAGGCCCGCGCACTCACGGTGGGAAAGTTCGAGGTCACACACGTCGTCTTCAGCCAGGACCGCAAGCGCCTGGTCTATTCGTCCAGTCAGGATGACACCGACAGGTTGCATATCTGGACGGTCGACGCCGAGCACGGTTCGGCGGTGCGCACCGCCCAGAGTCACGCCATCGAAGACTATCCGCAGATCGGCGCCGACGGCACTCTTTTCGCATTGCAGAGCAACGGCAACCAACCGCTGCAGCCGGTCGCGTTGAGTGCAGCGGGGCAATGGCGGCGGCTCGCTCCGGAAGCCATCCCATCCTCCTTCCCGAGTTCCAAGCTCGTCATGCCCCAGGCCGTGACCTTTACGGCGAAGGATGGCCAGGAAACGCACGCGCAACTATTCCTACCACACGAAACCACCTCCAAGCCGCACCCGGCGATTCTGTTCTTCCACGGCGGCCCTCAAAGACAGATGTTTCTGGGGTTCAATACCCACCGTTCGTATAGCCGGATATACGCATTCAATCAGTACCTCGTCGCCGAGGGCTACATCGTGCTGTCAGTCAACTATCGTGGCGGTACCGGCTATGGCCTTGACTACAGAGAGGCCGACAACCTCGGCCCCGGCGGCAGCAGCGAGCTCAATGACCTGGTCGGCGCCATCACCTATCTGCGAGGCCGACAGGACGTCGACTCCCATAGATTAGGCATCTGGGGACCAAGCTATGGGGGACTCATGACGGCCCTTGGTCTCGCGCGCGCCTCAGATGCATTCGCGGCCGGTGTCGATTATGCGGGCATACATAACTGGTCGACGCTCCTGTCCTCGGTGGGCGAGCCAATCGACGGACGCGATGCGAACCGCCAGGCGGTGGAATCCTCCCCCATCGCGACCATCGATCAGTGGCACTCACCCGTGCTGCTTGTGCAGGCAGACAACGACAGCGTTGTACCATCCCAGCAGGCCGCCGAACTCATCGAAGGCTTGAGGTCGCACAACATCGAACATGACGTAATCATGATTCCGAACGAGATTCATGACATGGCACGCTACTCATCGTGGATGATGTTGTTCAATGCTGCGGATGTGTACTTCGATCGGCAACTAAACAAGCGGAGCGCGCCCTCTCCGTAAGCAGGTCCATCAATATCAGTTTGTCGCGGGCGAAGTGCCTTCAGCAAAGCAGTCAGTCGCTAGTTCCGGTAGGAGAATCAGTACGAAGCTGCAGTGTTCCGTTCAATTATAGAGGGCAATTATAGAGGGATAATTCCGATGAGTTCCTTGAACACGCCTCCAGTTATCGCTGGCGTCACGTCACTCGCGATCTCGAAATGGTTAACTTTTGTCGCTGCGCTATTATTGTTGGTGCCATTCACGGCGGAAGCAATCCCCGCCGCCGCACTCGCGGACACTGCGAAAGTTGAGTGGCAGTGGGGAGTAACAATTCCTCTTCGGGACGGCGTGCGCCTGAACGCTACCCTCTACAAACCCGCCGGGTTGAAGGAACCGCGGCCGTGTCTCTTTACCCTAACGCCCTATGTCGGCGATAACAACCACGATCGCGGTATGTATTTCGCCGCACACGGTTACCCGTTTCTGACAGTCGACGTGCGTGGCCGTGGCAATTCGGAAGGCTCCTTCCGACCGCTGATTCAGGAAGCGAAAGACGGTTACGACGTCGTTGAGTGGCTCGCGAAACAACCCTACTGCAATGGCAAGATCTCGATGTCGGGCGGCTCTTACGCGGGATACGATCAATGGGCGACGGCACAGGAGTTCCCACCGCATCTGGCGACCATCGTGCCAGTGTCGTCGGTGGGTCCCGGAGTCGATTTCCCGGTGCGCAACAACGCGTTTCCGCCTTACGACATCCGGTGGTTAAGCTATACGAGCGGCCGGACCAAGCAGGCCAGTATTTTTGGTGATGACCCCTTCTGGGTTGGGCTGTTCCGCCGCTGGATCGAGTCCGGCACTTCGTACCGCAAGCTCGACAGTTTCGTCGGCAACCCGTCGCCCATTTTTCAGGAATGGGTCAATCACCCGGACCTCGACGCGTATTGGGATGCCTACAATCCAACCAGTCAGCAGTACGCCAAATTGGACCTGCCGATCTTGACGATCACCGGGATGTACGATGACGCTCAACCTGGGGCGCTCGACCATTACAGCCGCCACATGGCGCAGGCTTTACCGGCAGCGCGCGCGCGGCACTTCCTGGTGATCGGCCCGTGGGATCACCCCGGCACTCGAACTCCCAAGCAGGAATTTATGGGCATGAAATTTGGAGCGGCGAGCCTGGTCGATCTCCCGAAACTGCACCTCGACTGGTATCGCTTCACGATGGAAGGAGGATCTAAGCCCGAGTTCCTGCAGAAGCAAGTAGCCTATTACGTGAGCGGTGCCGAACACTGGCGCTACGCTGATACCCTCGAGGCGATTACTGCAGAGTCACGACCCGTCTTCCTTGATTCAATCGGTGACAGTGCCCGCGAAGTGTACGCGGCTGGGAGTCTGGCTCCAGATCGTGTCGCTCGTGGTGCGCCGGATCACTATCGCTATGACCCACGGGATTTGTCGCTCGCCAAGATCGAGTCGGAAAGCGATCTCGGCCCCGCGCTCGATGACTCCGTGCTTTATCAGGCGGTCTTTCTTCCCAATAAGTCCGAGCTCATCTATGTGTCTGCGCCGTTCGAGCAGGATCAAGAACTGAGCGGTTTTTTTCGCTTCGAAGCTTGGATTTCGATCGATCAGCCGGACACGGATTTTGTCGTAACGGTCGCCGAGGTCGGACCGAATGGTACGGTGACGCCATTGAGTTCCGATATCATGCGCGCTCGCTACCGTGAAACTCTACGGTCCCAAAAGCTCGTGACGACAAAAGAGCCGCTTCGTTACGACTTTAATCATTTTACATTCGCGTCGCGACTGGTCCGCAAAGGGAGCCGTCTCGAACTTATCTTGGCGGCGGCAAATTCAATTCAAAATCAAAAGAATTTTAATTCCGGAGGCGTGATCGCGGACGAGACGATCGCGGATTCGCGCACTGTAACGGTTGCGCTCTTCCACGATGCCAAGCGGCGGAGCGCACTGTATGTTCCCGTCGCTCTCCAAGAAACTCCTGGTACCACCCGGTGATGGGAACGACGCACTACCGTCGGAAGCAATTGCTAGCGCCTCAAAGCGGCCGGCCACGATCGTCGCGTTCGGGTAGGCCAACTCCGGTCATTCGCCCTAATAAAGGGATTTGCCTTGCTTGGCGCTCTCAGGAATAGCTGTTTATCCTGGCGGCGGAAATCTTAGGCGTGGCCGCAGTCTCAGTTGGAGTTTCACGCCTCAAGCCGGCTGCACCTACGGTTGAGCGCGCAACCGTGAGGACCGACACGGTCAAGCGCGATCCGATGCTGCGCCAGATGCGGGGGTCGCGCCAGATTCCGGCGGAGACCGAGGCCACCGTTGTTCGCATTCATATGCAATATCAGGGGCGTTCGAGCGAAGCTGGAAAGCGATCTGATGAACCAGAAAGCCGGTGCCGCTACTGTGCGCACATGACGCACAGGCACAACGGCACGCCGACACAAGACTAAAGAACACGTTTAGTCTTTGAAAGGCCTACGAGTAGACTCAGGCTTGGTGTTGCGTCGACCTATCCATTCAGCAAACGAACGCACGAAACTTTCGAGGATACTGACGTCCTCTCGGGGTGTGGCGCTGCTGTGCCACGCGCGCCGTTCGAATCGATACAACGCTAACAATTCTCGAAGGGTTTTGGAGTCACTTCCGTGCGGGCTGGTAGTCGGCAAGTCATTGATGTAGTGGCGATTGTAATCAAGAACGCCTTCAGGCCGGCTAACGGCCGATCAGTCGTTCAACCCCCTGTAGATGGTTGTGAACGCTCCAATCTGCGCAAGTAGTGTGCTCAATGGCTCCGGAATCAGCGAATATTTTGATGATGTCCACAGTAGATAGATGGCGGCGGATAGAATTCGGCTTACAGGTCCGGCACATGTTCAGTTTTCGAATGCCCATCTTGTATTGACCCTCTCCTCGGCGAAATTTCTGTAGCGGCGATCGTGCTGACTGTCGGTCAGTCGGCGGCGGGCAGACTCCTGAGATGACTTCCCAGATGCCGAGTTCTGGACAGCGAGCAGAGACTAGAAGCTATCTGGCTCTGTTGACATCCCACGGTGCTGAGTTACGTGCTACAGACGGTAAAGATTGTACGTGAGGCCGAGCAGCAAGGCTTGGCGACGTTGCGTGAGCAAGCATCGTCCGGGAGCTCGGCAAGAGAGTTTACGTTTGGCCACAGAGAAGACGGTTTCAATCAAGGCGCGACGGGAGTATTTCTGACGAGGGAAATGGTTTCGCATCTCGGCGCGGACGCCGTGAATGCACCAGGTCTTCTTCCCGCGTTTGGCGGGGATGACACTCAAGGCATGAAGCTGCCGACGGACAAAGGTGTGATTGCGCTCGGAATCGAACTCGGCGTCGGCCAACACGCAGCCCACCGGAGTGTGGGCATGGGCCTGAGAGACGAGTTCGGGGAGATGAGCACAGTCATTCCACGGGGCCTGCCGTGCCGACTGCGCCAAGATGAGTTACCGCTTCAGGTCGACGACGGCCAGCCATTTCAACCAATGGCGCCAAGGCAGCGGTTGTTGGGTGTGGTGATACATGCGGCGTACGAAAAAGGTGCTGACCGCGCCTTCGGCCAGCCCGGTGGCATCGATGGCGACCGCGGCACGGCTTCGTGGACCGGGCACCTTCATGCGCCGAACCACCTCGTTCAAGAATCGAGCGATCGCGGCCTCGTCCAGTCGGCGCAGGAAGCGGTAAAGGGTGGTGTAGTCAGGAACGGAGCGAAGCCGGAGAGCGCGGCGCAGTTCCGCATGTTCGGCCACGCGCACTTCGGCTTCCCGATAGGTCCAGTCCTCGTAGCGCATGAGGCACAAGATGGCCAACAGTTGCGGCTGCGAGAATTGGTGTTTGCTAAAGCAGCTGCGCGATAGCGTGGTACGGTGGCGGCGGCTACGTCCAATGCCACCTGAGCGAAGCGCACCAAACCCACTTCGGCCGTGGCTAGTAGCGAGTTTCGCCGGAGCTGATCGCAGCATAACCCGGTTTCGCTCCGATCGATGCGAAGTGGAACTTAGGATGTCAACAGAGCCAAGCTATCTCATAAATGCGCTGTCCGGCGGCTGCTGGTGAAATGGCGATGGTGCGCCAACAATCCGAGGCGGCAGGTCAATGCTCATTTAACGCTGCGAAATATGAAATCCAATGTTTGCGGATTGACTGCTCATCCGATGAGCTGTCGTCATACGCAGGTGAGATGAGCGGCAAGACGGTTTCGACTTTTACGAGGACGAAGCCTCGTATTCGGGATTCAGCCTTGTTCCTGGCCGCGTCCACCCATCGGCCGCGGTAAAAGCGCATGATTTCCTGAAACTGCTCACCCTCCACGATTACTTTACCTGTGCCCTTAAAGCGGTAGCCTTTTCGGGCAAAGGGATCAACAACGTTCACCTCGACTGCCGGATTTCTCTGAAGATTCGTGATAGTTCCCGGAGGGCGGATATCGGCAAAGACGAGATGAGCGTCATCCCAAACGGCAATTGTCCCCTTTGGCGACAGATTGGGTGTTCCATCGGGGCAAACAGTAGCGACGAATGCTAGCCGCTGCTCAGTGACAACACGCTTCATATCGGCGGTGAGCTTGGCAGCCATTTGGGTTCTCACGCCTGGCACGGCGACCAACCCGATTCTACCCGAGATGGGCAGAGAACCGTCGCTCAAGCCATTTATGAAATAGCCTATAGATCATCTGAGTACGGTTAGTCCACCAGACGGAACCAAACGGCGGCTAGTGAGGACTCATGGTCTGGTTGGCGCGAGTGGCCGGAGTTCAAGGGTCGTCGCTCTTGATCCTGCGCTCCCGAGGTCCCCGGCGTACTTGATCGCCCCGCGAGTGTTGTACTTATCCAGGTAGGCACGATCGACGGCATCTCTCAGACGTTTGTCTCGCGTTCTTGCCGCACGAACCGCGATCTCACGCTCCGCAATTTGGACTGTGCCGCGAGGTTGCTCGAGCAACGTCCGGAACCAGCCTCGTGGCTTGATGCTCCACGCTCGCACAAAGACGCGGTCGTTGACCACGACAACCCAGATGCCGATGAACCTGTGCAGCCCGGTACCGGCTCGGATGCGCAGGCCTTTCCTCTCGCGGAAATCTGCCAGGATGTCATCGGAGAAATGCTGCTTCGCTTTCACTTATGCCTCATGGCCGCGATCCTCGCGCCTTCGCCTACCGACGATTAGGAAACTTCATTGTCGCCTCAGATTATGACTCAAAAGGCACAGCATGAATCCTGCCGAACACGGCATTTCCTCCAAGGCGACTTCTGGCCCGCGTCGTTGAAAGTTGTTCTGGGGCGTAACTTCCGGGTAGCCCGTCAGAACGAAGCCGCTGGCGCGGCGGACGCTGCCGCGTAGGTGATGTCGGCAGTCCTGATTTTCGGCTTCAGATAATTTGTGGGTCACAAGGA
>QIAH01000428.1 GCA_003225465.1 Acidobacteriota bacterium | reverse complement strand
CGCAAGTCGAACATTCTCGGGGAGTTCCTCCCAAACGTCCTCCCAGGTGGCGACCAGCTTGGCACCTTGCTTGATCAGCGTGTTCGGGCCCCAGGAATTCTTATTGGTCACATTGCCTGGGACGGCGAAGACCTCGCGGTTCTGTTCGAGGGCGCAGCGGGCGGTGATGCGGGTGCCGCTGTATTCGGCCGCCTCGACCACCAGCACGCCCATCGACATGCCGCTGATGATGCGATTGCGAATGGGAAAGTTTTGCGGAGCGGGAAAGGTTTGTATCGGGAATTCAGAGATCAGAGCTCCTCCGAGTACCAGAATCTGATCGGCAAGCCGGGTGTTTTCCTTGGGATAAGGCACATCGACGCCCGTGCCGAATACAGCGACCGTCTTGCCTTTGGCGGCAATCGCTCCGCGATGGGCAGAGCTATCCACGCCGCGCGCCATGCCGCTAATAATGATGAGTCCACGGGCCGCTAAATCGATGGCCAGCCGCTCCGCCATACCCGAACCGTAAGGGGTGGGATGTCGGGTACCCACCACTGCAATGCCGGGTTGCGAGAGTACTTGGACGTTCCCGCGTACGTAGAGCACCAAGGGTGGATCGTAGATTTCCTTCAGGCGCGCCGGGTAGGCGGGATCGTCGAGAGAGATGATCACGACCCCCGCTGCCGCGGTCTTCGCCAATTCTTCCTGCGCCAATTCGAGCGATTTCCCCGTGCCCAGCGACTGCGCGGAAACTGCGAGCAGGCCCTTCGCCTCCAATTCGGTAAGCGACGCTCGGAAAACCGCCGCGACGCTGCCAAAATGCTCTACCAGCCTGCGGGCTCTACTGGGGCCGAGCCCGGGGGTCAATCCCAGAGCCAGCCACTGCAATGTCTGCTCGCCCGTTGGTCGATCGGCTACAGAAGTCAATGTAGACACGGATACCTCTATCTTCCGGTCTACGTCGGGTGAACAAATGCTGTCAAGGGAGAGCCGCACAGGCCTTTGTTAGAATCGAACATACGGATGAGCCGGCTGCGTATTTCCGCGATTTCCTTCTTGAACACCGTGCCGCTGATGTGGGATTTCGAACATGGAGCAGCCGGTGCGAGCTTCGATATTTCCTACACGCTACCATCGCAGTGCGCCGCGGAATTGCAGGCGGGAACGGCGGACATCGGCATTATTCCGGCGGCCGCCTATGCAAACATTTCCGATCTCGTGATTATTCCTGATATCGCGATTGCGGCTCGCAGGCCCGTGCGCTCCATTCTGGTGTTGAGCAAAGTTCCCATTGAGAAAATACGGACCGTGGCGCTCGACACTTCGTCGATGACATCGGTGGCGCTCACGAAGATCCTGTTCGAGCGCTGGCTGGGCGGTGGACGAACCTTCACGGCGATGGCGCCGGAGGTTGATACCATGCTGCGCGATCACGATGCTTGTCTCGTGATCGGCGATACGGCGCTCCAGGTCGATCGACGCAAGTACTTCGCGCTTGACCTGGCTGAGGAATGGATTCGCTTCACGGGCAAGCCATTCGTGTTCGCATTTTGGGCAGTTCGACGAGCCCCGTTAACCAACGCTCCCGCTGATCTGGCTGCGATTTTTCAGACATCACGCGACCATGGGGTAGTGCCGGAAAGTGTCACGTTGATCGCGAAGGACTGGGCTGGGCGACTGGGCCTCTCCGAAAAGGATGTTCGTTCTTACCTTACAGAAAACATCCACTACTACCTCGACCCGGGTTGTTTGGATGGACTGCAATTGTTTTATCGCTATGCGGCGGAGTGTGGAGTCCTGCCGTCCGCACCGGCACTCCAGTTCCTGGAGGTTGCCAAATTCGCGACCACGTAGGGCTCGTGCCAGCGTGGTCCCGACTAAGTTGGCCTCCCGATGAGCAGCGTGCTCGGGCTAATCCTCGTATCGAAGTTGTGGATCTGGATTCGCAACCAGGGCGGTCCCGGCCTGCTGTTGCTCGGTCTCGCCGACAACTCCATCATCCCTATGCCGGGCAGCATGGACGTGCTGACCATCTGGTTTGCTGTCCATCATCGCAAGGAGTGGTACTACTTCGCGCTGATGGCCACGGCGGGATCGCTGCTGGGCGGCTACATTACCTATCGACTGGCACGCAAGGGCGGCAAGAAGGCACTACAAAGCCGGTTAGGACCTGGGCGCACCAAGTCGTTCTCGCAACGTTTTGAGCATTGGGGATTTTGGGGAATCGTCGTACCAGCGCTTTTACCGCCCCCTTTCCCGTTCGTTCCATTTCTGCTGGCGGCGGGCGCGCTGCAATATTCACGGAAGAAGTTTCTAGCAGCGCTGGCCGTGGGCCGCGGTTTGCGTTATACGATTCTTGCCTACTTGGGCGTCGTGTACGGGCGCCATTTTCTGCGCTTCTTCAATAAGTACACCAGACCCACGCTGTATGTGCTGATCGGCTTCTCGGTGATGGCTGGAATCCTCGCGCTGGTCACTTATCTGCGCTATCGAAACCAAGGCGAAAGCGGCGCCGACGTCCCCATGGATGCTTCGGGGCAGCACGCAGGCTGATAGGGCTGAGCAGTTTTTTGATTAACACCCTAGAATCAATGAGTTAGCTAACATTCACGACATTTTTACTAGCCTTTTCCGGACTCGTTCGATCTAATAACGTATGCAAAAATTTCCATCCGTAAAGCACTACATATTTGCCAGTGATTTCGATCAGACGCTGAGCTACAACGACTCGGGATACGTGCTGAGCGAGTTGCTCGGCATTCCTACAAAAGAATTCGAACGCAGGGCCCAGGGCATGGCCAAGCTCAATCTCGTGCAGCAAGGAGGAGAATTGGCTTACCTGCTGCTGCACGATCCGGAGTTTCACGACCGCGTGCGTCCCGAACACCTGCGGGAAGTGGGCAAGCGCATCCGCCTGAAGGAGAACATCGACTTCCTGTATCGCGTCCTGGATAAGGGAATCGCGGGACATCGGTTCGAGTTCTACGTGGTTTCCGCGGCTCCGGTGGAAGTGATCCAGTCGGCGCTCGAGAACATTGTTCCCGCGGATCACATTTTCGGGACGCAGTTCCGTTATCACCCTTCGGGTGAGATTGCGGCCATCGAGAACGTAACTGCAGGGTATGGCAAGGTAGCGGCCCTGGACCGTCTGCAAGCCGATCTGCAAATCAGCTCGGACCGGATCGTCTATGTTGGCGACGGCAGCTCGGACGTTCATGTGATGCTGCACGTCAACCGTCGCGATGGGTTCACGATTGCCGTGTCAGAGAACAAGCACCTGGCGCCCATCGCGAAGCGCACCGTGCTGAGTTCGAACGCGCTGGGAGTACTGATTCCCATCCTTGAGGAAATTGTGGGCTGGGAACGCGTGCAGATTCGCGCCTTCCTTGAGACGCAGGGCTTCGTGATTCAGGAATGGGATAAAGTATCGACGGACGTTGTCACGATTCGTGACAGCAGCCCGGTAGAACTGGAAATTCCGATTTCGCGAGCGGAGGTGGCGGGTGTCTGAGTGGATTGGCTGGCTGGCGACGGCGATCTTCGCCACGTCCTACTTCTTTCGCAACCCCGTGACCATGCGTTGGGTGCAAGCGGGGGCGGCGGTCTGCTGGATTCTTTACGGGATCCTGCTTCACGCCATGCCGGTAATTGGCGCCAATCTGATCGTGGTAACACTGGCGGTCTTGACGGCGTGGCGATCAGCTGCGCTGCAGGTTCCTGTGAAGGAGTAGTTTTCTGTGCGGTTCGGTTTGGAGGGTGGAACCGGCAAACGTTAGAATTGGGTGAAGCCGTGATGCGATCGTAGATTCCTCCGCCGCGTTCGGCGTCGGAATGACAAGAACGGGCAATATGGGGTGGCATCAAGCGAAATATGTCCTTGACCAAAGAACAAGCCCTCGAAATGTTCCGGTCCGATGATCTGATCGGCATTGGGATGGAAGCGGATGCGGTGCGGCGCAAGCTGCATCCCGAGGGCGTGGTCACCTACATCATCGACCGCAACATCAATTACACGAACTTCTGCACGGAGTACTGCACCTTTTGCGCGTTCTACCGGCCCCTGAAAGGACCTGCCGCCAAGGAAGGCTACATCCTGGAGTTCGAGACGATCTACGACAAGATCCGCGAAACGGTGGAGTTGGGCGGCACAGGCGTTCTGATGCAGGGCGGCCTGCATCCGGACTTGAAAATCGAGTGGCACGAGAAGATGCTGCGCGGCATTCGCCAGCGCTTTCCGAAAGTGCATCTGCATTGCTACTCGGCGTCGGAGATTCTGGCGATTGCGGAATACAGCAACCTCAGTCTGCGGGATACGATCATGCGCCTGCGCGATGCCGGGCTCGATTCGATTCCGGGTGGCGGCGCGGAAATTCTGGATGACGAGGTGCGTTACAAGATTGCCCGCTTGAAATGCCTGACCGAAGACTGGATCAGCGTGCACCGCACGGCGCACCAGCTCGGTATGCGCACGACCGCGACCATGATGTTCGGGGTGGGCGAGAGCTTTGAACATCGCGTGAACCACTTTCAGCGCCTGTACGAACTGCAGGAGGAGACGGGCGGCTTCACGGCGTTCATTCCCTGGAGTTTCCAGCCTGCCAACACTGCGCTCGGCGGCCGCCATTGGGATGAGGCCACTGCCGTCGAGTATTTGAAAGTGCTGGCGATCTCGCGGCTTTATCTTTCGAACTTCCTGAACGTGCAGTCGAGTTGGGTGACGCAGGGCCTGAAGGTCTGCCAGATGGGGTTGCGGTTTGGCGGAAATGATGTCGGCTCGGTCATGCTGGAAGAAAATGTAGTGCGCGCGGCGGGCGTGACGAACTGCACGACCGAAGAAGAATTGCGGAGAATCATCCGCGACGCGGGTTTCCGGCCTGCGCAGCGCGATACGCTATATCGGACGTACTTCCTGAATTAAGCCCTCCCTGCCGTAAAATCGGGTTTAGCGTTTGGCTGTTGGCCCATAGTCGATGGCTGAGAGCCACTCGCAATCTTGTTCATCAGATGAGACACATCATCCTCATGCTCGTGTGCTTGCTTGTGCTCGCCCGGCAGGTGTTCGCGCAAGATGCGGCGACCGCGAAGGAGACTGGCAAGGCGTCGTTAGAGGGAAGAGTTGTGAAAGAGCCGGGCGGAGAGCCTGTCAAGAAGGCCATCATCGAGTTGATCGCCGAGAATCAGGAGGAGGGCGGGAATTACACGGCCACTTCGGACCAGGAAGGCCATTTCGAGATTCACGGCATTGAGCCTGGCCGCTACCAGATGTTCGCCGCAAAAGCGGCGACGATCTCGAGGCCTTTATCTCTCCTTCAGCGCAGGTCAGAAATTAAAAGATCAAACGCTCCACATGCTGGCGGGCGCAATTCTGACCGGCCGCGTGCTGGATGAAGATGGCGATCCCATGTCGGATGCGGACGTGAGGATCTATCGGCGCAGATTTGGCCCAAAAGGAGTGCGACTCGAACCTCTGGGAGGAACACAAACCAATGATCTGGGCGAATTCCGGATTGGCGGGTTGCTGGCGGATAAGTACTTCGTGTGTGCGATCCCAGCTGTAGGGTTTCAGAATATGTTTGGCGTCCAGAAGAGTGGCGTGAAGGACGCGACCACTACACAAGGCGCATATGTAACTACTTTCTATCCAAACGCAACGGACCGGGCGCAAGCCGCGCCGATCGAGTTGCATGCGGGAGAGGAGACTCCGGTCGATTTTTCCCTCAGCCGTGTTCATACCGTGAAGGTTCGCGGTTCGGTGGTCGGCCTTCCCGCGAATGCGGAAGCGGCCGTGATGATTCGTGCTCAGGATTCGTACGCGGTGATGCTAGGCAGCGAAGTCGATAAGCAGGGGAAGTTTGAGATTTCCCAGGTCTCGCCCGGCCTGTACACCATCATTGCGACGACTCCAATGGCCGATTCGCCACTGAGCGCGCGGCGCACGATCCAGGTAGTAGGGGATGCTGACATGGACGGGATCGTCCTTGCGCCACTTGCGGGAACCTTGATTCGAGGCAAGCTACATTTTGATGGCAAGGTAAAGCCTGGCACGTATGACAATGTCGTCGTGCGTCGAATCGACGGTGGCGATGAGTTTAGCGACATAATCCCTTTTGCCTCCGACGGTATTGGCACGTTGCCGCCCGTCGCGCACGTGCAACCGGACGGCAGCTTCGAACTGAAGGATGTGCCTTCCGGAATTTATGAGGTCGAGTTTTCCAGTGCCGTGAATGCGCTGCAAGGCTACCTAGTGGACTCTGTCGTGCTTGGGACGAAGGATGTTGTCGAAACAGGACTGAAAGCAAACGGGGGAACTCTCACGATTGACGTCACGCTCAAAGCAATTGCGGGGGAGGTTATTGGGGCTGTGCAGAACAACAAGAGTGAACCACTCCCCAGTACCGTGGTGGTGGCCGTGCCGGAAGAAAAATATCGAAAGCGGGAAAACCGCTACAAGAAGAGCGCCACAGACCAACAAGGACGATTCA
>QIAH01000427.1 GCA_003225465.1 Acidobacteriota bacterium | reverse complement strand
GGACAGAACCTGACCACCGTGGGCAGCGAGATTGTCCACCGCCTCGTGCAGCGTCCTGGGCCTGAAATACAAGCTTCTGATCCCCTCGGGTGCCGGCCGAATCGTCGGCGGATGAAAGGCTTGCCCTCCATTGTCATACGAAGCCGCCTCGCTTGTACAGAATGGTGCGCTTTGCAGAATAGCTGGTTCTAGCGGCGTCGTGGGTCGTTGGCTGTGGTCGTTGGCTAAACCAAATGGTCTGGGATTGCCGGCGGAGCGGCAAGTGACAGCGAAGTCCTAAGTTCTCAATATATTATCTGTAGGCTATTACATTTTGGAGGCCCGGAGAGATGAGTTTGCGCTCGAAAACCTACTTGGAGCGACCTCTGGAATGCCTGCCAATCGCGTCCAGGACGCTTATACGCGCACTTTGAGGGTGAGTTGATGGTTTGGGTCATCCGGAGCCTTGGCGAACGGACGTGGGGCTTCCTGGCGCAAAACTAAGCTTTAAGAAAATGAAATTCGATCTCAGAATAACGCCACGACCTCAGCGGCAAAAGCCGCACTCAATTTTGTATCCTTTTTCTGCTCGGTTGAAAGCCGAGCCCTTTCAAAGCGTTACATTTATTAGGGTCGTAGCGAACCCAGATTTTTCCGCGTTGTAGCTGCTTCGGCATCCCCGCTAGTTCGCACTATAAGTTTGTGGTGTTTTGAAAGGGCGCGGCTTCAGCCACGCCGCATGGAGGCCTTGAAAAGGACGGCTTTAGCCGCTGAGGGTGCGGAACTTCAGTGGTAGAACTGGCGACCGACTTCGTTCGGATATTTTGGGCACACCACACTAGCTATTCAGCTCTTCAAACGATGAGCAGCCGATCAGTACAGCATCCCCGCGATCGAGGCTGACATCAGGTTCGCCATGGTTCCAGCCAACATCGCGCGCACACCAAGTCGTGCCAGATCGCCTTTGCGATTGGGAGCGAGCGCGCCGATGCCGCCAATCTGGATGCCGATGGAACTAAAATTCGCAAAACCGCAGAGGGCAAAGGTCGCAATCGTGAACGATCGCGGGTCGAGCATCCCTCTTTGCGGGCCCAGGATGGAAAAGGCCACCAATTCGTTCAACACCATGCGCGTGCCCAACAGGTTGCCGACGATCGGGCAATCGTGCCAGGGAATCCCGATCAACCAGGCGATGGGCGCGAACAGGATTCCGAAGATTTTTTCCATGCTGGAGGGAAACCAGCCGATGCCGACATGCGCCAGTTCGTTATGAACTCCTCCCAGGATTGCATCGGTCAACGCGATCAGAGCTAGAAACGAAATCAGCATGGCCGCAACATTGAGTGACAGGTAAAGGCCGTCAGTGGTGCCGCGAGAAATCGCGCCCAGCAGGTTTTCGCTTTTCTCGGACGCCAACTCGTCTTCGCTCATCACCACGCGGCCGGCGGTTTTCGGCTGACCGGTTTCCGGCACCAGCATTTTGGCCATCAACAGCGTGCCCGGGGCGGTCATGATGACCGCGCTCAGCAAGTGCTTGGGATCAATGCCAAACGCAATGTAGGCGGCCATGATGCCGCCGGAAACGTGCGCCATGCCGCTGGTCATGACGGTCATCAACTCGGAATCGGTCAGGTCGGAGAGAAAGGGGCGAATGGTCAGCGGCGCCTCGGTCTGTCCCATGAAGATGCTGGCCGCGACGTTCAGCGATTCCGCGCCGCTCGCTCCCATGACGCGGGTCATGACCTTCGCAACCTGCCTGATAATGAACTGCATTACGCCAAGGTGATAAAGCACGGCGAAGAATGCGGCGATGAAGATGATGGTCGGCAGCACTTGAAAGGCAAAATAGAAGCCCAGGGAAGAGCCTTGCTTGCCCAGTTCGCCGAACACGAACTTCGAGCCTTCAAACGAGTAACTCAACAGCCGGTTCACGGCATTTCCGGCAGCCTGAAATATGCGGCGGCCGATATCCGCCTTCAGGACGAACAGGGCAAAGGCGATTTGCAGCCCGAGACCCCAGGCGACGGTCTTGAGACGAATGGCGCGACGATTGGTCGAAAATGCATACGCCAGGCCCAGCATGGTAAGCAGACCGAGAATGCCGGTAAATCGTGCCATTTAGCTTTTCTCCCCAGACTTGGTGATGACGCGATGAACCAGCGGCCGCTTGTGTTTCGGAGGTGCGCTCCCGATTTCGAAGCTCTCTAACAGCATTGCTTTTGCGCGCGCGCCGAGCGCTTCCGAGTTGTAATGCAAAGTGCACAGGGACTCGCCGGACGATACGGAATCGCCAACCTTCTTGTGCAGCACGAAGCCCACCGCCGGATCGACGGAGTCCTCCTTGCGTTCCCGGCCTCCGCCGAGAATTACGCAAGCAGTTCCAGCACGTTCGCACTGGATGGCGGTAACATATCCGGCCTTCGCACTCACGACATCCATCTTTTGCTTTGCCTGTGGCAGCAGCTTGGGATCGTCCACGACTCGTGCGTCGCCACCCTGAAGCGCCACCATCTTCCTAAATTTTTCCAGTGCTTCGCCCGAGCGTATGAGTTTCTCTGAGAGTTTTTTCCCTTCTTCCACACTGGATACGCTTCCGCCCAAAAGGAACATCCACGCGGCAAGTTCCAGGCAAAGATCGCGCAAATCCTCCGGACCTTCGCCCCGCAACACATCCAGCACTTCGACCACTTCGAGCGCGTTGCCCACGAAGCAGCCGAGAGGTTGATCCATGTCGGTAATCAGCGCGGCCATCTTCTTGCCCATGCGCTCGCCGGTTTCCACCATCAACTCGGCCAGGTACGCGGCATCCTTCTCGTTCTTCATGAAGGCGCCGGAACCGGTTTTTACGTCGAGAACCAGCGCGTCGATGCCCTCGGCGAGCTTCTTGCTCATGATGGACGCGCAAATCAGGAATGGGCTCTCGACGGTGCCGGTGACGTCGCGCAGCGCGTAGAGCTTTCGATCGGCAGGAGCAATCTCGGCAGTCTGGCCGATCATGGCGCAGCCGCAGGTTTCCAAAATTCGACGGAACTCCGCGACCGGCAGATTCACGTTGAAGCCGGGGATTGCTTCAAGCTTGTCGAGCGTGCCGCCGGTGTGACCTAAGCCGCGCCCGCTGATCATTGGTACAGTGAGCCCACCTGCAGCGGCCAAAGGCGCGAGCACCAGCGAAGTTTTGTCGCCGACGCCGCCGGTGGAGTGCTTGTCGACTTTGCGCGAATGCAGGTCGGAGAAATCCAGCACCTCGCCCGAATGCAACATGGTGTCGGTGAGCGCGGCGGTCTCGGCGCGGGTCATGCCTTTCAGGAGCGTCGCCATGAGCCAGGCCGAGGCTTGATAGTCGGGGATGGCGCCAGCCGTATAGCCGCCGACCAGCGCTTCGATTTCCGCGCGCGTGAGTTCGCCGCCGTCCCGTTTCTTGCGGATGACGTCGATGGCGCGGATGGGAGTCCCCTCCGGCGCGCTCATTTCAGCCGGAATCCTTCCGGCAGAAGTTGGGTGATGTGGGCCTGTTGTTCGCCCTTCGCGCCCTGGAAGAAGATCGTCGCGTCCGGGCCGAATTCGTAGATCACCTGCCGACAGGCGCCGCACGGAGAGCAGGGAACTCCATGATCGTTCACGACCGCGACCGCGCTCAGCTCAAGCTTTGGACCCAACTGGGCGACGGCTGAAAAAATGGCAGTCCGCTCGGCGCAGTTCGTCATGCCGTAGGAGGCGTTCTCCACGTTGCACCCGACGAACACCTTGCCGGTAGTCGTCAATACCGCGGAGCCCACGCGGAACTTGGAGTAGGGCGCATACGCGTTCTTCATCGCTGTCCGGGCGCTGCGCAGCAGTTGCTTCCGCTGTCGTTCAGGAACTTCTCGTTTTGCCATAGAGTCGGAAAGAATCCGCTAAGGAGACACTGATTAAGTCTTGACGCAAATTACCTCAGGGGCTGAAGCCCGCAATTCTCCTTGCTGTGAGCGGACGGCCTGAAGGCCATCCCTTTCAAAGCGCACTTAATCAGAGTCCCTGAGCCGTAAATCGGAGGCCTGATTGTAAACCGGGAGCGAGAGTTGCAGAACTGTTTCTTGCAGTTCGATCTTCGTAAGCAACAAGCATGAACGAGTGGCCGTCCTATCTAGGGAACCCGGAAACTGGCCCGATCGCACAGGGATCGAGCAGGCGGCCGTGCTGAAAAAGATTCCTCCGCCGCGTTCGGCTTCGGAATGACAAGTTCGAAGAGATTCGCGCGGACGCCGGTGGATTGACCAGCTTTCCGTGACAGAGGCTACCCGCTATTCTTCGCCAACTGCTCGGCCATTTCCTGTTCGCTTTTGGCTTCGGCGGGATGTCCGGTCAGCGAGTAGATTTGGGCCATCCTGCGGTGCGGCTCCGGGTCCTGAGGTTTCAATTTCGCGGCTTCTTCCAGGTATCGAAGCGACTCGGAATATTGCTGGGAAAGCTCATCCTTATGTGCCAAATCCATCGTGGTTGCATACAGCATCTCGGCGGTGGGTTGGTCCTCGGGATTCAGCTCGCGCGCGTGCCGCAACGTCTCATAGGCCGGCTGCAAGTCGCCGAGCTTCATGAGCACCGCGCCATAAAGGGCGTTCAACTGAAACACATCGGGCCAACGCTTGACCGCGGGCTCGAGGGGCTTGCGCGCGTTCTCAAACTGGTTCAGCTGAAAATAGGTCAGCGCGAGGTTGTACTGCATCTGCGGGGCTTGCGGCGACAACTCGGCCGCCCGGCGCAGCGGCTTGAGCGCGGCCTCTAGATCGCCGTGCTGCCCGTAAAGCATGCCCAGCGAGGTGAGCTTCTCGGGATTGTCGGGATCGTACAGCCGGTCACAGATAGCCCGCGCGGCCTCGCGTGGACCCTGCTGAAGTTTTTCTCCGCATTCCGTCTTGATCTGGCTCTCTTCGCTCTCTTTTTGTTTCAGCTGCTGGGCTAAAGCCATCGACTGCTTCGCCTTGTCCTCGTGGCCTTGCTTGCGATAGATGAAACCGAGCTGGTATGGAATGCGCGAGTCCCTCGGAGTGAGGCGGGCTGCCTCTTTCAACCATTTTTCTGCA
>QIAH01000426.1 GCA_003225465.1 Acidobacteriota bacterium | reverse complement strand
GCGGAATGCGAGCGGCAAGAAATTCGAGGCGGTTCCACTACCAAAAGTAAGCTGGGTCCGCGCCTTCGGCATCGCCGCGATCGACTATGACAACGACGGCTGGGTCGACTTGGTCGCTGTCGGCGAGACCAAAGAGGGCAAAGGCGAAGTCCGCCTCTTCCGCAATCTCGGGCCCGATGGGTTCAAAGACGTCAGCGCTGATGTGGGCCTCGACAAAATCCAATTGAAAGAT
>QIAH01000424.1 GCA_003225465.1 Acidobacteriota bacterium | reverse complement strand
GGGATAGGCGCGCGCCATGCGCCCGTAGCTGATGCCGGTGAACAACATTGCGACCATGGCAATCAGGATGGCCGTGACCACGTGCCCATGACCGCGATCGCTCAGCGCTCCAAATGACGACATCGGCGCCACCGGTTGAATGACGATGACGCCATAGAGGATCAGGTCCCAAAGCGTGAGCGTGCGCCGCAATCGGGGCGCG
>QIAH01000425.1 GCA_003225465.1 Acidobacteriota bacterium | reverse complement strand
CAGCCGTATCTCGAACTCGATCGCCGGGGAAGTTCCTGTCCGACCTTGTTCGTTTGGGATGGCCGTCACTACGAACTGGTCGGCGACATGATCGGCGCAGGCGTTGTCGGACACTGGGTAGGCCCCCACGAGCGCAACGTGCCGCGTCCGGAGGAGTACATCAAGGTAGATCGTGAAACGATCCATCTTAAAGACGGCAAGCTGAGTTTCCGCCTGATGGAGCCCATGGAAGAAGCCGTCTATCTGGATCAGGTGAAACTGCTGGCCGTCGATCACCCCGCCGGCTTCGACGTTTATCCCAACGAGTATTTCGCCAGTAACCCGCCCTTCCCGGCGTTTCGCGTGATCCAGAGTCGTGCTGCGCAGCTTCCGGCGGCGGCGCAGGATGAGCACGGCCATGACCTGATGCCACACTTGCGCGCCCACCAATACTTCGGCGATTTTGAGCTTCTGCCGTTCCATGGCTTCACCAAAACGCACTCCCTCGAACTCGATCTGGGAGAGCCGTATCGCGGCGGACCCCTCGTGCTGCTGATGCATGGGGAAACCGAATACTTCACCGCGACCAGTGTCTACGCTGCGCATCAGGCGAAGGTTGAAGCCATCGCACCCTACGTGGAAGCGCTCGACGGGAACGGCCGCTGGGTGCGGGTGCTCGATGACATGGGATTTCCCGCGGGCGGTCCGCGCACCATGACGCCCGACCTCACCGGCAAGCTGCCCATCGGCACGCGCCGCGTTCGCATCATTACTAACTTGCAGGTTTACTGGGACAGCATTCTCATCGACCGTAGTACTCAGGATGGAAAGCTGCGCCTCACGCCGGTTCCCCTCGAAACCGCAAACCTCGCCTTCTACGGGCATCCGCGGCAAATCGAGGGCGAGCCTCGCGGCAACGTGAAATATGTGTATGAAGAAGTGAGTCCAACCGGGCCGTTTGCGCGCCAGGCCGGCGATTACACCCGCTATGGAGATGTGTTGCCGCTGCTGACTTCCGTTGATGACCGCCTCGTAGTGTTCGGGACCGGCGACGAAATCGCTCTGGAATTTAATCCCGCGAAGCTCCCAGCCGTGCCTCCGGGCTGGACTCGCGATTATTTCTTCCTCGTGAGCGGATATGAGAAAGACATGGATTTCTATGCGGCGGATGGGTTTACGGTCGACCCGCTGCCGTTCAAGGCAATGAGCGGGTACCCTTATCGCGAGTCGTATCCATTAGACGGCAAGCATCTGGACTATTTGCTTGAGTACAACACGCGGCATGTTTCTGGAAACGAAGAGCCCGGCTACGCGTATCAGTATCCTCCCGCGAAAAGTCAAAAGCATTAACACAAACGACACAAAGGGAGACGAAGGAAATTCGAGATCCTTTGCGTACCTTCGTGTCCTTTGTGGTGGATTTTTTTACTTTGCCGTCGGCAGTTTGGCTCCGAGCTGAGCACAGAATGTCTCGACCGTAGTCAGAAGCGAATCCCCCGCAAACTCCAGGCTCGCGATCGAACGCTCCGCCGCATCGTGATGCCCGTAACCACAGGCGTCTTTGATCACAACAGGAATGTAGCCAAGATCCGCGCCGTGACGCGCAGTCGGGTCGATGCCGATTTCCATCGCGATTCCCGCGATCGCAAACGCGCGGATCCCGCAATCCCGCAGAGCGATATCCAAAGGCGTGCCTTCAAACGCGGACATCGTGATCTTGTCGAAGATGGCTTCGCTGGGCAGCGGCTTCAATTCCGGAACCAGCTGGAAACCCGGCGCATCGCGCAGGAACCAGGGCTTTACCTCTTGGGGAGTCTTTACTCGTTGCCATGCCATTGCGGTGCGGAACTGGAAGGCACCCATCAGTTCCTTCGGCAACGACATATGGCGTGTGAAGATGACGCGAATTCCCGCTTCGCGACACGCTTCAAGCACCTGGAGCACGCGGCCGGTGATCTCGCGACCGTTGCCAACCTGCTGCACGATCCCAACCTGCATGTCATAGACGATCAGCGCCAATGACGCCGGATCGCAAACGTCTTCAAGTGTCTGCGGAATATCGAGTCCGAATGCCCGCTGCATAGAGCTCTCCGTGAATGAAGAAAATCCCATTTTACTGTAGAAGAGATGCGAGCTACGGGCTACGAGCTTCGAGAAGAGCAGGTTTCAATATTACCGGGTACGAATGTACGGCTTGCTCGAAGCTCGTAGCTCGAAGCTCGTAGCTTACTGCGTGCTCCCGTAATTCTTCGGCAGCGCCTTTGCCACATCCTTCCATCCCACCAGGATGAATCCCTGATCTTTCAGGAATTTCTGGAACTCCGGACTCTTGACCATATCGAGATCATGCTGCCGCCAGGCCGAGCCCCAATCGGGATGGTCGAATGTCGCGCCGCGCATCTCATCGTCGTCGTAGGCAAGGTGCAGGATCACCTCGTAAACGCCGGGGCCGAGTGGTGAAAGTTGCTTTTCGTACCAGGCGAGCCAATCTTTGGCGTCGACACCGGGAGACATCTCAATCACACGCTCGATAAGAACTTCATCGGACGCCATTTTCACCGACGCGGGCACGGCATGATCGGAGCCGACGCGGGCCGCGAGGATTGGGACTCGGAAACTCGCCCCAAGCTTCTGGTAAGTCGAGAACAATTCCGGGGTCTGAAACAGTGCGACCATGTGACTGTCAAGGTGGCTGACATTTACGCTGAGGTTGCGAGCGCGCTCGATCTGCGCCCGCAACTCTCTCTCTACTTCGTCGCTCTTTGCCTTGCTGGCCACCTCTGGCGTGTCGCTGGGAAGATATCCTTGCGCATCTAGCAAGCTGGGAACCTGATCCTTGGACGTGACCGGACCCCAGCGGAAAGTCGTCCACTCGCTGGTGAGGGCCTGGTGAATGCCCAGGTCCGCGTCCGGATGCGTCTTGGCGAAATTTGCGGCTTCGAGGAACCAGGGGCAGGGGACCAGGATGCTGGCGGAAGTAATCCAGTGATGTTCGAGTGCTTCCGAAGTCGCGCGGTTGACCGAGTGATTCATGCCGAGATCATCCGCGTGCAGGATCAGCAAACGCGCCAAGGCAGGATAGCCGAGCCGTTCCTGGACCGACTTAGGGGCAGCCTGGGAAGCCACTGGCAATGAGCCGATGAAAATGACAAATGCGATCAAGGACACACGAACGTAAATAAGCCGAATGTAACGAAGAGAGGGCATGACGGTGTTTCTCCTGGCTAATGCTGAAGCTTTGGGCAAGCGCGCCCAGGTGGATTGAGGGTAAGAATTCTGAGCCGCCAGACAATCATGAAGTGCCAAAAATCCCGAGTTTGTTTTTCTTTGCGACCTCTGCGATTCCTTCGCGAACTTCGCGGTTAAAGGTTTTTCTATCGAAAGCTCGTAATCGCAAATGCCGCAAAGAAATTCCGCAAAGCACGCGAAGAAATCCGCGAAAGCCTAGGCCTCTTCCTCCGGAGGCAATTCGAAATTGATGGCGCCGCTCCGGAACCCCTTCGTCTTCCATGCGCCGAACGCGATGCCGAGCAGCATCCATGTTCCACCAACGATCCACGCATCGCGGCTCAGGCTCCACCACAGCGCCAGGCAAATCAGGAAACCGAGGATCGGCGGCAGGAAGTTCGAAATCTTCTTTTCCGGTTCGCGCACGAAATAGCGCATGAAGGCCGCCGCATTCACGCCCATGAACGCGATCAGAGCGCCAAAATTCAGTAGTTCAATCCCGCGCCCATAGCTGATGAAAAACGAGCCCAGCAAGGCAATCGCCCCAACAAACAGGACGTTGTTGCGAGGCACGCGGCTTTTTGCGTCCACCGCGCCGAAGAAGGACTTTGGCAGTGCATTGCTGCGTCCCATCCCGTAAAGCAGGCGAGCCGCCCCGATCTGCGACCCGAAACCCGACCCGAAATTCGCGACCAGCAACGTGAAGCCGACAATTCCGAATAGCGGAGCCCAGGTCCTCGCGGCCGCAAACACATAGGCGGTATCCGGATTCGAGAATGGCTGCGAAGCCGGCCATACCAGTTGCGCGATATACACTTCGGCGGCGGAGAGAATGCCGATCACCAGGCAAGTGAGCACCGTTGCCAGAAGAATATTGCGGCGGGGATTCTCGGCTTCCTCCGAGAGCGTGGAAATTCCATCGAAGCCAATGTAGGTGAGTACGGCAATCGAGGTGCATCCGAAGAGGTTGCCGTAGGTGAAAGTCTGAGGATCATAAAACGGCCGCGTGAAAAATATGGGATCGTTATGCGGATGCCCGAAGATGTACCGGATCGCAGCAATGAACACCACCACGATGACCGCGCTCATCACCGCCGCCATGCCCGTATTCACGCGCGCGGAAGTCTTGATGCCGCGCAGGTTCAGCCATGTGAACACCGCGGCGAAGAC
>QIAH01000423.1 GCA_003225465.1 Acidobacteriota bacterium | reverse complement strand
ACGCCTGTGGCAGCAGCAACAGAGCAATTTCACCGCGCAAAGCAATGCCCTGACCAGCATCAATTCCAGCCTCAGCGCCCTGCAAACCGCGATGCAATCGCTCCACGACATTACGGGAGCGATTTCGGCAAACACGGCAACTTCGTCGCAAACCGGAATCCTGACCGCAAGCGCCCAGTCGGGAGCGGTCGCTGGCACTCATCTGGTGACGGTTACGAATCTGGCTACGACGGCTTCGGTGTACACGGACGCGCTCGCAAACGGCAATACGAACTTTCAAACCGGAGTCATCACGCTCCAGGTTGGCACGAAGAGCACCGACATCACCGTCGATAGCGGCAACAATACCCTGACCGGTCTAGCCAGCACGATCAATAGCCAGCAACTGGGTGTGACGGCCAGCGTAATCAATGATTCGAACGGCTCGCGCCTGGCCCTGATCAGCAAAACTACCGGCCAGCCCGGAGATCTGACCATTACGGGAAACACCACCGGATTGACCTTCCACAAATCCGTAGCCGGCCAGAATGCCTCGCTTACCATCGATGGTGTGCCCTTCAGCAGCGCGACCAATACCGTGACTGGGGCATTGAGCGGCGTTACCTTGAATTTGGTAGGCAGCGCGCCCAATACTCCAGTGCAAATCTCGGTCGGCCCGGATACCAATGGTGCGACCCAGGCTGTCAATAACTTCGTCTCCGCCTACAACGCGGTGATCGGGGCCATCAATGCCCAGTTCACTTACAACACCTCCACCAATAGCGCCGGAACGCTGGCGGCCAACAGCGCATTGCGCTCGCTCCAATCCAGTCTGCTTTCGGATGTAACCTACGCCATGTCGAGCAACAATGGCTATGAGTCGCTGGCCTCGCTCGGCATCGACATGGCCAACGACGGTACGCTCAGCGTGGATCAGGCGAACTTGAATAGCGTTCTGGCCAGCCACTATTCGGACTTCCAGAATTTTTTCCAGGGCTCATCCACGAGCTTTGGGTCGCAACTCGCCGCAGATCTTACCAGCCTGACCAGCCCGACTAGGGGAGCTCTCAATGAGAATTTGGCGGAGATCAAGAACCAGCAGACAACCCTGCACACAACCATCTCCGATTTCGAAGATCGACTGGCGGCTCGCCAGCAACAACTCATCATTCAATACAGCCAGATCGATGCCATGCTCCGGCAATACCCGGTGACGCTACAGGCGATCACGGCTCAGCTGGCAACTCTGCAAACGGCACAGAAATGAACACCGACCCCAGGTTTGCGTACCGCGAAAACGCCGCGCGCGGCGCAAGCCCGATTGGGCGAGTAGTACTTCTCTACGAGCAGGTGATCAAAGATCTGGGCGCTGCGATTACCGCCTTAAGCAATCAGGATATTCAGCTGCGGACCCAGAGTTTAAATCACGCCCTGCTGGTGATCGGGCAACTGCAGGCATGCCTCGATCTCGAGCGCGGCGGCGACGTTGCCCGGAATCTGGACCGTTTCTACGGTCTCGTGCTGAAGCGTCTGTTGGAGGCCCAGGTGCGCGCCTCCGCCGAGATTTTGCGCGAGCAAATGGACCTGCTGCTCTCGGTGCGGGCAGCCTGGGTCGAAGCGGAGAATGCCGAAACGCGTGAGCTTGAGCTCACTGAGGGTCGTGGCACTCAATCGCCTGCAGCCGCGCCCCGCGTAGATACTCAGCCATCTCACTGGAGGGCGTAGTGTCGGAGCTCTTGGAGAGGATCCAGCACGCCAATCGGAACCTCGGCCAGCTGGTGGAAATGCTGTCCGCGAATGACGGTTGCATCCGCATCACGCCGGAACATTTGTCGATTCTTCTATCGGAACTGTTGCGGGTAGGCGAGAGAGTCCAAAGCGGGGGCATCCCCGAAACCGATCCTGAGTTGTCTGTCGCCCTCCACCAGTACCGAAAGCTTCTGGAACAGGTACGTGACCTGCTGCCCTCGCTGCAAGCGTGCCTGCTGACCGAGCGCGCGCGACTGGAAGCCGAACGATCTCACCTGGAAGCCGCCCACGCCTGGGCCGAGGGTTCGAGCTACAGCCGATAGCTCGAATTAGTAGTTCAAGTAATCAAAGAGGCTTAACTGCGAGATTTTTCCGGCGGCCGCCAAGGCCGCCGAGCGGGCATTCTGGGCGCTGAGCAGATTGGTGGTGGCTGCAGCCAGGTCCGCCCCTCCGACCGCATTCTCCTGTTGGCTGAGCAGGAGCTTGTCGTTGTTCAGGTAAGTCTGCTGGGATTGCAGCTGGTTCATCGCATTGCCATAGAACACGCGCTGCGCGGTGACGTGGTCGAATGCGGCGCGCACGCCGGTCACCGCCGTGTCGATCCCCGTATTGGACTGCAGGGCCGTGATCAGATCATGGACTGCCTGAAACATGTCGCTCCCCGTTGCGGCAAAAATCTGCGAGCCCGGTACATTAACCTGCATACTGACGCCATCCCCTACGGCCACGCTATTGGTGCCCGCATTTCCGTCGTAGCGAACGCCGGAAGGCTGGGTCGCGTCGGCCACGAAAGGCTGCGCCTGGGTGGCCGTGCCGGCGAAAACGAACTGGCCCTGAAACGAGAGGTTGGCGAGTCCAATCAGTTGGTCCTGGATCCCGTTGAGTTCTCCGACCACCGATGCGCGATTGGCATCCGAAAGCGTTCCGTTGGCGCCCTGCACGCCCAGAGAGATCGCTCTCTGCAGCGCGAGCACTACCGAATTCAAAGTCGAGTCGGTGGTTTGCAGCTGGGCTTGCACAGAATCTGCGCTGCGCAGAAATTGATCGGCCTGGCTGCTCTGCGCCTGGTTCTGCACCAGGATGGCCGCTGCGGATGGATCGTCCGAAGGCGTGTTCACGCGCCGTCCGGAAGCCATCTGCAGCATGGCTTTGTTTTGCTCTTCCTGGGCATTCGCCAGAGACGCCAGCAGGTCAGCGGTAACGTTCGGATTGATGCGCATGACGAATCAGTACCTCCCCAGTTGAATGGCGACATCGGTCATATTGTTCACGACGGTAATGACGTGCGCGGCGGCTTGGTAAGCACGCTCGTAGCGAACGAGGTTGGCAGCTTCCTCGTCCATTGAAACACCCGAGATCGCGGAGCGTTGATCTCCGAGTTGGCGCAAGATCAAGTCGGACGCGTCTCGTTCCGCCGAAGCATTGGCGACGTCGCTGCCCACTCGAAACACGATTCCCGCGTAGAAGTCGGTCGGCGACTGGCCCGCCGTCACAGCCTGCTTTTGTACATCCAGCAAGCGGGTGAGATTGCCATTGCTGCCCGCACTGCCATCGGAGCTGGCGGCAATCTTGGAGGGGTCGGTAATGACTACCGAGAAATTGGCAGCGGCATCGACTCCCCCCGCCGGAGGAGGACTGAACAGATCGCCCCCGGCAACTCCCGCAAGATCGGTGCCCTGGTGATGCGCGGTGTTGAGCGCCGTGGCCAAGCCGGCAGCCAATGTATCCAGATCGGATCGCAATGCCGGAATCGTCTGGTCGCGTACCGCAAAAATGCCAGCCAGGTTCCCCCCCGCCAGCTTCGCGGTGATGTCGGTGCCCTGGCTGAAGACGTGCTGCACCCCGGAAAAGTCTGTCTGCGTCGTCAGCGCAAAGCTTCTGGTGCCAGCCACCAGAGCATCGCCGCTCGAGGTCGTGATGGTCAGGGTGTTGTCGCTCTTCACGACCGATACGTCCACCAGTTCAGATAGCTGGCGAATCAGCTGGGTGCGCTGATCGACGAACGTTCCAGCGTCCTGGTGGAGATTTTCGATTCCGCTGATCTGCTGGTTCAAGGTTGCGATCTGACCGCTGAGCACGTTGATCTGGTCCACGGTCTGGCCCACACTCAAGTCCAGATTGCTGCGCTGGGACTGGAGATTGTTTACCGTGCTGCGAAACGCGGTGGCCAGATTGCCCGCAGCGGTTAACACCCCTTGACGCGCCGACATATTGGCCGGGTTGGTCGAGAGCTGTTGCAGGCTGCTGAAGAAATTTGTGATCTGGCTGCCAATGTCGGCCGTGCCGCCGCTGAACATGACTTCGATCTGCTGCATGGCCGAAACCATGGTGTCCAGCTGGCTGTGTTGCTGGGTTTCTTCGTTGAGCCGGAGTTCGAGTATGGGATCGCCCACGCTTTGCACGCTGTCCAAAACCACGCCGCTGCCGAACAGCAACGGACCTACCGGCACCGGATCGCCTTCGAGCAGCACGGGTCTCTGCCGGGAGTATCCAGGCGTGTTGGCGTTGGCCACGTTGTTGCTCGTGACGTTGAGCGCTCCCTGCTCGGCCAGCAGGCCGCTGACTGCAATCGACAAGGTGCCAAAGAGACTGGACATTGTTCATCCTCGAGGCAGCAAGGTCGAACCCCCTTGCTGCCAAGAAACTGACGGGGCGTAAATCGTGCCCGTCTGCCGCATCAGGTTTCGCAGAATTTCGACCGAGCGGCTGGCCCGTCGCAACAGGGCGGCATGTACCCGGTTGAGATGGCGAACTCTTTGCTGCGCCCGCTCGATTTCATCCAAGATCGCGGCAGTGGGCTGACCTTGGCCGCGAGCCTGCTCTAGCTCGTGCCGGGGAATCAGCCGATGGCAACATTCGCCCTGCTCCTTCGTGCACTCTTCAAAGACGGCCACCTCGCCGCTTAGCAGAGCGCCCTGCGCCCGTTCCAGTGCGCTGGCCAGCTGCAGCCAAAGACAACGCTGCCGCTCCAGAGATTCCATCGAGAGTGTCTGCTCGGTCATGACTCACGCCAGATCATCGAGCTGGTGCGGGGGGAGCTCGGTTGCCGGCTCGGAGGATCGATCGTCCCGTTCGGGGCTATCCTGGCTGTGCACGGGTGGACGCTGGCGGCGTGGCTTCGGGGGAAAATCGCGTTGCTCCGTCTGCCCCGAAATCGTGCCTCCTCGCGAGGTCGGTTCCAGCCGTTCTGTCGAAAAGCTCGTCATGACAAGCTCAAATTAGCCGAGGACCGATTAGCGGAAAACCGAGCGGGCCGCCATCTCGGAGAACATCGCCTGGGCGATCTGTTCTGCTCCTACGTTGTATTGCCCATCCCGGATGGCCCGCGCCAGTGCTTCCACCTTGGCGTCTCGATCTTCCGGCATCTGTTGCATTTGCGATTGCAGCTCCTGAACCCGTGTGTGGGTGGCAAGTGTGGCTTCGTCTGCGGGAAGGTTTATGCCCGCCGAAGACAGGCGCTTCGCGGAGTCCGTCTGGGTCGAGCTTTGGCTTTCGGGCAGTTCCGGCGTTTTGGCGTTCAGGTCGATTCTCATAACATTCCCTCCGCCACGCTTTCCCCCTGCAATTGAATCATCGGCAGTTGGTGAGGAAGCTTTAATGTTCCTTTCATGCCCAAAAGGGGCGGCCAGGCTTGAGCTTGTATGTTATTCTCCTTCCGATACTTACCCGATTATCCAGGCGACACAGTGCGCCGCCGTCCTGAATTGCCCCTACCCCCCGCCCGGTACCTCCGTGCGCAGAAGTTGCTGCGCCAGCAGGTCCGCAACGCCGATCCCTCCGGATTTGGAGAGTGCTCCAGCCAGGGCTTGAACGCCCATGTAGTGGTAGTCGTCGCCACTCGAGTCCTGTCCGGACAGCGACGAGAAGCTTTTCTCAAGCGGGCTCAAAAGCGAGGCCAGAAGAAGTGCCTCAAAATCCTGCGCGGCTTTATACGCACGAGCCGACGGTTCGCTTTTCCCCGGCAAGGATGAATGCCCGGCATATACCGGTAAGATGGAATTCACCTAGATCACCTCCAGATCCGCATCGAGCGCGCCTGCCGCTTTCACCGCCTGAAGAATCGCGATCACATCGCGTGCGGTCGCCCCGATGGCTTGCAGACCGTTGACCAGTTGCTCGACGCTCGCCCCTTCGCGCAGTTCAACCCGCCTGGCAGGGGTTTCCTGGGCGCGCACGTCCTGCTGCGGGACAACTGCCGTTTGTCCCTTCGAAAGAGCCTCTGGTTGCGACACTTCATACTGGGTTGCGATCTGGATGGAGAGATTTCCGTGCAGGATCGAGACGCCACCCACCCGCACGTCCTTTCCCATGACAATCGTGCCCGTGCGTTCGTTCACGACCACCTTCGCGCGCCGATGAACCGTCACCCCCAGACCTTCGATATGCGCTATCAGGTCGGCTAGGTTGGTCGCCTTGGCGGACGCGAGGTCAATTTCCACCCGTTGGTTGTCCGCCGCCAGCGCGACGCTGTGTCCGAAATCCTTGTTGATCGAAGATGCAATTTCCGAAGCCGTACCAAAGCTGGGTTCGCGCAGCAGCAACGCAAGCTTGGGGAAAGTCCGGAGCTCAACCGGCGCCGGCCGCTCGACCAGTCCGCCGCCCGCAATGCGGCCCACGGTGGGATGATTCACCTGGCGGGCGTTGCCGGAATTTCCAGCGCTATAGCCCCCAATCGTGAGTGGGCCTTGGGCGGCGGCGTAGACCTGGCCGTCAGCCGCGCTGAGCGGGGTCAGGAGAAGGAGCCCACCTTCGAGACTCTTGGCATCGCCCACAGACGAGACCGTGATGTCGAGCTGCATTCCCGGACGGGCGAAAGGCGGCAAGGACGCTGTCACAAAAACCGCAGCCACATTGTTCACGCGCGCCGTGCCCGGCGGAATCTGCACGCCCATACGCTGCAAAGCATTGGCCAGGGTCTGGACGGTGAAAATGGTCTGCCGGCTATCACCGGTACCCTTCAGTCCGACCACGATGCCGTAGCCGACAAGCGGGTTATCGCGCACGCCTTCGACAGTCGCGATGTCCCGGATGAGCGCCTTCTTACTCTCCTCCTCTGCGAGCGCAGTCGAGAGCACCATCCCGAGGCTCATTGCGAAAACCAGAAGGGATCGGTAGTTCATCGTAGGATTCCTAGAAGCCCACCAGACGCAGCAACCAGCGCGTGAACACGTTGGGCGGACGTGTGCCCTCACTGACTACGCCTTTGCCTTTGACTTCCAATTCCAGGTTTGCGACCGCGTTCGAGGCCACCGAGTTGTCAGGAGCCAGATCACCGGGGCGCACCACCCCGCGCACCAGGATGGTCTGCCTTTCATTGTTCATGACGATCTCCCGTTCCGCTTCGACCACCAGGTTGCCTCCCGGCAGAACCGCCATAATGCGACCCGTGAGGCTGGTGCGCAGGCTGGAGGTGGAAGAGGCCTGCGCCTTGCCCTGCAACGTCTGTGAAGATCTCGGCGAGAAAATGTTCTGCACGCCGCTGGTGCGGATGTGGCCGGCGAGCGCATCGATTCCA
>QIAH01000422.1 GCA_003225465.1 Acidobacteriota bacterium | reverse complement strand
ACGGCGGAACACTGAGCAGCATTCAGGCTCAAATTCCAACTTTTACGGGTCCCAACTACTACACTGTCGTGCCCAGCTTCAAGAATCCCCGATACGCAGAATGGAACCTGGAAGTGCAGCAGGCGTTCGGTGACAAGACGGTGGCAACGCTGGGATATGTCGGCAACCACGGCAGTAATCTCGCGGTTCAGCAGAACGGTCTCAATGCCTACTGCAAAGTGTGTCCGTTCGGTACCTTGCCCTCCGCGGCGCCAGATTCTCGTTTTGGTCGAATTCGCGAACTCACCAATCAGGGTATTTCCAACTACAACGGTATGACAGCGACGCTGAATCGTCGTCTGACCAAAGGCTTGCAGGGTTCGATCAATTACACCTGGAGTCACGCTCTCGACGACATCTCCAACGCGGGATTCGATCAGTACAGCTTCAACACTGCTGGTGAAGCGTTCTTGTATCAGGTCGATCCCAAGAACCTGCGCCGCTACAACTATGGAAACGCCGATTACGATTTCCGCCAGAACCTGTCGGCCAGCTACATCTATGAAATGCCGAGCATGTTCAAAGGGAACCGGCTGCTGAGCAGCGTGGTCGGGGGATGGGTGACATCGGGCGTGATCTACAAGCGCAGCGGGCAGCCATACAGCGTGGTCGATACCGGGCTTACGAGTCACACCACCGGCAATAACTCGGCAAACATCGTAATGCCCTTCTTCCTCGGAGGGTCAATCCCAAGTTGCAAGGTGGACATCACCTGTCTGAACAGTGCCCAGTTCAGCGAGAACCCACCGGCATTAGACAACTTTGGAGCCTTCGGGAACACCACGCGGAATCAGTTCCGTGGACCGGGATACTTCGACATGGACATGACCATCAAGAAGAACTTCCGGATTACGGAGAGTGGGCTGACGTTTAGCATGGGCGCTAACGCGTACAACGTGTTAAACCATCCACGCTTCGCGAACCCCGACAACAATCTGGCCGATGGAAGTGCTTTCGGCCACATTCAAAGCACGGTAACGCCTGCCAGCAGCCCATACGGGAACTTCCAGGGATCGGCGGTATCCGGACGCGTGCTGCAACTTGAACTTGAGGTTAAGTTCTAACGGCGTAGAAATTCCGCAATCCTGGCGGCTCCTTTCGGGGCCGCCTTTTTTCTTGGATTGCAGCCGGACGACTGCCAAACGAATCCGCGGGGCTCGTATCACTTCCGTTTGCCTGCACTTCGCAGGCAGATTCTCAACATGTTTAGTAAGATAGTCAACTCGACTTTGTAAAGCGGAAGCAACCATTCCCGCGGGAAGCGATTCCATGTGGCAATACCCGCATGTTCAGGAGTGGGAAGGAGAAAGCGTTTGTCGAAATTGCGCGCTTCGGGCGGGGGGCAACCCAGCCTTACTCTGGTCTTCATTTCATTGATACTTTTCACGGTCTTGAGCGGCACGATTGGGTTTGCTCAAGACGAATTGCCCAAGGGTTCTATTGAGGGAACGGTAATCGATTCCTCCGGTGCGCCCGTCGCCGGAGCCAAGGTGGCCATCAATTCCATCTCCGCCGAAGTTCCAGTTGCTCTCACCACCGATAAAGATGGGAAGTACAGTACCGGACCTCTCAATGCGGGAAGCTATACGATCCTGATCGAAGTCAAGGATTTCAAAAGCAACCGCTTTTTCGTGACGGTTCGAAACGGACAGACCTCCAATGGGGATCGGAAGTTGGTTCGGGTCGATCCGGGGACGCCGACCCTTCTGAGCAAAGTCGCTCCAGAGAGGATTGCTGAACTGCCGATAGATGGTCGCGATGTCCTGAATACTGCACAGTTCGAGCCCGGAGTGTTGATCGAAGATGGGCAGTCTCTCGATGCAACCAAGACCGGAAATTTCGCGCTTTCCATCCATAAAGAGAGCGGACTCGACTCTCTCTACATTTTGGACGGTGTGCAGCTCAATGACGAGACCCGGGGCGGCACGACTGAGAATGTTGCGCTCAGCTCCACGAGCGAGATTGCAATCAGCAGGGCGATGTTGAATGTCTCGACGGGGCCAACCTCTGCAGGCACGGTCAATCTGACGACAGGGTCAGGTGGGACCGGACTGCACGGAGAGGCGTTCGGTTTATTCCGCGACAAGAGCATCGGATTTGCGAGGCAGCCCGGGGGAAAAGATCTTCCATTTCGGCGGGAGGATTTTGGCGGCAGGCTAGGCGGAGCTCTGATCAAGGACAAGGTTTTCTTCTTTCTGGACGCGGAGCATGTGATCCAGGACGCGAACCGGGCAGTGGTGATGCCGTCGCCGTTTCAGGCTTTCAGCGGTTCGTTTTCTTCGCCGTTCCGCAATACTTCGGCTATCGGGAAGCTGGATTGGCAAGCATCGTCGAAGACACGGGCGTTCTACCGGTTTGCCTACAACTGGAACAAGTCGGTCGATAATTTCGGAGACGACTATTCGCTTTACCAGAACCGCAACAATTCTCCGTCGCACGCGGTCGGCGTGGATTTGACGCGGGGAAAATATATTCACAGCTTGCGATTCGGATTTTTGCGCTACCACAACTCGCTGCTCGATACGGTGGGGCCATTTGGCGGGACTTCGGCATTCGGACTGCCTGCGAACATACAGTTCAGCGATCTCGCCGGAGGTCAGGTGCAATTTGGGGGAAGCCCATTCGCGCCGCAGGAAACGTTTCAGGAGAACACGGAATTTCGTTATGACGGGAGTCGCCGGGCTGGGCAGCACACACTGCGCTTTGGCGCGAGCGTAAACCGGATCAATGTGGGCGGGTACGAAAAGCGCTTTGGAGTCGTGCCGCAATTAACAACGGCACTGGCGGGTGGGACCGATCCCAATCCGCTGGATTATCCGTTGTTGTTTGCAACCCTCAGCAATGGGCAAGGTTTCTCGACGGAGAAGTCTGCATTCGGATTCTCGCATGGAGGGCAGACAGACAACCGACTGCAGGGGTATATCGGCGATTCCTGGAAGATGTTTCCGAACCTGACAATCACTGCGGGAGTGCACTATCTGCGTGACACCGGACGAGTGGATAGTGATCTCGGTGAGATTCCGTGTTCCGCGGCGAACCCGGGCATTCCCAGTAATGTGTTGCCGTGTTCGGGTCGCAATCTGCTGGATCAGTTTTCCAATCTGCCGGGTATTGCGCTGGGACGGCCGGTGCGGCAGCCAAATTACGATTTCGGTCCCCAGCTTGGATTTGCCTGGGACCCTTTCCACAATGGCAGGACTGTTTTCCGGGCTGGCGCGGGCGTGTTTTATGACAATTCGCTGTTCAGCAACATGCGACTGGATCGGCCCGCCCGGCTAAGCCAGGGACTGTACTCGGGCACCAACGTACTCACGTGTGCGCCGGGCGCTGCCGCTGGCACGGTCGCAGTCTACTTTCCGAATGCCGGGGGTTTGCCGACCGCCGTCCGATCCATCAATGGCCATGATCTAGCCACCCAAGTGTGTGGGGCGCCCGTGGGAAGCGCCGCCAGCGATGTAGCCGCGTTACAGGCTGATTATCAGGCCGCCGTGGCGGCCGCGGGAAGCTCCGGCAATCCGAATTTCGTTGGCAATACACTTTCCCTCAGTGTTCCGGTCAGCGGGATGGCCGCATTCGATCCGAATTATCGGACACCGCGCTCCTACCAAATCAGCTTCGGCATGCAGCGCGAGTTGTGGGGCGGAGGCGTTTTCACCATCGATTATGTACGGAATATGAGCCAGCGCTTCGGACTCATTGCAGATCAAAACCATGTAGGCGATTCCCGGTACTTGTACGTCGATGCCAACGGGATTCCGACAGCGGCGCTGAATGCCATTACCAATACGATTGTGCAGAAAGCGCCGAGTTGCCTGACCACGCCGTTAGCGCCGGGAGCCATCGTGCAAAACGCGGTCAGTTGCTACATCTCCAGCGTTCCGAATGCGAATATCAATGATTTTGCCGTGAATGGCCTGGATTCCGGCGTAGCGTTTCTAAAGGGACTGCCCGCGTCCATCGGAGTGCAAGTGCCAGCGTCGAATCCTCCCCTTGATCCCCGTAATTTTGGAGCCGCGTTTGCAGGTGTGAACGCCCTGGTAGGGCAGGGTGAGTTTCAGTCTTCGATCGGACAAGCTGTCTACAACGGGGTGCACATTGCTCTGAAGCAGAGTGTGGAGCACCAGTTTTTCATCTTCCGGGGCGGCGATGTGTTGCTCTCGTACACGTACTCAAAATTTGTGCGCAGAGTTCCGTGGCCTATGACTTTCAGGCACCCGAGCGCTATAAAGTGCCGTCTCCTTTGGATCGCAGGCATCAATTTTCGGCGGGTTGGAGCCTGAATTCGGTTTGGGGGCCGAAGCTCTCTTTCATCGGTAGGTATGCCAGTCCAGCTCCGAGCATTGCCTCTCTGTTGGTGCCTTCGGGCAATCCGCAGGCAACTCCAGGCGAGATTTTCCGGACAGACTTTGTGGGCGATGGGACGCCGGCGAACCTGTTCCCATTTGTGCGGGCGGGATCGTTGAAGGCGCTTTCCGCGAGCGATCTTGCGACCGCGATTAAAACGTACAACAGCACGCAGGCAGGCTCATTGACGCCTGCTGGACAGGCCCTGGTAGCGGCCAGTCTGTTCACGCGAGCGCAACTGACCACATTGCGAGCGGCGACGCCACTCGTCATCGTGCCTCCAGCCGACCAATTTGAAAATACCGGTTTTAAGTCTCTCGATGCGACCATCAGCTGGCCGCTCAAATTGGGAGAGCGGCTGAACATCGAACCGCGCGCGAGCTTCTACAACTTTCTAAACTTCGCAAACTTCCAGGCGGCGTCGGATCAATTGGCTTACTACTACCCGGGGCCGGGTCAGCCGGTAACGGCGGGGGCAGGATCGGCGAATGGAACTCCTCCGGGATCCGCCAAAGATGTATTACGGATCGGCACGGGATCTGGCGTGTACAACTATGGGGCGCCCCGGCAAATGGAATTCGGCGTGAAAATTACGTTCTGATCCGAAGATAATTTGCTCATCGATACGCAGAATCTGAGTTAGATGGGCGGCCTCTTTTGGTAATCGGCCGGTGATGCGAACGAGATACCTCCGCCGCGTTCGGGTTCGGAATGACAATATAACGAGATTCCTCCGCCGCGTTCGGCTTCGGAATGACAATATAACGAGATTCCTCCGCCGCGTTCGGCTTCGGAATGACAATATTTGGAATGACAATATTTGAAGGTTACGGATTGGGACCTGTGGAGTTCAACTGCCCTAATTGGGTTGTGACTCGCAGCACGATACTCGGCCGAGTTCCCTTACTGTTGTCATTCCCACCGCCGAGCGCGGGCGGAGGAATCTGGCACAGCACGATGCAAGAGAGACTTGGTTCTAAGGCGCCTTCCGCGCCCGTATGCAGCCCGGTGTAGAATGAGCGACATGCCTTTCAATGCCAATGCTCCGGGAGCAGTTCGGCGTGGCGGAAAAACTCCACCGCCGGATGAGACATTTGAAGAAGCCGCGTACCTGAAACAGCTGGGCGAAAAGCAGAAGCCCGTCAGCATCAAACTTGCGGACGGGGAAGTGGTGCGTGGCTGGATCGAGTACTACGACAAGAATATGGTGCGCCTGACGCGAGAGGGCGCGCCGAATCTGTTTATCTTCAAACACGACATCATGTACATCGCCGAAGACCCGGCAAAGCGCAAGTAATTTTTGTCGCGGATGGTTCGTGCGTTTGTCCCTCGGCCGGGGTGACAGGCGGTGTCTGTTTCCTGCGTATCGCAGTTGCTGCCGAATCATGTCCCAGCAAATTGACCATTTCGAATTCGTTCCGCAGATGTCTGCGATCGCGCGCGAGGCCGGTGCGCTCCTGATGGACTATTTTCGCGCCCGAGTAAAGATCGAATACAAAGGCGATGCGGATCTGGTGACCGAGGCGGATCGGTCGTCAGAAAGGTTGATTCTGGAACGCATTCAGGCACAGTGGCCGTCTCATGACGTGATTGGCGAGGAGGGAGCTCGGATCGAAACGGGCGGGGACTACCGGTGGTATGTCGACCCGCTGGACGGGACGACGAATTTCGCCCATGGATTTCCGGTGTTTTGCGTTTCTCTAGGACTGGCGTTTCAGGGAGAGCGCAAAGCGGCGGTCGTTTATGACCCGACGCGGGATGAACTCTTCGCGGCGGAACGGGGGCGGGGAGCTGTCCTGAACGGGGAGCGAATCGCGGTTTCGAAAACCCCAAAGCTTGTGCAGAGCCTTGTAGGCACGGGGTTTCCCAGTCACAAGCGGCACAAGAATCCGAATATTTATTTTTACCATCAGATCACGTTGCGGAGCCACGGGGTGCGGCGAGCGGGGTCTGCGGCGCTCGATCTGACGTCGGTGGCGGCGGGACGATTAGATGGATTCTGGGAATTCAACCTGAATGCCTGGGATACAGCGGCTGGCATCCTGATCGTGGAAGAAGCCGGTGGCAAGGTGACCGGAGTGGAAGGGCATGCCCTGGCGATCACGGATCGCGATGTTGTCGCAACCAACGGGTTCATTCACTCGGAAATTCTGCATGAGTTCCAGGAGATTTTCGCAGGACGAGGATTAGAGCCTCTGCCGGATCCGAGAGAGTATCGGAAATAGGCAAGCCGCAGCAGCGAAAATTCCTAGCCGACGTCCCTCCATGATTTCCATCAATCTGTTCGGTCTCGACAAAAATCCCACTCTAAACTTGCACAGAACGCGAGTTCAGGGTGGGGCACCCCGAGGAACTTTCAAGTCCTTGTCCGGGCACATCTGTGGTACTGGGGCATTGCAAGGCGTAGAATAAAGGCAAAACGATGAACCCTGGCGAAGCTCCTCACGCCGGTTCTGGGCGGTCTTCAAGATTCTGAGATAGGTCTTCCACTGTGATTCAACCACTGCTTGAACGTGATATCACGAAACGTCCTGACCGACTTCGATTGTCCGGACGCATCCTGTTTCTTACCGAAGATCCCGAACTGATCCGACGTCAACTCGCGGGAGAGGACCTTGCGTGGGACGCGACAAATCCTGCGAACAATCCCAAGCTGCGCGATGACATTTCGACGGACGAGATCACACCGGCGCATTACTGCTTCTACTTTGATCAGACCTTGGGCGAGATTCCGTACATGGGCTTGAAGTGCGGGAACGTGCTCCCCGTTGCCCGGGGCGATGTGAAGCGCGGCCGTTTTGTATGTTCGGTCAGCGGGAAACGGCGTGGGAAGGGATCGAGCCGGGAACAGTCGCCTTATGCGGAGATGTCGGCTGGGATCCAGGTGGTAATTGCGGAGAACATCGAGCGTATTTACAAGCAGAATTGCCAGAACCTGGGCCTGCTGACCTCGACGGATTTCTCGTTGATCGACAAGATTCGCGCGGGACAGGAGATTGCTCTCAGCGAGTTCACCGCGGGAGAAGATGACATTACTCGTCAAGTGATTGAGTATGGTGGGTTGTTCCCGTTCAATGTGGCTCGCATGCGGAAGAAGGTGTTTTTGCCGCCGATTCAGACCGGGAAGCGGCCGATGACGCTGGCAGAGAAAATCTTCGCGAAACATATAGTCACGCCCGAAGGACAGGTAGGCGTGGAAGCGGTAAAGCCGGGAGACACCGGGTTTACTCGCGTGGATCTACGCTTCAGCCATGAGTATGTCACGCCCATGGCCGCGATCTTCTACGAGCACTATGTTGGGAAAGGCGTGCCGGTCAACGATGCTTCCAGCATCCGTTTCTTTCGGGACCATCTGACGTTTTTGGACGAAGTGCTTTCGGAGGAGAAGAAGAAAATCGGACTGCTCGATCTTGCGACCCAGCTCAAGTTGAAGCAGGAAGACTTCGCGAAAGCGCAGGGCATCAAGCTGCATGGCGAGCTCAAGGATCGGAAGGGCTCGGAAGGAATTTGCCATTCGGTGATGCTGGAGTCGTACGCGCTGCCTGGGCAGGTGAATGTCGGGTCAGACTCGCACACTCCGCATGTGGGAGCGATCGGGTGCGTGGCGTTTGGAATTGGCACAACGGACGTGTTTAACAGTTGGATCACGAAGGATGTGCGCGTACGAGTGCCGGAGTCCGTGAAAATTGTCATTCGCGGCGAAAAACAGCCGAACGTCACGGCGAAGGATTTCATCCTGAAAATCTTGAGCCTGGATTACGTGCGCAGCGGCAAGGCGTTAGCTAAGGTCATGGAATATGCAGGCGAAGCGGTCGAGGCATTGAGCGTGGACGAGCGCGCGACCATGACCAATATGGCGGCGGAGATTGGCGGCTTCACTGGAATTGTCGCTCCGGACGCCAAGGTGATCGATTTCCTGATGGAGCGACGGGGCATGAACCGGCGCGAGGCTGCGGAAATGATACGTGGACTGCACAGCGACCATGACGCTGAGTACGCGCAGGTGATTGAACTCGATGCCGCCGAGATTGCGCCCATGGTGGCGACTCCGGGCGACCCCGGGAATGGCAAGTTTATTCGTGATCTGAATACTCCCGTGCCGGTGGAGTTGGCGTACGGTGGGACCTGCACGGCGGGCAAGAATGAAGACATGGATATGTACGCCGAGGTACTGGCCGATGGGCTAAAGCAAGGCAAGCGAGTGGCCGAGTCCGTGCAGTTCTATATTCAGTTCGGCTCGCAGGACACGCGCGAGTATTGTCTAAAGAAGGGATACCTGGAGATTTTTCAAAAGGCTGGAGCGAGGGTAATCGAACCGAGTTGTGGGGCGTGTATCAATGCCGGGCCCGGGGTTTCAACGCGCCCGGACCAGGTCGTCATCAGCGCCCAGAACCGGAATTTCCCAGGCCGCAGTGGCCCGGGTCAGATGTACTTGGCCAGCCCATTGACCGTGGCTGCCAGCGCCCTTGCTGGGTACATTGTGGAGTACCAGTCGAGCCAGGCCCGGGAATTGGCCGGAAGCCGCGGTTGAGGTTCACCCGAAATCGCCGGAGCGTTACGGTGACGAACAGTCTTTCACCGGGCATTTCCAGCGGTTTCGCCAAGAGTTCCACGCTGTATTCCCAGCGTGATTCTTGCTAGAATCTGTGGTTCTTTTAAGACCCGCAGAGAGTTTCAGGAGACAGACACAACATGACCTATGTGATCGCAGAACCCTGTATCGGGACGAAGGACACCGCTTGCGTGGACGCGTGCCCGGTGGATTGCATCCACCCCAAGAAAGACGAACCCGCTTACGCGACGGAAGAACTGCTCTACATCGATCCGGTGGAGTGCATTGACTGCGGTGCGTGCGTGCCGGTGTGCCCGGTGTCGGCGATTTTCGCGCTCGATGATCTGCCGGAAAAGTGGAAGGATTTCACGGAGCGGAACGCGAAGTATTACGGCCGGTAGCTGTCAGCTTTCAGTCACCCGCTATCAGTGTGTTCTTATCTCTACGTTGAGTTCAAGGCGCAAGGTGAATTGTCCTAACCTGCGCCTTTTGCTTGAGGTCGCGGATTGCGACCTCATAAAGACGGCACTCTTTTGAGCCCCGAACTCTGGGCGTAGAGCCGAGGACAACGCTAAAACGCGCGCTCGTTGGGAACGGCGAAAACCCAGAATCTGAAAGTCCCAAGCGGGGCCTGGAACCTAAACCATCCGGCTGACGGTTTACGCCTCAATCCGTTACAATCAAAAGCTAGTCTGCTGGGCTTCCATGGCACTGAAGGAGTCGGAAGCAATCGTCCTGCGTACGTACCCTCTGCGCGAGGCCGACCTGCTGGTTACCCTTTTTACGCGGATGGAAGGCAAGGTGCGCGGAGTGGCGCGCTCGGCGAAG